>CACVAZ010000188.1 GCA_902727995.1 uncultured Sulfurovum sp.
CCAAAATGTTCACACTTCAATGTTATACCTTCTTAAATAATTGTGGTATTTTAGCTAAATATTACTATGTAAAATCAGGAGTCTTATATTTTGTGATACCAATAATTGAAATAGCCTCTTTATCTAAATTAACTTCATAAGGTACACTATATCCCTTATGTGTCAAATCACGAATGTATTCATCATCAAAATAATAGGATTTATGATACATAAAAGGAAAATTTTTGAGTGCTTTTATTTTCTTGTTTAAATCTCTATTAAATGTTATTGCTGCACTCTTTTTATCATTCGCTATATATTCTAAAATCTCTTTAAGTGACTTTTGAAAAGTTTCTGTTTTAACTATTTTCATAAGGTCTTTAAAAAGCTTTCAATATCTCTATCTGCATCATCTTCTGTCAACATTTTTTCTGTACCACTTTGCATTCGTTTATAGGTTTCATAAAACCTTTTTCTATCTGCCTCAATGTTCATACTATTTTCACCTTTAGGTAAATAGGTATATAAAAAATCATTAATATAACTGGTAATCTTTTTTTGATCACCATTAAATTTTTCATATAAAAAGGTTTCAATCACACTATTATCGATCGTTGCTTGTATCATTTTGAATTTCCTTTTTGTTATTTTGAATTATTATAGCATATCTCGCATCGCTTCTTCTGTTAAAGTTTTTACTCCTAAACTCTCTGCTTTAGTTAATTTAGAACCTGCTTTTTCTCCATAAATTAAATAATCTGTACTTTTACTAACCGACCCACTAACTTTAGCTCCAAGTTCTTCTAACATTTCTTTAATTTTAGTTCGACTTTCAGACATTGAACCAGTTAAGACAAGTGTTTTGTCTTTAAATGGATTTAGTTTGATTGCCTTTTTCTCTTTCTGAAGAGGCTGAACTATATTCATCCATCTTTTTACTATCAACTTATTTTTTGTCATGTAACTATGAAAAGTATTAGCTCTTTCTTCTCCTAAACTATTAATACTTCTTACTTGGTCATAAGTTAAATCAAGAAAGTCTAATCCATATTCATCACAAATTAATTTACCACTAGCTTCTGCAAAAAGAGGTATTTTTAATGCACTTAAAAAACGCCAACAATCACATTGTCTACTTCCTTCAATTGAAGTAATAATATCAATACCTCTTTGCCCCTCAAACCCTTTTACTTTTTGAAGATTCTCTAAGGTCAAAGAGTATATATCATCAATACTTGTTAATATATTTAAATTAAATAGCTTTTTAATACTATCTTTTCCTAATCCATGAATAGCCATATTTCCTCTATCTGCAAAATTAACTAAAAAGTCTATGTCTATTTCTTTAAGATTTGGAATCTCATACTCACTTTTATAGAATTCAATTCTATTTTCATCATACCAATCACCTGAACTATTATTATTCGCAATAACTAACTCATCAATAAAATAAGTTTTAAGTCTATTTTGATGATATGCAAATAAAGTATTACTAAAAACATTTCTAGGAATTACTTTTCTTAAAGTACTCGGTTGTGTCCCCTCCATATATTTAATTGTTAAAATTTCACCTGTAATAATTGCTTGTTCTAATCTTTCTTTTTTTAATGTAAAAAAATTTAAAAGTTCTTTATATCTATCTTCATTTAATATAAAGGATTTATTAAATAGTATTTTTGCATTTTCCCGTATAGGCTTGTTATCTTTATTTAAAATAATCTCTTCTTCTGCAATCATTCTTAAATGATAGAAATCTAACCTATTATATATACTTTTTAATGTCTCAGTTCCTAAACTAGGTACCTTAAATAAAGAATTGATAATTTCATGTTTATTCAATGATTTAGATATTTTTTCTTCAGATGGCTTTATGATTTCTATTAAATCTTGAACAAACTTTTCGTTAGAAGCCATAAAATTAATATATCCACTCACCATCTCTACACCAAATCCATCAAGTCCTAAGAGAATTTCTCTTGGAATATGTAAGTGATACATCCCTACTGTATTACAAATTGATTTACTTCCTACCTCTCCAATATGTTCAATACCTAAAGATTTTAAAAATCTCCAACACTCCACCCCTTTTGTATCTTCAATACTAGATAGTAAATTATTAATACTTTTTTCTTTAAAACCTTCAAGTCCAACTAAATCATCGTATTGAATTTTATATAAGTCCATAATATTATTAATAATATTTGCTTCAACAAGTTGTTCAACTATACTTCCACCTAATCCATCAATGTTCATACATTGTTTACTAGCAAAATATTTAATCGAAGCTACTACTCTATCAGGACAGTCCATATTTTGACACTTGATTAATGTACCTTCATCCAGAACTTCAGAACCACAAGTCGGACAAGCTGTTGGACGGATAATATCAACCTCATGACCATTTCGTCTGTCAGCCAATACTTTTGTAATCTTAGGAATAACATCACCAGAACGAATTAAAATAACTGAGTCCCCTGCTTTAAGACCTTTTCGTTCTATTTCATCGTAGTTATGTAAAGTCGCACGGGCAATCATGGCTCCTTCTAAGTCTACAGGCTCAACTTCTGCTACAGGCGTGAGTACCCCTGTTCTTCCAACTTGAATGGTAATGGCATTGACTTTGGTTACTTTCTCTAAAGCTGGAAACTTATAGGCACACATCCACTTTGGTACTTTCACCGTATACCCTAACTGTTCTTGTTTGACCGTGTCATCTACCTTAACCACCATTCCGTCCATCATCATTGGAATCTCATCACGATTTGCTATAAGAAAATGATAAAATGCTTCTATCTCTTCTATGGTGCTACAAGCTTTTACAAAAGGAGGTGCTAAAAATCCTAAACTGTAAACATAATCCATCTTTTCAGAAAGGTTTACTTGGGTTAAGTTATTCTCTCCAAGTCCCCACGGGTAAAAGACCAAACGACGCTTTGCTGTAATGCTAGAGTCTAACTGACGCAGACTTCCTGCTGCTGCGTTTCGTGGATTGGCAAAGGTATTTTCACCCTCTGCTTTTCGCTCTTTATTAATGATGTCAAAATCATCTTTTCGAATGACCACTTCACCACGAATTTCGATTTGACCTTGATAGTCTATGCTTAAGGGAACAGAACGAATGGTACGAACATTGTCGGTAACCTCTTCCCCTATGACACCATCACCCCTAGTGATGGCACGAACTAACTTTCCATTTTCATAAAGAAGATTCATACTCGCACCATCAAACTTTGGTTCACAAAAATAGGGTGTTACCCCTACATTTTTAACCGTTCTATCTAACCACTCTTGAACTTCTTCGGTATTAAAAACATCTTCCATACTCCACATACGTTTTATGTGGGTCGCTTTGGAAAACTCATCCCGTACCACGCCCCCTACTCTTTTGGTTGGAGAGTCTTCAGCGACCTCATTAGGATTGGCTGTTTCATAATCTAAAACTTCATGATACAGTACATCATACTCTTCATCCGTTGCAATTGGATTGTCATCTACATAGTAAGCATAAGCCCACTTTTTTAAAGTTTCTAATTTATTTAAATAAAGTTTTTGGGTCATTTTTATCTCTTATTTATTAATTGTCTATATTTTAACATTAGCTATCTAAGAATAGCGTAGAGTTTTACGCTATTATACAACATGGAAGATTTAAAAATAAAAATAGAAAATTTACTTCATGAAAATGCATCTGATTTTGAAGTTTCAAAACTGCTTAAACAAGATATTAAAGCCTATTTTGGAACACTAGAAAAGAGCTTTAGCCAAAACAATGGTAAGAACTTTCTTGTCAAACATACTAAAAAAATTGACACCATCTTAAAAATGACTTACAAGGTAGCTATGCGTTCAATGTTTGGCACATACATGCCTTTCAAAAGTACCTTACCCATTACCTTAATAGCACTAGGTTCTTATGGACGAGAACAACTCTGTGTCTATTCTGATATTGACCTTATGATTGTTTATAAAGAAGTTCCTGGTTATAACACCAAAGAAATGATTGAAAAAATTCTTTACATACTTTGGGATGCTGGGTTAAAACTAGGTCATCGTGTGCATGAAGTCAATGAACTGTTTGAAGTTTCCAAAACAGATATTACCATTAAAACTTCGATGATAGAGTCTCGTTTTATTGAAGGTTCTAAACAACTTTGGGGACAAACACAAAATGAACTCCAACGTATACGTCAAGACAATCAAGAAGGATTTATTAGAGCAAAAATTGAAGAAATGAAAATACTCCATAAAAAATATCCTATGACTATGGAACCAAATCTAAAAGAGGGAGAAGGTGGTTTTAGAAATGCAAATTTAGTTTATTGGATTGGAAACATTTTATATAATATTAATAACATCTCTGAACTTGAAGGAAAAGTTATTAATAAAAAAGATTATGAAGAGTTCAAGGATGCTCTTTATTTTTTATTTAAAGTTCGTTCAGCCTTGCATCTTGCTTCTGGAAGAAAAGAAGACAAATTACGATTAGACCTCATTCCTCAAGTTGCAAAATACTTAGGTTATGATGATCCTAAAAAACATATGAAATTCTCACGAAAAGTTATCTCTTGCCTTAAAATAATCAAACTGTATAGTATTATTTGGATAGATGAATTAAGTAACCATTACAGTAAAAAAGAGATGTTAATACCAAAAAAAAAGAGTTCCTATTATGAACTTTTAGAACAGTTAGCACTCGCTCCAAATGAACAATTTCCAGTGCACCCTACTTTTCTAAAAGCCCTTAGGTATTGCCATAGAGAAGTTACTGTTAAAAAAGATATTTATGCAATCATTTACAAAATATTTGAAAAAACACAAAGCCATTTAGTCCTAAGTACTTTGATAGATACTCAATTACTCGGTTATACCATTCCTTATTTAAAAAAAGTTATAAATCTTCCCCAATTTGATGGCTATCATCAATTTGCTGTAGGCATTCACACCGTTAAATGCATTGAAGCCTTAGAAAATATCCAAGATAAAAGAGTCAAAAACCTCCATGACAAGCTAACAAGTCATGAAAAAGTATTCATAAAAGCCATTGTCCTCATACATGATGCTGGAAAAGGTCGAAGAAAAAATCACTCTGAAGTAGGAACTGTCCTTTTTAAAGGTTTTGGAAAATGGCTAAACTGTTCTGAAGAAGAAATTAAAATAGGAAAAAATCTTATTTTATATCATACACTTATGAGCATCACGGCACAAAGAGAAGATTTGCATTCAGAATCAGTTATCTTAAAATTCTCAGCTCACTTTCAGACCCAAAAAGAGCTTGACTATATTTATATCTTAACTTATGCTGACATGAATGGTGTCGGTACTCCTATTTACAATGATTTTTCTGCAAGACTTATAAATACCCTTTACAAACAAGCCTCTTTAGGTATTTCCAACATAAGACTTTTACAAGAAACCTCTAAACGTGTTAAAAAAGAGAAACAACTTCAACGAAACACATCTTTTGCACTTTTAGCTAAAAGTTTACAGAAAAAAACACTAAACATACAATCAGACATGTTTTTTATTAAAAATACTCCTCAGCATATTGTGCCTATTGTCAAGAGAGCCCAAGAACTTAAAGAATATGACTTTCTTATTAGAACTAAAAAGTTCTTAACCATTGAAATTTGGCGAAAAAATAATTTAGACCTTAGTTTCTTACTTCAAAAACTTTCTCATTTAGAAATTGTTAATATGGATATTTATCAACTCTTTTCAGGAATTAAGTATTTTCGAATTGATTTTTCCCAAACTACTGAAGTAGAAGACTATCCTTTACTAAGTGAATTAATTATTGAGGCCTTAACAAAAATACACCCTTTAACAATAAAAAAACCTAAAATCCTAAAAAATGATATCTTCATTGATTGTGATCATTCTAAAGAAAATGCATTAATGAAACTCGACTGCTTAGATCAAAAATCTTTACTAGCTTATATTATTCAGCTATTTGACAGCCTAAAAATCGAAATTAACTCTGCAAAAATACACACAAAAATGAACAGAATTAATGACCTTTTTTTAATCCAAAAGAATGGAAACTTTTGCAATAATACTAATCTAATTATAAAAGAATTAACGGAGAATTAAAATATGTGTGGAATTATTGGATACCTTGGGAAAAATGAGAAAAAAGAAATTTTACTAGACGGATTACAAGAGTTAGAATATAGAGGTTATGATTCAGCTGGTATTGCCATTATTGAAAATAAAAAACTTAAAAACTTTAAAGCTGTTGGAAGACTCAAAAACCTTAGAGAAAAAACAAAAGATTATTTAAGTGAAGGTTTTGGTGTTTCTATTGGACATACCCGTTGGGCAACGCATGGGAAACCTACTGAACTTAATGCTCATCCTCATATGGGAGCTTATTCTTTTGTGGTACATAATGGAATTATTGAAAACTATCAAGAACTAAAAAAAGAACTTCAGGCCCAAGGTGTTAACTTTTTAAGTCAAACCGATACCGAAACCATTGTCCATCTTTTTGAAAAAAATCATGACATGAGCAACAATACTTGGCAAGCTTTTCAAACCACCCTTTCTAAACTCGAAGGAGCTTATGCAACATTACTCATTACCGAAGCTGATGAAGAGAGCATTTACTTTGCTAAAAATGGTTCTCCAATGCTCATTGGATTTGATGGTGAAGATATCTACTTTGCTTCATCAGACACTCCTATTATTGGAAAAGCTACCGAAGTTTACTATTTAGAAGATGGGGAATTTGGTTATGCTAAAGATGGAAAAATTTATCTTTTTGATGCCAATGGAGAAAAAGCTTTCTCAACCCAAGCCTTAGCCACAGACAAAGCCATGGCACAAAAAGATGGTTACCGATTTTTCATGGAAAAAGAAATCTATGAACAAGGTCAAGTCATGAATGATACCATGATGGGACGAGTACTTGATGATAAAATTGATTTAGAAGAGTTAGATTTAAACCTTTTTGAGAATATCACCAACATCAAAATTTGTGCCTGTGGGACTTCTTATCATTCAGCACTTTCGGCTTCTTACCTCTTTGAAAGAATTTCTAAGATTCCTTGCCAAATTGAAATTGCTTCAGAGTTTAGATATAAAGAGCCTCTACTTCGTGAAGACACCTTATTCATCACCATTTCTCAAAGTGGTGAAACAGCTGATACATTAGAAGCCTTAAAGATGGCAAAACGTGCTGGGCTTAAAAGTTTAAGTATTTGTAACGTTGACAATTCTTCAATAGTAAGAGAAAGTGATGCAAGTATTTTAACCCGTGCAGGAATTGAAAAAGGGGTAGCAAGTACCAAAGCTTTTGCCACGCAAACTATGGTACTTTGGATGTTAGCCATTTATGTTGCCCAAGCTAAAAAGACTATTTCTTCTGAATTGTTAGAGCAAGAACTCCAAGCCATGAGAGAAACACCAAAAGCACTTATTGTTAACGACAAGTTACATGCTAAAATGACACGGCTTTCTAAAAGATATCTACATGGTCATGGGTTCTTCTTTATTGGTCGAGACATCTTTTATCCACTCGCACTCGAAGGTGCATTAAAATTAAAAGAGATTTCCTATTTACATGCAGAAGGTTACCCCTCAGGTGAGATGAAACATGGCCCAATTGCACTAGCTGATGCAGAGCTTTTCACGATTGCTCTTATGCCTAAATCTTTACACTATGAAAAAATAAAATCAAATGTTGAAGAGTTGTGTGCTAGGGACGTAACACTGTTAGCCATTTCACCTGAACCTTTTGAGTTAGCAGATGACTATGTTCAAACAACTTATAACTCACACCCTATGCTAGAGTTTTTTGAGATGATGGTCATTACCCAACTTTTGGCACTTGAAATTTCAGTAAGATTAGGAAATGATGTAGATATGCCAAGAAACTTGGCGAAGTCTGTTACTGTCGAATAAGTTTCACTTCAGCTACGCTGAGTGAACATAGTCGAAGTGTTTGCACTTCGACAAGCCAAATGAATAAAAATTTAGTAAGTAATTTTTAAACCTGCGTAATATCCATTGTCAAACAAATCTCTAGTAATTCCTTTGTACCCTACATGAATATTTCTATATCCTGCATATACTTTTACATTATCAATCATTTCGATATCAGCAGAAAGTCTTACTTCACTATAATCTTCAGAATCACCAAAACTTAATGCTCCAGGAGCATATAAACCTCTAGCTTCAATAGAAACAGGAGGAATAGCATACATTAATGGAGGAAAAGTATATCTTATTTGTGCCATTAAAGGTAAAGAGCTAAAGTCATCATCTCCAATCTCTGCCCAAATAAGCTTTGCACCAAAACCCATTTCAACACCCTCAAGAGCTTCAAGTTTATTTGAAGCAAAAAGACCAGCACCTATAAGTTTTTCATTATTTGCATTTAAAAAGTTAAAATCTGCCTGATATACTGTACTTGTTGTTTGTAATGCTTCTAAGTTTCTTGAATCGAGTATTGCCTCTACTTCTACATCATCTTCATTAATATTAATACCAACACCACTCTCTGCTAATAAAATTGCTGAAGATAAAAGTGTTGTGATAATTGTCTTTTTAAACATATGGATATCCTATATTATAATTTATTTTCGTTATTATATCATAGCTTCGTAAGATTTCACAATTTTACTACAAAGTTAAATTATAATCTTCCTTAAAGGAAAAACTATGAAAAAAATTTTATTGATCATTTTAACAACGATAGTCGTACTGGCCAACAGTGAAGAACTTTATAAAAACTGTGCTGGTTGTCATGGTGAAAATGGTGAACTTTCTGCACTTGGACAATCAAAGATTATTGTTGGACAAGACAAAAATCTAAGTATCAAACAACTTACAGCCTATAAAAATGGAGAACTCAATAAATATGGTTTAGGTAATATCATGCAGTTACAATTAATGGCTCTAAGTAAAAACAATATTCAAGAGTTAGCAGAGTACATTTCTAAAATGCCAGTTAAATCTTTCTCTAACTAAAGTACTATCATAGTAAATTAGCCATTCTATATTTATCATTTTTTATTAAGCTTACATTAACAATATTATGATATTTTAAAATAAAATCAAGGATGCACAATGACTGATCAAAAAGAATTTAACGATATGACAATGGTTGATAAAATAAATACCATAGATAAGGTAATTGAAGATAAGATAAGGGGCTTTTTACAAAAAGACAATGGTGACATAGAATTACTTAATGTCGTAGAAAGACATGAATATCTTATGGTATACGTAGAGTACCAAGGAGCTTGTGTCTCTTGTGAATCTTCAGGAAATACACTTTCCTCAATAGAAACTATTTTGCGAACAACACTTGCAGATAATATTAGAGTTATAAGTCTATAAAGCTAGAAATTAAAAGTAGAAATCGATTGCTTTAGCCTCGTCTTATTCGAAACTAAAGTCTTCGATTCCAACTTACCTATTCATGTAAGGTTTTAAAACTTCTGGAATTTCAATACTTCCATCCTCATTTTGATAATTTTCCATAATTGCTACTAAAGTACGTCCCACAGCCAAAGCTGAACCGTTTAAGGTATTAACCAATACATTTTTCTTTCCATCTTTGTAACGAATTTTTGCTCTTCTAGCTTGAAAATCACGTGTATTTGAAATAGATGAAATTTCTCTGTATTTATTTTGTCCAGGAAGCCAAACTTCAAGGTCCATCGTCGTAGCAGCAGAAAAACCAAGGTCACCACCACAAAGTTCTACTACTCTATGAGGAAGTTCGAGTTGTGTTAAAATATCAGATGCATTGTCTACCATCATTTTAAATACCTCTTCGCTCTGTTCAGGAGTACTAATGGCAACCATCTCAACTTTATCAAACTGATGTTGACGAATCATGCCACGTGTATCACGCCCAGCACTTCCTGCTTCTTTTCTAAAACATGGAGTGTACCCTGTGAGTAAAATAGGCAGTTCTTTTTCAGCTAAAATTTCATCATTATATAAATTAGTCAAAGGTACTTCAGCTGTAGGAATAAGATATAAATCTTCCCCTTCTATTTTAAATAAATCATCTTCAAACTTTGGTAGCTGTCCTGTTCCTTGAAGCATCGTAGCATTATTAATAAAGGGAACATAGACTTCTTCAAAACCTTTTTTACGATTTACATCTAAGAAAAAGTTAATTAAAGCTCTCTCCATTCGAGCAGCTTCTCCACGAAGTACAGCAAAACGACTCTTAGCAAGTTTAACACCACGGTCAAACTCAATCCACCCATTTATTTCGGCTAAAGCCCAATGCTCTTTTGGTTCAAAACTAAATGACTTTGGTTCAAGTACTTTTTTTAGTTCTACATTGTCATTTTCATCAGCCCCCTCTGGTACTGAATCATCAGGTAAATTTGGCATTGCCAAAGCAACATTTTCTAAAGCTTCTTGTGCTTCTCGTGCTCTCTCTTGAAGTCCAACTATCTCTTCTTTTTTAGCATCTACTTTTGCTTTTAATTCCGTAACATCTTTTTTCTCACGCATGTATTGACCAAAAAGTTTAGACATTTGATTCTGCTCAGCTTTTGCTTCTTCGAGTATTGCATTTTTCTCTTTCAATGTGGAAAAAAGTACCTTTAAATTTTCAAGTGTCTCCAGATCAACACCTTTTTTTATAAATTTAGCACTCGCTTCATCAAAGTTTTTTTGTAAATATTTTAAATCAATCATTATGTATACCTATTTATAGTAGAAATTATTGATAAAATTATAGTAGAAAGTTGAGAAAAAGAGGTTTAAAGTAAAAAGATAAGAAAGAAAAACCACAAATGCAGTTTTTCTAAGATTAGAATCTAGGAAGTGTCCGAACTTGACACTCTTCAAAAGTAAAAGTACCATCGGTATCTTCACTTGCTGTTAGTGTTAAATCCCAATAAGCCTGATATTCACCATAAAGTTTAAACTCTTCCACAGTAGAAACAATAGTATTTTGATAGATATCTACATTAATTAGATCTGAAGATTTAGTATCACAGTAGACATGAGAATTTAACACTGGAGCTTTATCTCCTGTACCTGTATTAATATCAAAATACACACGAATACGCTCTGTTGTATTTTTATCAATGGTTATACTATCTGGTGTATGTACACCATCAAAACTGCTTAAAGTTTTAAATTCAACTTCACCACTTCTCAATATTTGTCCTGTTTCAGGTGTTTTACCTAAAAAATTGACAGCTAATGCCGTCCGTTTTCCAATAAAATAAGTTGGAAATTTTAAAGTTACAAAAGCTTTTCCTTCTGCATCTAATTGGTATTTCCCATCACTTGAATCTATTTTAACTTGCCATTCTCTTGACTCAGAACTACCAGGATCACTCAAATAATTATGTCCTAATGCAAAACCTAAATTCTCATGACTTTCACCATTAAATGCTTCAGATAAAGCTAATGTAGTAGGTGTATGGCTACCTTCATAGCTATCTATATCCCATTTACCCAATGCCTCATAATCATCTATCTTACCAAAAATATAAAGATAATCACGATTAACATCAATATTATCAAATAGCGTACTGTTAGCTTCAAATGAAGCAACTTTACTCTCTTGCTCCACATTTAATTTCCCCTCAACATTACCAAAGTTACCGTAAAGTATCTCTTTTCCTTTAGTATCTCTGGTAAACCCTGTCATTGCTGAAACATAAATGGTAGGTGAGATATTGACAATATTATTGTATTTGTCTACAGCAGAAATTAAAAATTTATTTTCAAACCATTTCGTCTCAAAATTATAACTCACTCCTGCACTGTTAATAGAAAATGCTGTTGGAGGACCTGAAAGAACTATCGTTGCATATGTTTTTTGCAGTGTTTCAACTGTTCCCTTAATATTACGATATTCAATAGTAACATCAATATCTGCTAAACCTGAATATTTATAAGTTTGAATGTATATCGTCTTATTATTTTGCTTCTCATAAATTAATTCATCTGAAGCAACGGTATTACTATCTGCATCAAAAAGCTTTAAAAGCTTTGCCTGTTTGCTCGTTATCTCAATTTTATCAACTTGACTATCGGCAATATATTTACCCGTATCTTTATCAATAAGAGCTACGGTAAAACTTCTTTTATCTTCAAGATTAAACTTCATAACCTCTTCATCTTCTAAAGAAAATTCAATTGCATAATTAATCGTATCACTTCTACTTTCGTTACTCTCATTATTTTCTAGACTCGTATTGGCATCTATACTAATACTCGTATTTGATTCAATAATATCTTCAGGCTCTGTTAAAACCGTTGCATTAAGCTCTTTCAATGAAGAATCTAATTCAATTTCTTTCGTTTGTCCGTCTAAGGTCAAGAATGTTGTGCCTTTTAATTGATAATTCGTAGGCGTACACTCATCAGAAAATATAAGTTCTGCATTTAGCTCTATATTTGCTTCTTCATCAAAAGTAAATTCACTAGGCGTAAAAACACTACTCTGCACTTCACAAGGTTCTATTGTTAAATTCAAGGCATTTATTTCAACGGTAACTTTTGAAGAATAAGTATTGGTTAACAAAAATTTTATATTCATCGTTGTATTATTTTCTGTTAACGTGCTTTTTGTTGATGAAACGCTAATATTTGAACTCGTTTCTTCATTTGAACTACTAGAACCACACCCAAAAATCAAAAAAATAATAGCTGTCAATGTTAATAATTTTAAAAAAAATTTCATATTCAATTCCTAATATATATAATTAACGCCAAAAGTAAGCGAACCAATATCATCTACACCTATTATGTCTGCAACCGTATATTTATAACCTAAATCAAAATCTATTTCATTTAATACCGTTAAAGCTAATCCCATTTGTCCCCCATAGGCTAGTCCATTGTCACTTAAAGCAATGTCATCTGTATATCGTAACCAACCAACATGTGCACCTAGATATGGCTTCAAAATAATATTATCTGTTTTATACAGACTTGCCCATACAAAACGATCAAAATCTAACATTATTTTTTGATAATCTCTTCCTTGAGCTTTCATAAAATTGGCATGTATCGTGGTTCGCCATTCTTCATTTTGTGCACCAATTTTTATCCCAAATTCAACATTGTTACTGGTCTTATTAAAACCAATTTCATTTGTAGAGTTTACTGTAGTATAACCAACCTCAATTCCAAGTAATCTCTCCGATGAAAAATCATCGACAGCATAAGATAATGATAGAGTACTTATAATTACTAAAAATATTTTTTTAAATATCAACATTTTATTTTCCTTTTAATATAAATATAATATATATTTGTAAGTATACTATAAGTTTAGTTAAATTTAAATAGCATATTAACATGAGGTAAATAAAATGCTTGATAATGATATAATTTCAAATATTATTTTTAAGGCATGACATGGCAGAACAACACAAAGTAAAAAAAGAAGACAAACTCTTAAATTTTCTCTTCACAACCCTTAACAATTGGTCAAAGAAGAAAGTTAAAGAACGTTTAAAGTCTGCTACAGTAGCTGTCAACGGAACAATAACCACGAAACATGACTTTGCATTAAAAGTAGGTGACCTCGTAGAAATTGGTGTTATTCAAAAAAAGTCTTCTGCACCCATTAATACTTTAGAAATCCTCTACCAAGATGATGAACTCATTGCCATTAACAAACCAGCAGGACTGTTATCGGTTGGAACAAGCAGTGAAAATAAAAACCATGCTTTAGCCATTTTACGGCAACAACTAACACGGGGAAGAAAAAGTCCAGACCTCATCCCTGTGCATCGTCTAGACCGTGAAACATCCGGAATTTTACTTTTTGCTACCTCACGAGAACTCCGAGAAGCTACCATGGGAAAATGGAGTGATGCAGAAAAAATCTATTTGGCTATTGTACATGGAACACCAAAAGAAGCTAAAGGAAGTATCGAACAGCCTTTACACTTAGATGAAACCCAATACAAAGTACATGTGGGCGAACATCATAAGGCAAAACACGCCCTGACTCACTATAAAGTAAAAGAAAGTAAAAATGCTAAGTCATTGCTTGAAGTTCACATTGAAACAGGACGACAACACCAAATACGTGCACACATGAGCTGGTTAGGTAATGCCGTAGTAGGAGATGAACGTTATGGCTCTGACTACAAAAAAGGTGATAAAATGGGGCTACACGCAACAAAACTTACCATTTTCCATCCTACAAAGAAAAAGAACATAACTTTTGA
>CACVAZ010000189.1 GCA_902727995.1 uncultured Sulfurovum sp.
CTATCATTTTACTTATGATTTAAATTATTTTTCTATTTTTTCAATTGATATGAACCATAACAGCATCATTTTAATACTACGCTACAGTATCATGTCAATGTTTTTACTTAGTGTGGGAATGAGCCTTGCTTTAACCCATCAAAATACTATTAAATGGTCTAGCATTCGTAAACGTATGCTTCAACTAGGAATTTCAGCCCTACTTATTAGTATTTCTACCCATATTATTTTTCCAAGTTCTTGGATTTATTTTGGGATTTTACACTTTATTTTATTCGCTTCACTCATAACACTGCCTTTATTAAACTTTCCCAAAGTCACCTTGATACTTGTTTTTATCATTCCTTTAGGTTCAGCAATGGGGTTATTACACCTGCATTATTTCTACGAAAAATTACAAATACCAATAATCTTACCTCTACACTCGGAAGACTTAGTGCCACTCTTCCCATGGTTAGCTATTGTTCTTTTAGGCACACTTATTGTTCATTATAACTACCATCAAAAAATTTTCACTCACAAAATATTTGACCTAAATTTTCCCATCAATAAGATACTCAAAAAAATGGGACAAAATTCTCTACTCATTTACTTAATACACCAACCCATTCTCTTTACTACTTTTAAATTATACTTTATATTTTTTTCAAAATGATTGATTGACGAACAGAGTAATAGTCATATACTTTTAACCAGTCTAAGGAAGCAATGGCTTTACTTCCAGGTTCCCAAGTCTCATTCTCTTTTAAAGCTTCAGCATGTCTATTTTGGGCATCAAAATTGGCATAAAACAAATTAAACCAATGATAATCATCTCCTAAAACTTCAGCCTCAATGGCATCATAAATTATTTCTAAATAATCCTCAGGAATAGAAAAATCAACTTTCGGATTAATCACGCCATAGTCACCAATAAAGGCCAAGTACTGTTCGCCATTTAATTCCCAAGTATCTATGGCAATACTCGGAGCATCATAACCCCAAAAAGCAGATAAATACAAGGGTAAGGCATTGGAAATAAAATTTTCCAAGGCAGATTCAAACTTCTTTTCACCATAACCAGCAAAGCTTTCAATGATACTTGTCTTTTCATTGACAAATATTTCAATGGTCAACTGCCCCACTGTATCCGTAGCTTCAGGATACCAAAAAGCCTTAATAGCAGGAAGGGTTCCTGTGGGTACAACCCATCCATCTTTCTCTTGGGCATCAAAACCATGGGCTTTAAAAATTGCTTCTACGATTTTAAACAGTTTATTCTCATCTATGACTGACATGCGTGTCCTAATATGTTTTATTTTTGAGTTGAGATTGTAGCAAAAGAATTTTAGAAGAAAGTTTACTAAAGTTTTAGAAAATTTTGTATTAAAGCTATTTAAAATCATGAATAAGATTTATGCATGATTTTAATAGAGAAGAATTGAGCTAAACTAAAATGTTAATAAATTTAGTTCATACTTTTATAAATAGAAATTACACCAGCATATTGTTCTTTTGACAAAATACTCTTAAGTGTCTTACGACAAGTTGTTTTCATTTCAATAATTTTTTTACGTGTTTCCAACATTACTTCAGCTTGTTTTACGCTATCGTTATCAGTATTTAAAGCATCTTCTAAAAGCTTTTTTTCTTCACTCATAACTTTTTTAATCATCTCTTTCATCTTCGGTTTATGTTCTTTTGTCCATGCTTTAATGCTTTTCATTTGATCAGGCGTAATCTTTAAAAGTTCAGCGTTCCCACTAGCAATACGCATAAGGTTTGGCATAGGGTTAGTATGTGCAAGTGCCATTTTGTTAGCTTGAAGTGTCGTCATTGAAAGTAGTAATATGCTCATAAGCACAATAATTTTTTTCATTATTTTTCCTTGGTTTAAATAGTTTGGGCGTATTATAAATAAATAGTGTTAAATTTGTGTTAATTCTAAAAGAAAATTACTAACAAGAAATTTCTTAATTTAAGAGAAAAAAGCTATACTTGTACAATAAATTGAACATAAAAGGAAATAGCATGACTGTTATAAACTATACCGAAGCCAGAAATAATTTAAAAAATGTACTTGATTCTGTTGTGGAAAATGCTGACTATACCATCATAAACCGTCGTGATGCAGAGGATGCTGTGGTTATGTCCTTAGACTATTTTAATGCCATGCAAGAGACACTACACTTACTTCGTTCTCCTAAAAATGTGGCTCATTTAGAAAAATCCATAGCCCAATACCAAGCAACTAAAGTAGAATCTCATGGATTAATTAATGAGTGATAGACTACTCACTTGGACAGCTGAAGGCTGGAAAAGTTATCTCTATTGGCAAGGTCAAGACAAAAAAACACTCAAACGCATTAACAAGCTCATCGATGCAACTCTACGTGACCCATTTGAAGGCATAGGAAAACCTGAAGCACTCAAAGAAAATCTATCAGGCTTTCACTCCCGACGTATTGACGACACCCACCGTTTGGTTTATGCTGTTGAAGAGTTAAGTATTGTGGTTATTTCTTGTCGGAATCATTATTGATGCAACGTCCTTGCCAAAAGTGACCTGAATGTTTCTGTTTTTAGTGCTTTTTCAACGTCTAATCTCTAGTAAGTTGTAACAATTCATTAACGCTTAATATCAATTAGTTTATACTTTAACTATAAACTTAAAAGGTTCTAACATGACAGTAACAGCAAAAGATTTACGATTTAATATCTCAATGCTTTTTGATGTATTGAGCAAAGGCGAAGATGTTCTCATTACCTATAGAGGTAAAGCAAAAGCAAAACTTATT
>CACVAZ010000190.1 GCA_902727995.1 uncultured Sulfurovum sp.
TTATACCTGTCATTTTTCTGAATATATTCTGTAAAAAGTGTTCTAGAAGGCAGTAGAAGTAAAATAAAAAGTAATAAAATAGAAGAAATTATTTTAGTTTTAAAAGATAGTTTAGACATGATGTAGAGAGCTGGTTGAAAAAGTGTTTTAAAAAGCATAGTAATCCTCCTTTATTAAATATTATAACATAAAAAATAATAAATATTAATATTTTTATTTATTTATTGTTAATTTAGAAAAAAGAATGTGACTTTTAGACTCACTTCTTAAGATTTTAGGTTTAAGAAGTGCGTTTAAGTTTGGAGTTATTTGGAGGCGAGAACTTCTACAGAAATAATGGCATCTTCTTGTTCAATTTTATCAAGAACAGCAAAACTATCAGCATCATCAAGTTCAATTGCACCAAATACGGTATGTACACCGTCTAAGTGTGGTGTTGAAACAAAAGTAATGAAAAACTGGCTTCCACCTGTGTTTGGTCCAGCATGTGCCATAGAAAGTGTTCCTCTTCTATGTGCTTGATGACTTGTATCTGTTTCACAGTCAATAGCCCAATCTGGTCCACCAGTTCCTGGCATACCCCCAGCACCTTCAGCAGTATTGGGACAACCACCTTGAGCCATAAATCCGTCAATTACTCGGTGAAATTTAAGGTTGTCGTAAAAACCTTCTTGTGCAAGGTGTGCAAGGTTTGCTACGGTATTTGGTGCATCTTCTGGGTAAAGCTTAATCCAAATGGTTCCCTTGCTTGTATTGAATTTTGCGTAGTTGTAAGTGTCCATAACCTCTTGTGAAACGTCATATCTTTTTGACATGTTAATCCTTATTTTTTATAATTTTGCTAGAATTATATCAAAACTTATTAAGGGGCATATTATATGGAATTATGTGTTGCATTAGACCTACCATCAGCAGAAGAGAACCTAGCATTAGCCGAGTCGTTAAAGGCTCATAATATTTGGATGAAGGTTGGTTTTAGAGCTTATATTAGAGATGGAAAACTGCTCATTCAAGCACTTAAAAAAATAAATCCAGAATTCAAGATATTTTTAGATTTAAAGCTTTATGACATTCCAAATACGATGGCAGATGCAGCAGAAGAGATAACCAAGCTTGGGGTTGACATGTTTAACATTCATGCAAGTGCAGGAAAAATAGCCATGAAAACAGTTATGGAAAGGCTCTCTACTTATGAAAAACGACCTTTGGTTTTAGCTGTTACAGCATTAACTTCGTTTGATGAAGAAAATTTTTCTTTTATATATGAAAAGGGCATTTATGAAAAAGCAGAACAGTTTGCCAAGATGTCTCATGAAAATGGTTTAGATGGGGTGGTCTGTTCTACCTTTGAAAGTAGAGCCATAAAAAATGCTACTTCTGAGCATTTTTTAACCCTTTGCCCAGGCATAAGACCTTTTGGTGAAGATGCTGGAGATCAACAACGTGTGGCTACTTTAGAATTGGCTAAAGCAGAAGGGGTAGATTTTCCTGTGATTGGTCGTCCTATTTATAGAGATGTTAATCCTGTGGGGAAGGTTGAGAGGATTTTACAGGTTTTATCATAAATGTCAAAATAGTACCAATAAAGGACAGCTTTTGTCTTTGCTTGGTGCTATAATTGTTCCATGTTAATTATAAAAACCAAACTTCCAACTAAAAACTTACCTATTAGAAAAGTGTTGTCCAAACTTTTCCAATCTTATATTTATACGGTACTTGATGACAAAGAGCATGATGGCTATAAACATGCTAATGGTAAAGTATTTAAATCTATGAATTTTAAAATTGCTTATGTGGAAAATGAGATTCATATAAAATTTGTTGCTTTAAATCAAGCAGATGAAAAACAACTTGCAGAACATACCCTTTTTAATGAACTTAAACTGGGTGAAATTCAACTTACTCAAACGAACATAAGCATTGTTGAGAGAAATTCTAAAATTAAATCACCCATGAGAGTAGGTGGTTTTGTTTGTGCCAATATTAAAGATGGGAAATCAAGTAAAAAGATTTATTTAGAGCCAAAGAGTGCTAAATTTCAAGAGATAATCCATAACAATACCATTCAAAAGTATGAAGCCTTATTTGGAAAACCTTATCAAGGGGATTTAAAAATAAAACTTGTTAATCAAAAACCAAGAGAGAGAATTTTTCATTATAGTAAAGGGGTTATGAAAGCTTGGTATGGGGTTTATGAGATTGAGGGAGATGAGGATATTTTGGCGATGATACTTGATACAGGAATGGGGGCTAATTGTATGAAGGGGTTGGGGTTTTTGGAGCTTGTATAATAAGGTATCAATAGAGTTATGATATACTATATCAATCAAAAGACAACAAAGGAACTAAAGATGATAACTACAATAG
Organism: uncultured Sulfurovum sp.; assembly: GCA_902727995.1. Lineage (GTDB taxonomy): Bacteria > Campylobacterota > Campylobacteria > Campylobacterales > Sulfurovaceae > UBA1140. Next base: position 2,368 of record CACVAZ010000190.1, read on the forward strand.
GTGTGCGAGATATCTCAAGAAATATAAATATCTTACAAGATTATGATTATGTAAATATTGAAGACAAAAAGACAAAAGAGTATAAAGGTTTACTGATTTCAAGTAAATATGCTGATGAGATAAAAGATTTTTTAAAAAAGAAGTTGCAAGTAGAGAGACAAAAAGAGCTTGATGAGATTATGCAGTTTTCAGGGATTGCCAGTGGAGATACCCATAATATGAGTGTTAAAGAGATCAAAGAAAAAAGAGAAATATAGAAATTACAGATAACAAACTATACTTTCTGTAAGAACTTTAGATATGAAAGGTATTATATGATTCAAAATGTATTTTTAGATACAAATATTGTTTTAGATTTTTTAGATAACCAACGTGAAGAGCATGAGAAAGCACAACAGTTA
>CACVAZ010000191.1 GCA_902727995.1 uncultured Sulfurovum sp.
GCAATGACTACGGCTTATGGCATAGGACAAGTAACAGCCCCTCTCTACAGTGTGGCACTGTTTGAGCATTTTGGAAATTATAATATGACGCTGTATCTCACAGCTTTTATTGTGTCATTGGGTATTTTGCTTTTGTTCCTAGCGAAAGGTTTTCGGTAAGATTTAATAACTAAAGATACATTTTTTCTACTCACTTTTACTTCCACTTAAAAGATTAGAGCCTACATTTTTATTCCTTTTGGGCATTCTATGATAAAAGGTAGAAAAAGTTCATTATAATTAGAGTAACAGAAAGAAAGGAAAATAAATCCAATGATACACACAGAACTTAATTTTTTTAGCTCTATGCTACAATGTATTACGCGTACCAAAGAACAGAAAGCATTTGAACAAAAACTCTATCTCAATGGCGTTAAAAAAGAACAAGTAATTCTCATTGAAAAGATTAACAAAATAATTGCCTCACAAGATTTGGCGACTAAATTTGTTTTACAAGAGTTAGATGTCGCACGAAATGGAGATGCTTTTACTCAAAACTTTGCAAAGAAAAGTGGGTTTCATCTTGCTCAATACTTAGGTGCATTGGAAAAATTTAAAGAGGAACGAGAAGAGATAGAAGAAATTCAAGTCCTTTATCTCAATTTTTTAGACAAAATAGCCAATGAGAAAATAATGTTTCAAACCTCTATGGCAATACTTGATGGGGTTATGGAACATTGGATTATTGGAAAATACAGTGAAGAGGGTAAATTTTTTGTGCAAGAAGAGGAAAGGGCAGAAGCAGTAAAGGAACAACTGCCCATAGAAAAAAAAGTGACCATTGATTCATTAAAAATTTATATGAACAATATAAAAGCAGTTGTGATGGGAAAATTAGAATATGCTGATGACAGAATACAAGATGTATTAGATAAGTTTAATAAAATTAAAGACGAAAAAATAAAAGCAAGAGCAGAATCCAAAGTAGAATCCAAAGAAAAATTAAAAACAGAAACAAAAACAGAAAAAAAAGTTAAAATCTACACGGAAGAAAAAATAAATGACTTAATGGAAAAATACAGCCATGTTATTGAAGATATTATTACAGGAGACATTAACCCCAAAAACAGAGAAGAAATTGAGATATTTGAAGAAGAAATTTCTTTAGCAGCTGAGGAAGGTAATAATTTAGCTTCCGTATTTTGTGCATTTTATGAACCAAAAGCCTCCCACCCTAACCTTCCTCTTCCTATTATAAACATGAACGATAAATCCAAAACATTTTTTATTCAGATACTAAATACTTTTGAAGAAAAAGGTTTCTCCGAGAGCTTAGAAAACTATTTGGAAGAGAATCGAGAAAATGTTTACGCTTTAGCAACAGGCAATGATAAATTTATGCAATACCTCATGGCTTTTTGGTATGTTTGGGAAAATGAAGATGAAAGTAAAATAATACAAGAGCAAAATTTATGGTATGCTCAGTCAGCTGCAAATGGCTTTGAACCTGCTGTGCAAAAAATGACCAAAGAGTAAAGATTCTAAAAGTGATGGTTAAATGATAAATAAAATGACCATCATCACCACTCCCTTAAGACATTGAGTAACAACGAAAATGCAAAGAATCCAAGTAATAGCGTAGAAACGATGCTAATAGAGTAAGAGACTTTAGCCGAAATCTTATGTTTTGATTTATGAACAAAATAAGGCATCAAGGTTATCCAAAGTATGATGGAACTGAACATTCCTGCTAGAAGCATTCCTGAATTTAAATCTTGATTCACCGTATATCCAGCGATGCTCAACCAAAAGACAAGCGTATAAGGATTAACAGACGTTAAAAAAAAGCCTTGTAGGTAATTTTTGATTAAACCCTTAGCCGTAACAACAGCTCCTTTAGTGACTAAAGTATTTTTTCTACTTTTGAAAATACCATAGGTCATATAAGCTAAAAAAAGACTGCCTAAGAGACCTAAAACTTTGAAGATTAAAGGGTTCTCTACAAAAGAAGTGAGACCAAATAAAATAAGAAACAGATACATAATGTCCGTACTCATTGCCCCAAACCCACAAGCCACAGCACTTTTATAATTTTTGAGAGCATGATTCATAATAAGTATGTTAATAGGGCCTAAAGGAATGGCTGCTCCCATTCCGAGTAAAAAACCTTCTATGAATGAGTTTAGCATATTTATTCCCAAAACTTCAAAGGGTCAGGTTTTAAAAACTTATAGTTAAAATAGGCTACTAACTTATCGGAAGAAACACACTTTCCTAAAACCTCATCAGATTCAAAATAAGTATTTTCCCAACCAAAGTGCTTGGCATTTTGCGTATAAATTTCAGACTGTTTTGGATGAAAAGGCGTTGTTACATTAAAAATATTTTCTTCAATTTGACGCTCTATAGAAAGTTTTATGATGTTTATCACATCATCTCGATGGACATAGTTCACTAAAGCATCATGAGGTTTTGTTTTACCTGCTGTGTATTTTCCTGCTATTCGATTATAGCCCATGAGTCCAGAAAGCCGTAAAATAAGCACTTTTACATGAAGCTCTTTAATTAAAATTTCACCTTGAACCACACGTTCCTTTTTATCGTAGAACGAAGTAGAACTTAAAAAAATTACTTGGGTTGAAAGTTCTATTTTTTCTATGGTTTGTTTTAATACCTCTAAGTAGTTTTCTCTAGGAGGAATGGCAATAATCAAGGTATCACAATTGTATTTATTTAACGCTTCATTTTCTTTTATATTTCGACTAAGACAATGAACGCTATAAGTAGATTGAAGTGTTTCTTTTAAGGCTTGACCTACCCATCCACAGCCTAAGATAGTAATTATTTTTTTCATTATGCTATTATATGTCTTATTTATAAGGATTAAGATGAAAATAGAAATCAAACACATCTATTGTGGTCAAAAGAAAAAAATAAATGATGGAAAACGTAAGGAGTATCTTTCTTCTTACGAAAAAGAGTTCCTAAATAAAAGTACTTATGAACTCGATGAAAATGGTTTTAAACTTGATACCCAAAGTGATTTAGAGAATCATGGAGGAGCTGACAAAGCTGTCTGTGTTTACTCCTTAGACAACTATCTCTACCTTCAAAACAAATATAACCTCAACTTAACTCCTTGTGCCTTTGGTGAAAATTTTAGCATCATTGGCGTAGATGATAGCGACATATGTCTAGGAGACCAATTTTCCTGTGGAGAGGTTATTTTTGAAGTTTCACAACCACGGCAACCTTGTTGGAAAATCTCTTCGATTACAGGCATTAAAAAATTGACGGCACTTCTAATTAAAGAGTATAAAACAGGATTTTATTTAAGGGTTCTACAAAGTGGGAGCATTAAAGCAACCGATAGACTAGAACTCATCGCACGTAAATACCCAAGGTTTAGCATAGCATTTATCAATAAAATTGCTTTTAATACCAAAGAGCATCAAGAAGCTCTTAAAGAATTACTAAGCTGTGGTGAATTGGCAAAAAATTATCATGCTTCATTGGCTAATCGTTATGTAAATAAAGAAGCAGGTCTTCAAGATTGGCAAAAAGATGAATACAATGAACAATAAAGGACGTAACTAATGTTTGGACACATGTTTAATATGGCTAAAGACATAGCCTTTTCAGCAACAGGGAAAAGTTTACTTAATCGAAAAATAGATAGATTTGGTAAAATATCTCATTTAGAGTTTGATAGCAATAAAGAAGTTATAGAACTAGAAGTCATTCTAAAAGGTGAAACTGCCCCTCTGCAAGTTTTGATAACAGGTTATACCCTTCAAAAGATTGAAGGAAAACATTATTTACGCATTCAAAACATTAAAACATCACGAGAATGGCTAAACCAAGTAGTCGAAGACTATGTTCAAAATAAAGAGTTTAACGTTCCTAAAAAATATGTACGATTAATAAGAAAAGTCCTCTAAAGGCTTACTTTTCTATAACTTCATTTACTTTTTAGAAGCACCTGTAGTAATGCCATCCATTGCTTTAACCATTTTGTCAACCATTTTACAATCTTTCAAGTCAAAGTTTTCAGCCCATGCTATTGGGTCTCTGTAAACAATTTTTGTTCTGTTATTCTCACGATAAACCAAAACTTTTAAAGGTAAATCGAGTGCCACAAGTGGATCTTTTTGCATGAGTTTAGTACCAAGTTTTGGGTTTCCAAACAAAATTACTTTGGTCTCTGAAAGTGCTAGTTTTACTTTATCTGCACCTTTTTTATGGTCAATAATCGTGAACACACCCAAACCATCTTTTGCTTTTGATGCCACTATTTTTTCTATCTTAGCAATCGTCTCATCAACACTTAATTCACCTGTTTTAACAATTAAATCTGACGCACTCACTAATGCTGGGAATATCAACAATGCTAATAAAAATCTCTTCAATTTAAATCCTTATATTTTTTATAAAAAACATTATAATACAGAAACATAAACTTTGTGTTTAGCCTTTTAGTTTAAAACAAAGAGTGATAGATTATCTCCATTAATTCTCTTGTTTTTTGAGTTCGCGTTGATGTTTAAAGCGTAAAATCAGTTCAATCAAGAAAGCCATGACTATCATTCCCATAAGATAATAGAGAATTTGTGGCGATTTACTGAAGTTCTCAACCATCATTAATCCAGCAATGCCCAATGTTGTAACTATCGTGATACCAATCATAAAAGGATGAGCCTTTGTCTCTTTGATTTGGCGTAGATGCCCAATATGGGTAATACCTTGTACGAGCAATACCACCAAGGCAGCAACGGTTGTGATTTGACTCAAATTAAAAAAGAGCATCATCGGAATAATTAAAATCGTACTGATAATCACGCCTTCATAACTTTGTGCCACATGAAACTCATAGCGTTGAGGTAATTTACTCCGTTTTGCCATGGTGTAACTAATTTCTGTAGCTGCATAGAGTGTTGCATTAATCGCTGAAGCAGTGGCAAGGAGTGCTGTCACGGCAATAATCTTAAAGCCCCATACGCCAAACATCGGTTTAGCAGCTTCTGCAAGAGCATAATCTTTTGCCTCAGTAATCGCACCCAATGAAAGATTACCAAAGACCACAATACTAATAGAAATATAGAGTACCATGACACTGACTATGGCAATAATCATCGCACGTAACATCGTCTGTTTGGGGTTCTCCATGTCCTCCACCGTATTGGTAATAACACTAAATCCTTGATACGCAAAAAAAGTAAGTCCCACTGCAAAGATAAGTGAATTTATATGGATATCTGTAGGGATGGCTAAACGGCTAGGTTCAATATAAAAAAGTGCCACGCCCACAAAAACAACCAAAATACTCACTTTAATACCCACAATGATGTTTTCAAATTTGGCAATCATACCTGAACCAAGCAGTTGAACACCCATAAAAAAAAGTAAAATAAAAAGAGCAAAGAGTGAACTGTAAATAGGGGTATCAAGTCCCATAAGGGCAGAACTATAAATTCCAAAAGATTTTGCCACAGCAGCGATGGCAACTAGTTGAGAAAAGTAGAAAAGAATACTCACCACACCTGTAAAGATGGTATCTCCAAAACTTTGTATAAGATACTCCGTAATCCCCCCTCGTGAAGGATAACGCAAAGCCAGTTTAGCAAGAGAGTACCCACTCAATAAAGCAATAATTCCACCCAAGATAAAGGCAAACCACACCATATTTCCTGCCACAGCTCCTGCTTGACCTATGACAATAAAAACCCCAGCTCCTACCATAGAACCGATACCTAAAAGTACAGCACCTTTGGTATTAAATGCTTTGGTTGTTGTTTTTTTCATACTTTATACCTTTTTTTACAAATGTTTTATCGTATATATACTTAACAATTTGAGAAGAGATAAGTCTTCTCATACTTAAGCACCAATGAGTGGAATATCTCCAATAATTTTATCTAAAAACTTGTTATAGTCATTTTTTAGGGTATCGTAAAGCTTTTCAACCTCATTCTTGCCTTTAATCTCTTTAGCAATGGAATGAATTTGATTGCTTAGTAGTTGATAATCATCATTATATTTACTCGTGTACCCAAGTAGTCGTGCCTGTTCTAGATTGCTTTTAGCGATATCAAGCCATTTTAATGCCTCTTCTTTATCATCTTTCTCTATAATAGAAGCACTTAAAAGTGCAGATTGTGATTCTAGTAGTGCAATAGGTATTATACTTTCTTCTATAATCATACTATTAAACCCAAGGCTAAGTGCATCCATTGCTTCTATTTTATTCTCTTTTTTAAGGGCTTCTGTAGCTACTTTCGTTCCCATTTCATAAAATGCCATTGGTAAATAAAGTGTTGTGATATTAATTTGGTTTTTAAGATTAGTAAGCAATGCAATTGCCTCTTGTGTATCATGCTCTTTAAGCATTCTTATGGCATTTTCAGTAATGGCTTTAACATTTTCATTGCTCACTTGATGATCTTCAATCTTAATGTCAATATCTATTGGTATCATTTTTAGTTCAGGATTAGCTTTAAAGACTTTTTCGAATATTGCAGATGCTTCACCAAGATTCTTTTGGGCTAAAGTGCTATTGTTATTGTCTAATGCTTTTATAGCATCAATTGTTAAATTTAATCCATCAAATATTTCTTTTGGCGTTTTTTCTAATTTTTGGTACTGATTTTTAACAGTATTTTGACAGCTTTTATAATCTTTAAGTCCAATTGATTGGTAATAATCTAGTATTTCATTCGAGATTTTATGTGTTGCTGAAGAAAAATCATAATAATTATGAATAGGGGTATCGGTTGTACTCTTAAAGTTAGACTCTATATTTTCTGTAGCATAAAGAGTGACATTGGCTAAAAGTAATAGGCTTGTGATTAGGCTTAGTTTGTTTGTTTTGTTTATTTTCATGGTTTTCATGGTTTCATTCTCCTTAATTAATAATCAGCTATATACTATAGCCTATTATTTTTGATGATTTTATATCAAATAATAATTATTTTCTGTGCGTTAGGTAACAAATAGGAGAAAAGAGAGTTATTTTAAACAATCCTGACTTTTTTTAGCGTGTTTGAGTAGTTTTTGACAATCTTTAATAATAATTTCTTTTCTACTCGTTTCAAGACTTTTTTCTTTATGAAGCAAAGAAAGATGTCGTGATACAACCGAACGTACGGTGCCAATCATATTAGCAAGTTCTTCATGTGAGAGATCATTAATAAGTTTTACTTTATATTCAACAGATTCCTCATATGCTTTAGCATAGTGTAGAATCAATCGGGATAATCGAGTAATCGTGTCATGAAAAGTCATATTGGTTGCCAAATTTTCAAGATAACGCATCTGTTGCCCCATATAAGGATAAATGCTTCGATTAAACTCAGGATGTAAATCAAGCCATTGAAGAATTATCTCATTTGGAATATAAACAACTTCAACAGTATCAAGAGCCGTCGTTAAAACATCATGGTGTTGTCCATCAAGTAGACAAACAATATCAAAAACATCACCAGATGCGAGAAGAAAAAGTGTCAGTTCTTTTCCTGTATGGATATCAATACGTGAGATTTTAATTCTCCCTGATATGACAATATAAAAGTAATCTTTAGTAGCAGTACTGTTAATAGGATGCCTATCTTTTTCACATGTTTCGTAGTGAAAATTAGGAATCATCGTTTCTAGTATGGCAAAATCAATACTTTGAAACAATGTGAAGGTTTGTAGTTTTTTTAGGATATATTGATTTTTTTGACTAGAAATTTTCATGAATCAAGACTCATTATTTTTATCCTGCTTACTATTTTGTATGGTTTTAAAGAAAAAAGCAAGACCTACAAACATCGCTGTTGTTCCAATAATCAGATAAAAAGCATACAACATATTTTTATAATCATCTAAAGTAATTTTAAAAACTACCATCAGTGTCTCAATAGAGAGTGCTATCACAATGGAAGAGAGAAATTTACCTAAAACCATATACTGATGCCCCTCTTCATGTGAAAAATTATGAAACAAGACCTCATGCTCCATAATCTGTTTTGCCAAATCAAAAATGGCTATTCCCAAGGTCACAGCAATAATGGATTTAAATATAGAATGAAAAAAGTCCTGATGAACATCCATAAGAAATATCTCAAACAATTTATATCCTCCATGGACAATCAAAGCCATGGCTACTATGGCTAAAATGGTTGCCCCTATGGCATAAACCATTCGTGTAGTCTTATCATACAAACTGTTATACTCAATCAATTTTAACTCTTCTAAAAGTAAAAACAAATTACAATCAAAAACATAATAATAGTCATCAATTTTTCGTACAACTGTCACACTTGCTTTACCTGTTCGGTAATGAATGTATGGATTAGAAATATAAAATCCATCTTCATCAAGATGTAATTTAGCAAAATAATGACTTTTATTATTTCCTATATTGAGTGTTTCTTTTTGCTTCTTACAAATAACGGGACTTACTTGATTAAACGCTTCATCCACACTGTAGATGAGCTGTATAAAATTATTCTTTTTAAGAATACTTTCTGCATTATCAATATAATTTATTGATGCATTTTTAATAGAGGTAATAATAAAATTATCCACTGTTATTTTATGCTTTTTATAGGTGTTGATTACAACTTTCATCTCTTATCCCTCATAATATTCAATCATTAAGCCCTATCAACATGCTTTCTAAGCTTTTGTTATACTTTATCTTAAACACAAAACAAAAATATTTTTTTTATCATAAGTGTAGACCAACTCTAACCCTAACAATCCTGCAATATTTTGAACAATATAAAGCCCTAAACCAAGCCCCTTAGCTTTGACATTAAAAGGCTGTGCATAAGCTTCTAAACTTTGGGTAAACTGCTCCCCTGCATTATGTATTTCGATTCTGTTTGCATACACTTCAATTCGTACTTTATGCTCTGGTGAATACTTTAAAGCATTGTCTATCAAGTTTTTTAAAGCCAAAGAAAAAAGCTCAAAATCTGTCTCCAACACAAAAGCCCTAACTTGTAGCACTTCTACTTGTGATTCTATCTCTTCATCACTCATAATCATGAGTTCTAAAGCTTGGTCTAGCATCTCTTGAACGTTGTAACGTTTCATGTTTAGTTTGTACGAAGACGAAAGCATCTGTTCTATTTTCGAGAATTCTGCAATGAGCAGTTCTAAACGTTCAAATACCCTTTCATAACCCTCTTTTTGCACAGATTCTTCTAAAAATTCATTAAGTAAACGCCCTTTGGCAATGGGAGTTTTAAGCTCATGCATAATGGTACGTAAAAAGAGTTGTCGTGAATCAATGAGTGCCTCTATTTTTCGTAAAGCATCATCAAAAGCATTTGAAACTTCGGCTATTTCGTCTTCTTTATCACTTTTAAAGGACACAGATAAATCGCCTTGGGCTACGTCATGAATCTTTTCATTTAGTGCCTTTAATGGTTTTAAGCTTTTACTTAACCAAAAGTACAATCCTACTAAAAAGGCTAAAGCCAATAAATAGACCAATAAAAGTTCTTTAGGAAAAGTCATTTCTTCTTTGTCTTTGAGTAAAAGCTCAAACTTTGGATGTTTTATAAAAAGATACAAGGCTTGTTCATATTTTAAAACCTCTATTTCAGCTCTAAAAAACTTACGATCTAAAAGCAGATGAGCATTTTGCTTAATACTTTTTATGGCTTCTTTTTCTAAAAGCTCAAAATTACTCTCTTTAAGAAAAAATTGAAAATTTTCATCTTTAGACTTAAGCTCTTCTTTTGAAGAATTTTTTTGCCTAAAATGTTTTAAAGAAAAAAGAGCTGTTTGCATATAACGTTTTTCATTTTCATGCAAATAATGCCCACGTTTTAAAAAAATTGTCGAAGCAAAAAATGCTGACAAGAGGACAAAAGCTACTAAAAAAATGATACGAATTTTGTTATAAAGTGTCATGTTAAACCTTTTATTTAAGTAGCCAATCGGTAACCCACACCACGAACTGTTTTGATGTTTACTTCCGTACCCAATTTTTTTCGTAACCTATTGACGATTACAGCTAAAGAACCATCGGTTCCATACTCAAAAACTTCCGAGTCATAGAGTATTTGCTCTTTCGACACGGTGGTATTTCGGTTTTTAATAAGTAGTCGAAGCACCACATATTCAGCAGGAGTAAAGTCAATGAGTTCACCATGAAGCTTAATCTCTTCTTTCTTTTCATCAAGGCTTAAAACATGTGTTGGTTCAATATGTTCATTCACTTTTTTGTAACGTCGAAGAAGTGAGATAATACGAGCGTACATCTCTTGTGGATCATAAGGTTTTGGCAAATAGTCATCAGCTCCAAGTTGTAAGCCAAGTATTTTGTCACTAAGATCTGAACGTGCTGAAGAGATAATGATAGGAATATCATATTTACTCACCACTTCTTTACAGACTTCAAGTCCATCCATGTTGGGTAAAGTTAAATCTAAAATAAGTAGATCATACTGATCTACCCCTGAAGAGAGACCCAAATAAGGATCTTCAAAGTTGGTGACTTGAAAATTGTATTTTGCTAAAAAAGTGCTAAGAAGCAATGCAAATTCAGCATCGTCTTCTATCATTAAAATATTTACCATACAAGATTATAGCCTATTTATCTTCTAAATACAGTGAAGAAAACTTTCATTTTCTTTGCTTTTTTCTTTTCAAAGTTCAAAATAAAGATAACAATTGCTACATAAAAAATGACATTTAAGCTATTTAGTAAAAAAGAAAGTATAGTATTCAAAAAATTTACAAGGTGAATATGTCATGTCTATCTTTCCTCTAGAAGAGATTACTCAATTACAAAAAAGACTTTCGGAACATCCTATTTACGAGGCAATCAAAAATATTAATGATTTAAGTACCTTTATGCAACATCATGTTTATTCTGTTTGGGATTTTATGTCACTTGTCAAATATCTTCAAAATGAATTTGCACCCAATACTATTCCATGGATGCCACATGGTGACCCAATGATTAGACGATTTATCAATGAGATTGTACGTGAAGAAGAGTCCGATGAAGCACCTCTGGCTTTTCCTGATAGTACAATTACCTATATTAGCCATTTCGAACTCTACCTAATGGCGATGGAAGAAATAGAGTTTGATGCTTCAAAAGACATCAAAAACTTTATCAATCAAGTTAAACAAAATTCTCTTACAGATGCTTTAAAAAACACAAAAATCCCTAGTGCTTCAAAAGAGTTTATGAGAAGTACCTTTAGCTTTATTGATAGTAATGAACCTCATATTATTGCTGCTGCTTTTGCCTTTGGAAGAGAACATATTATTCCTAGCATGTTCAGTGCCTTACTTAAAAAAATGAACATAACACAAGAACAAGCTACTGCTTTTCATTATTATTTAGAACGACACATTGAACTCGATGGAGATCATCATGGACCACTCTCACTACGAATGCTTGAAATTCTATGTGACAATGACCCTAAAAAAATTGAAGAAGCTAAAAAAGCAGCCATTAAGGCAATATCGGCACGTATAAAGTTTTGGGATGAGGTCTTACTTGCACTCAATAAAAATTGATAAAAAACCTTTAATCCCCTTCATACATCAAACAACCAAGAGGCTTACCCTTTTCTTGCATATATCCAGCAGAAGAACGCACCCAACCCACTAAACCAAAAGAAGTTTGCACTAAATAATTTTTAGATTCATCTGTTTCAAGCTCTGAATTATGTGCTGTAAATGCATTTACTAAGACTTTAACTTTCTTTCCTTTTGGTATTTTTGCGACAATAGTTCCTTTGCCACCTTGCTCTGTATAAAGTGTGGCTAATGCCGATGTTTCACAGTCCATGTTGACAGAAAGAAAAGCTTGTTTTAGTTCTTTAACACCACTTTTTGTAATTTGAAATTTTCTTTTTACTTCATAATTTTCATTCATTCTATTAGAGATATAAATGGTTCCTGATTGAGAAATAAAAACGCTTTCTCCTGCAATCATTCTCTCTTTCCCCTTATGGTTAAAGACAAAAGAAAAATCATCACTTGCTCCAGGATCAATAAAGAGTTTAAGTTCTTCACCCTTAATCGTTAAAAACATGGTTTTGACAGGAGCATGAATATTTTTATCATAACCATCTCTTTTTACTTCTTTAATTTTAAGATATTTTGTTAATTTAGGAGAGATAAAAACCATCATATCATCAAGAATATATTGCTTATAATCTTTAAATGACTCAGGTTTCTTAAATTCATTTTCTCCAAAGAGTAATGTTGTAAAGAGAATCGTTAAAATTATTTTTTTTAGTATCATTTTTTTCCTTCGTATAATATACCCTTACCGATGATTGACGCTTAGGATTTTTGTTTGTATTATAGCATGTGCTTAAGATGAAAATTAAAAGAGAAGAAAGACTTTACCATAGGAAGTAAAGCCAATTTTTAAAAGAAGAAAATTAAAGTCTAACTAACTTGCTTACATTACGGAAGAAAGTTTAACTGTTTTACCACAGTGTGACGAATTTACTTTAAAAATAAACTTATCTTTAGTTCCACGATCGGCTGTATATATTTTCTTACCAACTTTACAAGTGATTGAAGTTGAACTACCTTTGTTAAGGTTAGCAACACCTGTACCTGTATGAATGCTTAGTTTACTTCCTGAGTCGTTTACCAATTTAAAGCTTGACGCAAAACTTGCTACGGGAATAATAGCCAAAGCCGATACTATCATTATTGTTTTTCTCATGTGAATCCTTTTATGTGTTTTCTAACAGTTAAAATTATAGAAAGAAAAAGTCAATAAAAGTCAAAACTATCGAATTTCAACATCATAATTTTGAAATCCTTGTTGTCCTAGTGTTCCTTTGTAGGGAGTATTTAAGAATTTCTTTCCATCTTTAAATGTTACTCGGTAGTGTAACTTTAGACTGTCTAAATTTTCAGGTATATGAAGCATTAACTCTATTCTTCGTTCTTTTCCATCTGTCCATTTTGCCACTTCACCTTCAACTAAAAGATACTCACTCGCAATGTTTTTCTTTTGGCTGAGATTGTAAATCTTATGCCCTTTAGGATAGAGGGTTAATTTATCAATATTTTTTGAAGACTTTGAGAGTACGTCGCTCTTGCTAGAGAGTTGAGGAAAAGAAAGAGAGATAGTCCCTTTATCTGCTTTTAGACGATAATTATAATGGTCTTTACTAACTTGAAGAACTAATTTTAGTTTTGTGCTAGAGATTCTTTCAACACTTAAATCCATGGTTGAAAGAGCATCACTAAAGCTATACTGTACTTTTCCGTCACTAAGATTTTGAGGTTTTACGAGAGGTTCTAAGTAACCATTGGGTCTAATAATAGATTTTAATGAAGCATAAGGAACAATGATGTTCGTGGTTCCTGCTGCGTAAGACTTAATTTCATAAGCATTGTAGGCTAAATGAAGACCATCTTCACCAAAACCAATGGCTTCAGCTAAGACAAACTCATTCTCAAACCAATCCAGTTTATCTTTAAGGCTGTCGCTTTCGCTAATATGGCTTTGAATACGATATTCTTTTTCCACAATTTCTTTGAGTTTGGCTTTATAATTAGGCACAAAAACATCGTCAAGGCTAATTTCTTTACCTGTTTTGCTGTCATAATTGATGAAAATAGTATTCCCCATGCCATGAGCCCCTCCAAGATAAGCGTAAAATGAACCCTCTAAAGTAAAAGTCTTATCGGTTGCAGAAAGAACTTTAAAGCTAAGGCTTGACTCATGTCCCATGGCAGAACCAACATTCCCCTCTTTAATCTCTTTTAACACGTAAGCTTTTGCATTTTCTTGAGCTGTAATCTCTTTTTTAATCGCCTGTCGTAAATTCTTTTCTAAA
>CACVAZ010000192.1:0-2049 GCA_902727995.1 uncultured Sulfurovum sp.
AACTATATTATTTCTAAAATCATGCAAACACCCTCACAAGAGTTGGCTGCAAACTTAAGTCGTTTGGCTGTAGAAACTTATGTTGATTCTAATTATTCGATTGTTGCTAATAAATTATTTGAAAATAAAAAACCAAAAACTTTATTAGCTGAATTAAAAAAGCCAGATTTTAAACTTCCTGCAAAAACAAGGGATGTTTTTCTTTATATGCCATTTAGAATGATGCGTATATTTCCAACCGTTGCTGTGTTTGGAAATATTAATTTAGAGACAGGACGAAAAGAGAGAAATGTTCATTTTTATCCTTCTTCAATTGCCTCTCAACAAGGTGGAAAAGTTATTTTACAAAATGGAATTATTTATGATTCTATTAAAGGTGAAGTAACCATAGGAAATAAAACAAGAAAAGTGTATCGTTTTGATGCAGCGAGTTATCGAGCTAATGGTAAGTCTGAAGTACAATCAAAATTACATTCAATAGCAGGAGAACTTTGTGTGGTATTTTTACAAAGTTATGGACAAATAGTTGTCATGGACAGAAAAACTTACGAGTCGGCTTATGTGCAAATGTTTATGCTTGAACACTATGATAAAGATTTATTTGAACTCGTTGTCTCTTCGGCGTATAGTAAAATCTATAAAATTAAAAAGTAGTTATGAACCTTTGGGAGAGATTTTTAAAGAGAGCTTTTGACATTATCTTTGCTTTGGTCGGTATTTTTTTGACTTGGTGGATTATTTTAATGGCTATGTTTATTGCATCTATAGAGACTAAAAGCCTTGGTCTTTTTATGCAAAAAAGAGTAGGCAAAGAGGCTAAGCTTTTTTTTGTGTTTAAAATAAAAACGATGAAAGCATTAAGAGGGATTGATACGACCATTACAACAGCCAATGATATGCGTATTACTAAAAGTGGAAAGTTTTTTAGAGATACTAAAATAGATGAACTTCCACAACTATTTAATGTACTTTTTGGCACCATGAGTTTTGTAGGACCTAGACCTGATGTTGAGGGGTATGCTGATGCACTTCAAGGAGAGGATAGGATTATGCTTACAATTCCACCAGGCATTACAGGTCCTGCCTCTTTAAAATATAAAAATGAAGAGCAGATTTTATCTAAGGTTTCCAACCCAAAAGAGTATAACGATACTGTAATATGGGCAGATAAAGTGGCTATAAATAAAGCCTATATACGCAATTGGTCTTTTAAAAAAGATATTGAGTACATTATAAAAACAGTAAGAGGATAAGCAATGAATAGACTTTTTTTATCACCTCCACACATGAGTGGAAGAGAACAAGCGTATATAGCAGAGGTATTTGAAAGTAATTATATTGCACCTCTTGGAGCATTTGTCAATAAATTTGAAGAGTCGATTAAAAATTATACAGGCACTCAACACGCTCTAGCTTTATCTTCGGCTACGGCAGGGTTACATTTGGCATTAAGAGTTTTGGGTATTGGTAGAGATGATGTGGTTTTGGCTTCTACTTTTACCTTTATTGGTTCGGTGAATGCCATACTTTATCAGGGAGCTACTCCTGTGTTTATAGATTCCGATGAGTCTTGGAATTTATCACCACTGTTACTGAAGAAAGCCATTAAAGAGTTGAATATAAAACCAAAAGCTTTAATTCTTACCCATCTTTATGGTCAAGTAGCTAAGCTCGATGAGATAGTGGCTATTTGTAAAGAAGAGGGAATTTATCTTGTTGAAGATGCAGCTGAATCTTTGGGTGCTTCTTATAGGGGGCAACAAAGTGGAACATTTGGAGACTTTGGAGTTTATTCTTTTAATGGAAATAAAATTCTGACGACTTCTGGTGGAGGCATGTTAGTAAGTGAGAATGAGGAGTGGATAGCCAAAGCTAAGTTTTTATCGACCCAAGCCAAAGAGAACTTCTTACATTATGAACACAAAGAGTATGGTTATAACTATAGAATGTCAAATGTATTAGCAGCCATTGGGGTAGCTCAAATGGAAGTGTTAAGTAAAAGGGTTGAGCGAAAACGAGAGATATTTGATTTTTATCAACAGCAGTTAT
>CACVAZ010000192.1:2149-5442 GCA_902727995.1 uncultured Sulfurovum sp.
TCTTCAAGTAGCTACTTTGATTTTTGGGGTGAATGAAGAGGCAAGTCATGTCATAAAGTCTGCCCTGAAAGGCAATATCAAGTACGCACCAAAAGCTTTAATTTCAAAAGATAGAAGCTTGATTGGTACTTATTTTTCAAACCTTAAAGTGCATGATATGGATTCTATAGAAAAAGTGATTGCACAATATAATATTCAATCGGTGATTCTTACGGAGTTGTTAGAGCGAAAAAACCTAGATGAACTTTTTTTGCTTTTAAAAAGCTTGGGGATTCAAGAGATTAAAACCGTTGAAATGTTTCAGAATGATAAACCAGCGTTTTTCGATATTTCCATCGAAGACTTACTGGCACGAAAACCTCAAGATCTTGACATGATAAGCATTGCTAATTTTATTGCTGCTAAAGTAGTGATGATAACAGGTGCTGGAGGGAGCATTGGTTCTGAGTTATCTCGTCAAGTAGCACTGTTTGGAGCCAAACAGATTATTTTACTCGATCACAGTGAATTTAACTTGTATCAGATAAGTGAAGAGTTAGAGGCTAAAAATATTGTTTCTGTGTTATTGAGCATAAAAGATAAAGAGGCTTTAGAAGAGGTTTTTGTTCGCTATCGACCAGAAGTTCTTCTTCATGCAGCAGCTTATAAACATGTTCCTTTGTGTGAAGAAAATATTGAATCAGCGATTCAAAACAATGTATTTGGTACTCAAAATGTAATTGATTTAGCGATTACTTATGAGGTACAAAAATTTGTTCTTATTTCAACAGACAAAGCTGTACGACCTACAAATGTGATGGGAACAACCAAAAGAATCTGTGAGCTTTATGCTCATGCTGTTCCGAGTCATAAAACTGAAATAGTGGCTGTGCGTTTTGGGAATGTTTTAGGCTCATCGGGTTCGGTGATTCCTAAGTTTAAAGCTCAGATAGAAAAAGGTCAAAACATTACGGTGACACATCCTGAGATTACCCGATATTTTATGCTTATTCCTGAAGCTTGTCAATTGGTACTTCAAGCAGCCTCCATTGCCAAAGGAGGAGAGCTTTTTATTTTAGATATGGGTGAACCGATTAAGATTGTTGATTTGGCAAAACGGATGATAGAGCTTTCAGGTCGTGATGATATTGAAATAGAGTTTACAGGGTTACGTGCAGGAGAGAAGCTTTATGAGGAACTGCTGATTAATAAAGAAGATTTAAAAACTGAATATCATTCGATTATGGTTTCAAAAAATCCTTTTGTGGATTATGCTATACTTTGTGTACAAATTGAATCATTAAAGTATGGAAATCAATTGGAAGTATTAAAGAAAATTGTTCCAGAATTTGAGCATAAGGTATAGGATGAAAATATTAGTTACAGGTGGAGCAGGTTACATAGGAAGTCATACGGTTGTTTTATTGATTGAAGCTGGGTATGAGGTAATTGTTTTTGATAACTTTTACAATGCTTCTAAAGAGAGCATTCGTCGTGTTGAAAAGATTATAAATCAATCCATTGAAGTAATTGAGGGAGATCTTAGAAATAGAGATGACTTAAAATCTGTTTTTGAGAAGCATACAATAAGTTCAGTGATTCATTTTGCTGGACTGAAAGCTGTTGGTGAATCTGTTGAAAAACCATTGAAGTATTATGATAACAATGTAAATGGCTCAGCTGTATTGTGTGAAGTGATGGCTGAATATGATTGTAAATCAATTATTTTTTCTTCTTCTGCTACGGTTTACGGTGACCCTCATACAACGCCTATTTTAGAAGATTTTCCTCTTTTTGCTACCAATCCTTATGGACGTTCTAAACTGATGGTCGAAGAGATTTTAAGAGATGTATATGTTTCAGATAATACATGGAAAATAATTTTGCTACGTTACTTTAACCCAGTGGGAGCACATGAATCAGGAACCATAGGGGAAGATCCCAATGGCATTCCCAATAACTTAATGCCTTTTATTGCTCAAACAGCTGTGGGTAAGAGAGAATACTTATCTGTATTTGGTGATGATTATGATACAAAAGATGGGACAGGGGTTAGAGATTATATTCATGTAGTTGATTTAGCAAAGGGGCATGTCAATGCTTTGGATAGAATTGAAAATTTCAAGGAAGTTATGACGGTTAATCTTGGTACTGGAAAAGGTTATTCTGTTTTAGAGATGATAAGAGCATTTGAAAAAGCATCGAACAAAAAAGTAGCTTATAAGATAGCCCAAAGAAGAGCAGGTGACATTGCTACTTGTTTTGCAGATCCTTCTTATGCCAAAGAAGTTTTAGATTGGAAAGCTGAAAAAAGTATTGATCAGATGTGTGAAGATGGATGGCGTTGGCAGAGTCAAAACCCTAACGGATATAAAGGAATAGTATAGAATGAAAATAGCCATAGCAGGAACAGGATATGTAGGACTTTCTAATGGAATACTACTTGCACAAAATAATGAAGTAATAGCTTTAGATATTATTCCCGAAAAAGTGGAGATGCTTAACAATAAAATTTCTCCCATTGAAGATAAAGAGATAAGTGATTATTTAAAAAATAAAAATTTAAATTTTAGAGCAACTTTGGATAAAGAAGAGGCCTATAAAGACGCTGACTTTGTGATTATTTCTACGCCTACAGATTATGATCCTGAAACAAACTATTTTAATACTAAGCTTGTAGAACTTGTGATTAGAGATGTTTTAGAGATTAATCCAAAGGCAACGATGGTTATTAAATCAACAGTCCCTGTGGGTTATACAAAATTGGTTAATGAGATGTTTAACACAAGCAATATAATTTTTTCACCAGAGTTTTTAAGAGAAGGGTCTGCTTTATATGATAATTTACACCCTAGTAGAATTATTGTGGGTGAAAAAAGTCAACGAGCAGAAGTTTTTGCGAATTTACTAGTAGAAGGTGCTATTAAAAAAAATGTTGATATTTTATTGACAAATGCAACTGAAGCTGAAGCTGTAAAACTCTTTTCAAATACTTATTTGGCTCTAAGGGTAGCGTACTTTAATGAGTTAGACTCTTATGCCCAAACACATGATTTAGACACAAAACAGATTATTGAAGGGGTAGGGTTAGACCCAAGAATTGGAATGCATTATAATAATCCCTCTTTTGGTTATGGAGGCTATTGTTTACCTAAAGATACGAAGCAGTTAAGAGCGAATTATAAAGAAGTACCTTCTAATATTATTGGGGCGATTGTGGATTCAAATTCAACCAGAAAAGATTTTATTGCTGAGAGTGTTATTGCTAAAAGTCCATCGGTTGTGGGTATTTATAGATTGGTGATGAAAAGTGG
>CACVAZ010000192.1:5542-13798 GCA_902727995.1 uncultured Sulfurovum sp.
TCCATTGAAAACCCTCATGCCTATATACAGTCAAATGTTGTGGGCTTTATGAACATACTTGAAGCTTGTAGACATTATGGGGTTAAGAACCTCTCTTATGCATCAAGTTCTTCAGTTTATGGCTTAAATAAAGTTCAACCTTTTAAAACTACAGATAAGACAGATACCCCTATAAGTCTTTATGCTGCGACTAAAAAATCAAATGAATTAATGGCACATACTTACAGCCATTTATATAATATTCAAACAACAGGACTAAGGTTTTTTACGGTTTATGGCCCTTGGGGGCGCCCTGATATGGCTCCGATGCTTTTTACTGATGCGATTACTAATAATCGAGCGATTAATGTGTTTAACCATGGTAAAATGAGTCGAGATTTTACGTACATAGATGACATTATTGAGGGCGTTATTAAAGTTATTGATAATCCATCAGATTTTTCTGTTTATAATATAGGAAATAATTCACCACTCTCTTTAATGGAGTTTATTGAAACACTTGAAAATACTCTTGGAAAAAAAGCAGAAAAAAATTACATGCCAATGCAAGAGGGTGATGTGCTTTCTACTTATGCTGATGTGAGTGGATTGATTCATGATTTTGGGTATAAGCCTGATACAAAATTGCTGGATGGGATTAGGGAGTTTGTTAAGTGGTATAGAAAATTTTACTTTTAAGATTTTTAGTATAAGGAAAATAGATTAAAAATAAGTTATAATTTAAATTGATTTAAAAAGGGAGTTAAGGGTTGAAAAAAAGAAGTTCATTAAAAATTTTTTTAGCAGTTCAAAATGCACTTTTTTTAAGAGAGTTAAACATGCGTTTATCTGCTGGAAGACTGGGGCTTTTTTGGACTTTTTTTGAACCTTTTTTTCAGATAATAGTTTTTGTATTGATTAAAGTTCTTCTTTTTGGGGCTGCCGAAAGTAATTTTGATTTTGCAGTCTTTTTATCTTTAAATTTTATCGCTTTTAATATGTTTAAAAATATTGTGACAAAATCATCCAATGCTTTTGGTTCAAATAAAGCACTTTTTGTTTATAAACAAGTAAAACCAATTGATACCATGATTGCAAGAACTTTACTTGAAGTTTTTATTACAGCTGTGATTATTATTGTTTTTTTGATACTAGGTTTTTATTTTGACTTTGATATGGAAGTTAAAGATTTATCCATGGTGGCATTGGGGTTTTTCTTTTTACTCTTTTTTTCTTTCTCTTTCGCTCTTTTTGTGGCTGTTTTAAGTACTTTTGTTGAAAGTATTGGAAAAGTTGTTGGTTTTATGATGACAGGATTGATGTTTGGATCAGCTATTTTTTATACCATAGAAATGTTGCCTGTGCCATTACAAGAGATGCTTCTTTATAACCCTTTAGTACATTTTATAGAAATGATTCATGGTTTTTATTTTCTCGCCTTAGATGATCAATTTGTATCTTATACGTATATGTGGTTATGGAGTTTTTCATTATTGTATATGGGGTTATGGTTGTATATAAAATTAGAAAAAAGAATTATATCCTTATGATTGAACTTAAAAATGTGAGTAAATGGTTTCGAACCAAACAAGGAAAAAAATACATCTTAAAAGAGGTTTCATTTTCGATTCCCTCCAATCATAATATTGGAATTTTAGGTCGAAATGGGGCAGGTAAATCAACCATTATGAAGATGTTAGGACAGATAGAATTTCCAAATATAGGAAGCATAAAATCTGATAAAAGTTTTTCTTGGCCTTTAGGAATTGGTGGGGGATTTATTGCAAATATGTCAGGAAAAGCAAATGTTAAATTTGTTTGTAGACTTTATGGAAAGACAAATAGAGAAATTCAGGAAATTATTGAGTTCGTAGAGGATTTCTCCGAATTAAACCATTATTTTGAAATGCCCATAAAAACTTATTCATCAGGTATGAAAGCACGACTAAATTTTGGTTTGAGTTTGGCATTTGATTTTGATTATTTATTAATTGATGAAACACTTGCTGTAGGAGATGCAAGATTTAAAAAAAAATCTAAAGAAGCATTGCTTAAAAAAATTGAAAATTGTAACGTTCTTTTAGTGAGTCATGATATGGGAACGCTAAAAGAGATATGCGATGCAGGAATTGTTGTGAATGAGGGTAAAATGAGTTATTATGATGATATTAATAAAGCCATAGAAGAATATGCAGAAATAAATAAAAAAGCAGGGTGAAAGTTAAAATGAAAAAAATTATACTAGTAGTAGTGCTGTTCTATTCAGGATGCTCTAAACCATTTATGATGAAATCTAAAAGAGTAGAAAATAAAGTGCTTTCTTGTGAAGTAGAGGCTAAAGCTAAAAGTTTACAGTTTTTAGAACAACAATATCGTTGTACAAGTAAGTAAGAAGGAGTTATTTTGAGATTATTGGGGAGTATATTATTTAAACTGTTTTTTTTGGGAATATTTCTAGCTATTAGTTACTATATTTTGTACCTACAAACAGAGAAGTATGAATCGAAAAGTACGGTGATGGTGAAAGATTTATCTCAAGCCCAATCCGTTTCACCATTAGGAGCTTTACTTTCGGTAGGTAATTCAGCCTCCATGCAAGATTCAAAGCTTCTTGAGGTGTACATTAAGTCCGAAGAGATGTATGAACTAATAGATAATGAGTTTAACTTAACCCTATATTATACAAGTTCTGCTGTTGATAAGTGGAATCGTTTATCAAGAGAATCTGATTTACCTATGTTTGAAGCAAACATGGCAAACCTTTTACTAAAATATCATGATGATTTATCCATTGTTTATGACGAGCCTTCTTCAACCTTAAGTATAGGGTTTGCTCATGCTAATCCTAAAATTGCACAGCAAATAGTCAAAAAAATTATTATTCATGCAGGAAAAACGTTAAATGTTTTTGAAAAAAAGAGTTCAGAAATAGTTTTAAAGTTCTTAAAAAAGCAAGAGAAAGAAAAATATAATCTTTTTTTATCCTCAGTTAAAGACTTATTGGCCTATCAAAATAAAAATAAAACATTTAATCCTCAAATTGATATTGAATCAAAAAGTAGTATTTTAGCAGGGCTGGAAAGTCAATTAATTCAGAAAGAAGTTGAGTATAACAGTAAGCTACAGTACATGAATCCAAAAGCACCTGAGATGATTTTATTTTTTAGTAATATTAATCATATAAAACGAAGCATTAAAAAAGTCAAAAATAAAATTTCAGGTTCAAAAGGCAAAAAAGAGTTAAATGTAAATTTATCAGATTTTGAACTTTTAAAAAGTAAAGTAGACTTTAATAAAGAAATTTATGGACAAATACTACTGCGATTGGAAGAGACTACTGTGTTGGTTCGTCAAAATACCAAAAATCTTATTGTTATTAGTAAAGCAAGTTTAGCCGACGCTTATAGTTATCCTAATAAAACAAAAGATACTTTTTCAGTGTTTATCATTATATTATTTTTATATGGGGTTTTAAGTATGATATTTCAAATTATTAAAGATCACAAGGATTAAGTATGAAAAAAAATAAATTTATGGTAATTTTATTATTACTATTATTATCTAACTTTGCATTTGCTGTGGAGTTCTCTATTGAGCAAAATAGTACTGAAAATAGTAGGTTAACCGATACTACAAAAGCTTACTTTGGAGAAAAAATTTTTAAAGGTAACTTTAAAGAGAATAAGCAGTTTAGGTATAATCCAAATTATTTAATTAACATAGGGGATGTGGTATCGGTAAAAATATGGGGAGCTTATGAATTTTTAGCTGATTTAACAGTAGACCAACAAGGGAATATTTTTGTACCTAAAGTTGGTGCAATTCGTCTTTTAGGGCTTCCTTTAAGTCAATTAAAATCAAAAATTCAATCTTCTATAAAAAAGATATTTAATGATAATGTTTATGTTTACGCTGATGTTAAACAGTATCAACTTATTTCAGTATTTGTATCTGGTGGCGTACAAAAAGTTGGTTTGTACAATGGACTTTCTACCGATTCAATATTACAATTTATTGATAAGTCGGGGGGGATTATCCGTGGACAAGGAAGCTTCCGAAATATTAATATTCTTCGAAATAAACAAATTATTAGAAACGTGGATTTGTATCAGTTTTTAATTGATGGTCAAGTAGATAGTTTTCAATTTAAAAATGGTGATGTGATTTTAGTAAACCCTGTTCAAAACTTTATAGAAGTAGAAGGAGATGTTAATCGCCCTTATATTTTTGAGCTATTATCTTTGCAAACGAGTGTAGAAGAAGTAATGCGTTTTATTATGCTAAAACCCACAGCCAATAGTTTTATGCTAACAGCATGGGATAATGGTCAAGAAACTACCACAACCTATAAACTTAATCAATCAGTGAATACTTATGTCGTTAATGGCTCTAAATTAAAGTTTTTTTCTGACTATTATGTTAACAATATTGAAATTAACATTGAAGGGGAACATAAAGGTTCTAAAAATTTAACGGTTAAAAAAGGAACAACCCTTTATGATATTCTTTCAAAAATAGAATTTACTCCTCTTTCTGAAATTAAAAATGTTCGAATTTATCGTAAAAGTGTGGCAAGTATTCAAAAACAACTTTTAGAAACAATGCTAAAAGATTTAGAAGCGAGAACTTTAACCTCAGATTCTTCGACTGTAGAAGAAGCGAGTATACGAAATAAAGAGTCAGAACTGGTTATGAATTTTGTAAAACGTGCTAGAGAAGTTGAACCTTTAGGGCAAGTAGTTATTAGTAATACCGATGATTTAGATAAGATTTATCTTGAAAATGGTGATCGGGTTGTTATTCCTAAGCGTTCAAACATCGTGGTTATTCAAGGTGAAGTTAATATACCTAATGCAATTGCTTATAGAGAAAATTATGATATTAATGATTATATCAGCGTATGTGGTGGGTATGGTGACAGAGCCGATAGGGAAAAAGTATTGCTATTGAAAGCCAATGGAGAGGTGAGTAAATACAATACGGATGATTTCTTTGGTCGAGCAGTTTCGCCTAGAGTTGAAGCTGGTGATTCTATTTTAGTTCTTGGTAAAACAGATAGTAAGGACATTTTAATTACTTCAAGTGTAACCACAATTTTATATCAGATTGCTGTGGGCGCTGCTGTGGTTTTGAGAGCCTTTTAATCTTTTATCAGATAATGTTTAAATTTTTATTCTTTTTTATCTATTCTAATTTTTTCCTTTTTGCTTTATCGCTAGAGGAAAAAACGATTAAACGTTCTTTATATCCTTATACCATTAAAGGTATTACTTATTATCCTAAAACTGTTCCTGTAGGCAAGACAAAAGAAGTTTTCGCCTCTTGGTATGGAGAATATTTTCATGGTCGAAAAACAGCTATGGGAAATATTTATGATATGTATGGGTATTCAGCAGCACATAAAACATTTCCTTTGGGGACAATGCTTCTTGTGACGAATCCTAAAAATGGAAAATCCCTAGAAGTTAAAGTTGATGATAGAGGACCTTTTTGGAATGATAGAGGATTGGATTTATCGATGGGAGCAGCTGAATATCTTGGTACAAAAAGAGAGGGTGTGGCTAAGGTAAAGTATGAGGTTCTTTCTGTTCCTGATATTGTCAACTCTTTAGAGCCTTTAAAAAAAACAATTTTACCCTTAGCCCCTATTTATAATAGTGGATACACAGCTGTAAGTTACACAAGTATTATGAAGTCTACGAAGAAAGTTCCGATTGAGATAGGTACTTTTTTTAATAAAAAAGAGGCTAAGCTTTATTTAACAAAAATAAAAAAACATTTACCTAACGCTTATATTTTTAAAGAGTATAAAAAATATAAGATAAAATTTTTTTTAAGTTCGAATGAAAATTTAGTAACAAAAAAATTAAAAGATTTAAAAAAAAGAGGTCTAATTACAGGATATGGACTTTGTTGGAGTTATAATAATTAAAATGAAAAAAATTTTATTTAAAAGTTTCAAAATTTTGCAAAAGACTTTTTATTTAGTACGTTACGATGGAATAGTTTCTATAACTTATAAGTCTTATCACCGTTATGTAGAAGGAGGGCGTAAGGCTGTTACAAAAGGCATTAACATTCGCTATAAACTTCTCTTAAAAGAAAATACCCTACGACAGTATGAAGTATGGATGAATACAGTTGAAAAAAGAGATAAAGAAAAAAGAGATAAAGAAAAAAAACATATGGACTATAACCCTCTAATTTCCATTCTTATGCCAACTTATAATACTCATGTAAAATGGTTAGAACAAGCTATTGATTCTGTGTTGGCTCAGGATTATACACATTGGGAACTCTGTATTGCTGATGATGCGTCTACTTTAAAGTCGACTCTTACCTTATTGAAGAAGTATGATAAAAAATATCCTAATATAAAAATAATTTATCGTTCTGAAAATGGACATATATCAAAAGCCTCTAATGATGCCTTGGGTTTAGCTACAGGAGAGTATGTCACTTTTCTCGATCATGATGATACCTTAGCCCCTTTTGCTTTGAGAGAAGTTGTTAAGATAATCAATAAGAATAGAGCTATAGAACTCATTTATAGTGATGAGGATAAAATTGATGAAGAAAATAGACGTTTTGAGCCTCATTTTAAATCAGATTGGAATCCTGATATGTTTTTTTCTCAAAATTATCTTTCTCATTTATCAGTTATAAAAACAGACATTATTTTTAAGACAGAACATTTTAGAGTAGGTTATGAGGGTTCCCAAGATTATGACCTCATATTACAATGTTTAAAATTTATAGAGAGTAAAAATATTTATCATATTCCTAAAATACTTTATCACTGGAGAGCGATTGAAGGTTCAACTGCTAAAGAGAGTACAGCTAAGTCGTACACTACTGAAGCTGGGATTAAAGCTCTAGAGGCATGTTTTAAAAATGATAAAGGTGTTACTATTTGTCAAGGACTATTACCCAATACCTTTAAAGTTGACTATCCAATTATAGATGAACCTTTAGTTTCTATTATTATTCCAACAAAAGATAATTATCAGCTCTTATTTCAATGTATATCATCAATTTTAGAAAAAACCCTTTATAGACATTATGAAATTATTATTGTGGACAATCAAACAAGCCAAAAAGAGGCGTTAGATTATTTAGAGGCATTAAGTAGTATTAACAATATTACAATTTTAAAATATGAGTATGTTTTTAATTATGCAAAAATCAATAATTATGCTGTGAGACAGGCAAAAGGTGATTATGTAGCATTTCTCAATAATGATATAGAGATTATAAATACTCTGTGGTTAAATGAGATGCTACAACACGCCCAACGTAAAGAAATTGGTATTGTGGGGGCAAAATTATATTATGAAGATATGAGCATTCAACATGCAGGAGTTATATTAGGTATAGGTGGTATAGCTGGTCATGCTCATAAATATTTTGATGAAGAAGCTCATGGATATTTTTCTCGTTTAAAAATTATTCAAAATTATTCTGCATTAACGGCTGCGTGTATTGTGATAAAAAAATCTATTTTTAAAGAGGTTGGAGGTTTTGAAGAGACCCTTGAAGTGGCTTTTAATGACATAGATTTGTCTTTAAAAGTTTTAGAAAAAGGTTATCGAAATTTATGGACACCCTATGCCCAACTTATACATCATGAGTCAAAGAGTAGAGGACTGGAAAATACTCCTGAAAAAAAAGCACGTTTTGACAGAGAGATTTTATTTATGAAAGAGAAGTGGGGCGTAAAACTTTTAGAAGATAAGTGTTATAATCCAAACTTAACATTAGAACATGAAGATTTTTCATTAAAGATAGAGGAAAGAAATTGAAAGAAATTAAAAATAGAAATGGATTTACACTGGTTGAGTTATTAGTGGTTATTATGATTATTGCTTTACTTGCATCAATGGTGGCTCCCAACCTTTTTGGTAAATTGGATGATGCTCAAAGAAAAACAACCAAAAGTCAATTGGCAAATTTATCAACAGCATTAGATTCATTTCGTTTAGATTTTGGACGTTATCCTACTACGGATGAAGGGCTTGATATTTTATCTGTAAAGCAATCAAGTTTGAAAAAATGGAATGGTCCTTACCTGGTTAAAAAATTAAAAAATGATGCTTGGGACAATCCTTATGTCTACAAGTTTCCTGGAAAAGATGGAAATGAATATAGCCTACTCTCTTATGGGGCTGATGGTAAAGAGGGTGGTACAGATAAAAATGCTGATATCTCGGTTTGGGAATAGATGAAGAGATTAGAGGATATTCTTCTTGAGAACCATCACTGTACAGAAGAAGATAT
>CACVAZ010000193.1 GCA_902727995.1 uncultured Sulfurovum sp.
TGGGTTTCAACTAACAACATACCAAGAACTGCCGAATTGGCTTTAAACCTTATGTTAAAAAATAGAGAACTTGAAAATAAACTTGAATTATTTAAAACTTTCAGAGACGCTTTAAATAAATTGTAATAAAAAAATCATCATTTTTGATGTTTTTTAATTATAAAAATACCCATTTTATGTTAATATGCCAAATATCAAAAAAATATAAGGCAAAAAAATGGAACTCGAACCGATAGAAAACCCCATCGTTATTCATCCTCATTTGTTGCAACGGTTTTTAAAACAGGGAAAAGACTATGCCAACCTTTTAGCCTTGTATAGTTTTTACCTCTATCATGCTCAACTCCAAAAAACAAATCAACCTTTAGCAACTGATGAATTTACAAGAAAAGGAATGAATTGGGCGATTGACAGAGTCAAAAAAACCAAAAAACTTTTAAAAGAGATGAAGTTAATCGAGGTAGTTCAAAAGAAAAAGTACTATTATATTCATCTTTTTTTTATTTACACCAAGAAGAAGATTGGCGAGATTCTTGGGACGAGTACGGAATCGGAAGCTTCAGCTCCGAATAAGCCAAAAACGACAAAAAATGAGACAACGAGGCTAAAGCCGTCGGTTCCGA
The DNA here is from genome assembly GCA_902727995.1 of uncultured Sulfurovum sp. Lineage (GTDB taxonomy): Bacteria > Campylobacterota > Campylobacteria > Campylobacterales > Sulfurovaceae > UBA1140. The sequence goes on from CACVAZ010000193.1 coordinate 624, forward strand.
GTGTGCCAATTCTTTTAGAAAAGTGGCTTCTTTATTGTGATAAAAATGCTATAAAATACAGTAAAAATAATCTGCACTATTGGAACAAAAAGCTTGAAAACAGATTAAGTATTGACCAACAAAAAGCCATTTACACAGCCATGAGTAGAGGATGGAAAGATTTTTACTTAGTTTCTATCAAAGAGTCAAAATATCATAAATTTTTAGGAAAAAGTTTGATGATGGAGAAAGATTGTGATACTTTGGTCGATATTGCTTTTAAAGAAAAACGCTTTATTTATCAATTCAAAAACATCAAAATCAGCACCACCGAACCCCCATCAAAGCTTTTTGAACGGTATGGCTATGATAAATCAGAGGTGAAAAAAGCCCCTATTGTTTCAGACGTTAAAAGTAAAATTTTGGGGTTGATTCAGAGGTTTTGATGAGTAAGTCAATAAATAATTAAAAAATTACTGTTAACATTTAGGTAACAGTTTAGTGTTATAATTCAAAAATCTTAAAGAAAATAGGAAAACAATGAAAACAAAGATCTTAAAAACTCTTCTTATCTCAACAGCAATGCTAGGATTTATAGCCTGTAATAGTGATAGCAATAATGCAAAAACTAATAACAATGACTACAGTAGTGAAAACCAGCCAGAAGAACAAATCCCCACTAATGTTACGGAGTCACTTGAAAGCCCAAAGTCATCACTTACACAAGAGTTAAAAGACTCTATAACCTATATGTTTAATGAAGAAAAACTTGCAAAAGATATTTATCTTAATGTATATGAAAAGCAACCTCTACAACAACTTTATAACATTGCTACAAAATCAGAAATCAAACATGAAGATGCTGTTAATGAATTGGCAATAAAATATGATTTAAATATCACTCTATATCCTGATACAGAAATTCCTTATGATAAAAAATCATTAGATTCTTATGGGAGTGGGCAGTACCCAGTTGTGGCTATACAAGAACTATATGACATGCTTTATGACAAAGGAATTCAATCAAAACAAAATGCATTTGAAGTAGGTTGTATGGTAGAAGTTACAGATATTGATGATTTAGATAAGTATATGAATCAAGCAACTGATGCTCCTGATGTATTAACCGTATTTGACTTCTTACGAGAAGGTAGCTACAAGCACTATTGGGCATTTGATAAAGGACTAAAAAGCATGGGTGTAACAGATGGTTGTTGTTCTGTAGGTGCAGACTACTGTCATCCTGAATATCCTCAAGGTACATAAGCCATTTTATGAAAAAACACAGTTTAATTCTTTTATCTTTTATATTCTTTGCTTCAATACTTTTTGCTGAAGAGATACCAAAAACTGTTGTTATAGAACCAGTTAAAATTCCTTCTCTACCTACTTTAATAGAGCAAATAAAAACAGCCGAAATTAAAGATAGAAGGGTTTTAATGAACCAAATAAAAATTCAATTACGAGAGCTGAACAAAGAAAGTAGACAACAGACAATGATGGAACTCAAAAAAAGTTTTGTTAAAAATGCAGATAAACCAAAACAGCAACAGCATAAAAACCTACAAGAAGAACAAAGCAAACATCAACCAAAATATCGACAACTTCGTAATGGTTTAGGTGGAGGCAATGGTCAAGGAAATGGTAGAAAGTGAGATTTTCACTGGCTTTTCTTCTCTTAAATACTCTACTTTTAGCTTACCAAGACAATGACCTTGATGGGGTAGATGATGCTGTTGACCTCTGTCCCAATACCTCTTTTGATAAACTTGTAAATGAAGATGGTTGTCCAGAAGATGAAATATATTTAGGAAAAATAACATTCCAAATTGGTAATGATATAAGCTTTGATGAATTTGAGCAACGAACAGATAACTTTAATTTCTTTGGAAATTACCAGTACCGTAAATGGAACATTTCCCTCTCCAATGCCAATCAAACAAGCTTTGACAGCAATAACAATGCCTCTACCTCATCTGGTGACCTTTACCTAAGTACTGGATATAATCTTAATTTCAACAAAATCTATAGTAAAATAATCGTAGGTACAAAAATTGCTTTAGCAAAAGAAGAGGTAGGAACAGGAGAGAATGACTATTTTACATCT
>CACVAZ010000194.1 GCA_902727995.1 uncultured Sulfurovum sp.
GGAAAAGAAGTAAGCCGTTTTAGACTCAAAAAAGGTGACCTACTCTTTTTCTTAACCGACAGGAAAAGAGGTATTCCTGTAACCCATGTAGGCATGTTCATTGGTGATGGTAAGTTCATTCACGCTGCTTCCAAAAAAAAAGGTATTATTATTACCTCACTTGATGATAGTAAGTACAGTTTATTATTTGTGAAGGCTACGAGAGTGATTAAGTAAGATTATTAAATCTTATTTATTCTTCCTCAAAAGTATCTCTATTACGCTTTTTCTTCCATTTTAAAAACTTCAGAGGTCTTATATAGGGCTAAGGCATTGAATAAATAAGTAATCCCTATAAATGCTCCAAGTAAATGTATCATACTATGTGGTAAATATAACAATACAAAAATACCCAAAATTAAAGCCACAATGGCTGCCAATAACCAATATTTAGCAGCATCATGTTTTAAATGTTTAGAAAGTTGTGTATTGATGATTGCATCCCCAAAGAAATAAATTCCTAATAATATACCTAAAGATAATACCCCTATAAAGGTTGACATATTCATAAGAAAAGCGAGTAAGACAAGTAAGATACTTTTACGTATTACTTGTGTATCTTTACTTTGGGTAATGTAAGTAAAATACCCCAATACAAAGCCACTGGCTAAAAATAATAATGATAAAAACACCAAGGTTAATTTACCACTAAGCAATGGATAAACAATAGCAATAATCCCTATAGCTATTTGAAAAAACGCTGCTTTCTTAGCATTTTTAGCATACACCCCTAAACGGCTTTTATCTTCTGGAATCTTCCACATAACTGTCCTTAAATAGTAATAACAGTAGTGTACCATAATTTAAAAGTGAAATATATTTTACTTTTAGCTATACTCTTTTTATTAAAATAAAGAAGAAATTAACACATGAATTTTTTAAAAAATAAAAGCATTACGAGCATACATATAATCGCCATGGTGATTATGTTTATTTTTGCACTACTCTTTACTACTTTGGTAATTTATAAAAAGTATAATGACTTTGAAAAAAATGCCAATACTTTACGAAAAACCTACATATCAAAACAAAAAGAAACAGTTAAATTTGATATTAATCGTGTCTTAAAATACATTAATTATGAGTATTCAAAAAATAATACTTTAGTAAGTGAAGAGGAACTTAAAGCAAAGGTCATAGATAGTATTGAGCAACTTTATGGACGAGAAGACGGTACAGGGTATATTTTTATTTATGATTTTTCTGGTGTGAAAATATCTGATCCTATTTGGTCTTATGATATTGGTCAAAATACCTATAACATAGAAGATGCTAATGGTATAAAAGTTATAGAACAATTAATAAAAATTGCAAAAAACCATAGTGATGCTTTTCTTCAATACACATGGAGAAAACCAAAAGCGAATAAGGGAAGTTTAAAACTATCACACGCTATGGCATTTGAACCATGGGGATGGATGCTTGGAACAGGTATTTATCTTGATGAAGTTGAAAAACTTATTGACAAAGACCGAATTATACTTCAAGAGAGACTAAAAAATTATTTAATAGAAATAGCCATTTTAATTATGGTGCTTTTTTTCATTGGAGCCATGGTAATTATCGTCATTAATCGTGTTATTAGTCAAGAGATAGATACCTTTAGTAACTTTTTTAAGAAGGCATCAAAAAGTCATATCACTATTAGCGAAGATACCATCTCTTTAAATCGTCTAAAAAATATGGTGCAATACATCAATGACATGGTAAGTGAAATCCATAAACAAAAAGAAAAGCTTGAAGAGATGAATGTTTCACTCGAACAAAAAGTAACACAAAAAACAAAGGACCTTAACTACTTATTAGAAAAACAAGACAGTTTTATTCGACATTCTATTCATGAAATCAATACCCCTTTAGCCGTTATTATGACCCATCTTGATATTTTTAAAATGAAATTTGGTGAAAATAAATATTTGTCTAAAATAGAAGCAGGAAGTAAGATGATTGCTAATATTTATGATGATTTAGGCTATATGGTTAAAAAAGACCGATTTATTTATGAGAAAGAAAATTTAGACTTTAGTCAATTTTTAAGAAGTCGAATTGATTTTTTTGAAGAAATTGCCTTAGGAAATAAACGTAAAATTATAATGAAAATAGAAGATGCTATTCTATTAATTTTTAATGAAATGGAGCTACAAAGAATTATTGATAACAACCTTTCAAATTCCATTAAATACGCAAAAAAGAACAGTAATATTGTCGTTATCTTAGAAAAGACTTCTAATGATATTGTATTAAAATTTGCAACAAATTCCTCTAAAATTGAGGACACGAAGTCTATTTTTGAAGCATTTTATCGAAAAGACTTAGCAGAAAGTGGTTTTGGCTTAGGCTTAGAAATAGTTGCTTCTATTTGTAAGAAAAATTTGGTTATGGTTGAAGTTGAATCAGATATTGACACAACCGTATTCAGTTATATATTTAAGGGGTAATGCTAATGAAAGTTTTATTATTAGAAGATGAAATTATGCTTCAAGGGGCTATTGTTGAATATTTAGAAGATACAGGATACATCGTTGAAGCTTTTGAAGATGGAGAAGAAGCTTATAAACATATAAAAGAAAATTCTTATGATTTATTTATATTTGATATCAATGTGCCTACTCTAGATGGACTTTCACTGCTTGATAAATTACAAAAAGATAAATATTTTATACCCACTGTTTTTATTTCAGCTATTACAGAAATTGAACAAATTTCTCAAGCCTATGAGTTGGGTTGTTATGACTATTTAAAAAAACCATTTCATTTGAAAGAGTTAAGCCTTCATATAGAACGTATTTTAAAAGTGGCTGATATTCGTGCTAAAAATCATATTAAAATAAGTAAAATATACAGTTATGATTTACAAAGTGAACGTCTTTTTTTTGATTCTAGCGAACAGAAGCTCACCTTAAAACAAGCACAAATTATTAATCTTCTTGTCACACACATCAACAAAATTGTTGATTTCCAAATGCTTCACCATTACGTTTGGGAAGATAGTCATGTAGACAATGCCACAATTAGAGCTGAAATGCACCGAGTGAAAAAAACGCTCAAAGAAGATTTAATTGAAAATGTTAAAGGAGTTGGGTACATTTTACACAGACAAAGTTAATAACTATTACTACTAAAACTTACCCCTCATAAATAAAGTAACTAAACTACTCACATATTTACTTCTATCTAAAAAGTTATTATTAAACTCACCATGCTATGTTAATGCTATTTTAATGATGCATAATTTGGATGAGTTATTAATATAAGGAGAATTAATGAAAGAAGTAACATTTAGCATGGTAACGATAGCCTTGTTATCAAGTAGTGCTGTAGCAGCAGAAACTTTAGCTGATGCTTTTAAAGATGGTAAAACATCTGGACAAATTAGAGCATTTTATGTGGATAGAACCTATGAAGGGAATTTAGAAAATAATCGTAATTCACTAGCCGTTAGTGGAAATTTAGGATTTGAAACAGCAGCACTTAATGGTATTAGTGCTGGTGTGAGATTTTATACAACACATGGTATTGATATTCACTCTGGAGGAAGAAGTTCAGCTAACTATGACCCTTCTCTTTATGGAGACGATTTTATTAATTCCTATTCAATGGTAGGTGAAGCTTTCTTCAACTATAAAAATAATAATACGAATCTTAAGATTGGTCGTCAAAAATTAGACACACCACTAGCTGGTTCGGATGATGCAAGAATGCTTCCAAACCTTTTTGAAGCAGTAGTTCTTAGCAATACTGATATTCAAGATACTACATTAATCGGAGCACATGTTACACGTGAAGCTGTTGGAACATTTGGTAATGTTTATAGTTTAGCTAACACAGCTAATCAACAACTTTCTTTACAAAGTGGTTATGGACTTGGTTTTAAACAAGGTACAACGGGAAGATTCACAAATGTCGGAACTATTGCCTTAGGTGATGCAGGTTCAGACACATCAGGAGTAACTGCAGCAGCTGCAATTTATAAAGGAGTAGAAGGATTAACGCTTCAGGCATGGGACTACTATGCACATGATATTTTGAATGCTGTTTACCTTCAAGGTGACTATGGATTTGATGCAGGAAGTTTAAAAATGAAAGCTTCAGCACAAGCAATTACTCAAAGTGAAGTTGGTGATAAACTAGCTGGTAAAGTGGATAGTACTTATGTAGCAGCTAAATTAGGTGCAAGTTCAGGTCCTTTAAGTGGATACCTAGCATACTCTACAACTGGTTCAAATGATGATACTGTAACCAATGGTGGTATTCTTACTCCATGGGGTGGAATGCCAGCATTTACACAAGGAATGGTAACACGTCACATGTTCTTTGCTGATACAGATACGACAAAAGTAGCTGCAACTTATAACTTTAAAGAGACAGGTGTTGATGTAAAAGCTTCAGCCTATTATACGTCATTTGAAGTAGGTAAACAAGCGACTTATGGAACTACTCGAAATGGTATTGCAAATGCTAGTGGGTATACAGCAAAGGAATCAGGATTTGATATTCAGTATAATCCAACTAACATCAAAAATCTTAATTTAAGATTGAGAGCAAACTATCCAACTAACTTTACAGGAACTGATATAGATTGGTCTGAGTATCGTTTAATCGCAAATTACAACTTTTAATAAGGAGAGTTAAAATGACAGAAGAAAAAGCACAAGCTTATTGGCAAGAAAACATTAGAACTATATTAGCATTATTGGTAGTATGGTTTGTTGTTTCTCTAGGGGCAGGAGTATTATTTATTAATCAACTCAATGCCATCGAGATTTCGGGAGTTAAACTAGGTTTTTGGTTTGCTCAACAGGGTTCAATTTACGCATTTGTACTACTTATTTTTGTATATGTATATAAAATGGGAAAAATTGATGAAAAATATGGCGTTAGTGAATAGGGAGACGACATGGAATTACAGAGTTTAATTTATATATTTGTAGGTATCTCATTTTCGATATACATTGGTATTGCGTGGTGGGCTAGAGCTGGATCAACAAAAGAATTTTACGTAGCTGGTGGGGGTGTTCCTCCTATAGCTAATGGTATGGCAACGGCAGCTGACTGGATGTCTGCTGCTTCATTTATTTCACTTGCTGGTATTATTGCCTTTAAAGGAAGTGATGGTGGTGCTTACCTTATGGGTTGGACTGGTGGTTACGTACTATTAGCAATGCTTTTAGCACCTTACTTAAGAAAGTTTGGTAAATTTACCGTACCTGATTTTGTTGGTGACAGATATTACTCAGACTTAGCAAGAACAGTAGCTGTTGTGGCTGTAATCTTTATCTCGTTTACCTACGTTGCCGGTCAAATGCGTGGTGTTGGTATTGTATTTTCACGTTTCTTACAAGTTGATGTAAACACAGGTGTTATGCTTGGTATGGGTATTGTATTTATTTACTCTGTACTTGGTGGAATGAAAGGTATTACTTATACTCAAGTTGCACAATACGTAGTAATGATTTTTGCATTTACCGTTCCTGCTGTTTTCCTTTCATTACAAGTAACTGATACTTTCTTACCACAAGCAGGACTTTTTGCTCAAACAGCATTCGAGTTTAGTGATGGGGTCAGGCAAATACCAGAGGGAACTTATCTTATGCATGCATTAGATCAAGCAGTAAACGACTTAGGTTTCAACAACTATACAGAACCAGGATCAGTATTTAACATGTTCATGTTAACCATCGTTCTTATGGCTGGTACAGCTGGTCTTCCACATGTTATTGTTAGATTCTTTACCGTTCCAACTGTGAAAGATGCAAGAATCTCTGCTGGTTGGGCGTTAGTATTTATTGCAATTATGTATACAACCATTGCTTCAGTTGCTGCATTCTCAAGAGTAAACCTTATTGCTAACGTTCAAAATGTTGAATATAAAACTTTTGTAAATGGTGGTGTCGAAAGAGCAGATGGTACTATCAATGATGGTTCATGGTTCAAAACTTGGGAAGAAGGTGGACTTCTTGCTTGGAATGATAGAAATGGTGATGGTAAAATCCAATATGCTAACGGTGCAGCATTTGATGGAGCCAAAGGTAAACCAGCATTTGATGGTGATAAAAGAGGTGAGCATGGTGAAAGATTAACAACCAATGCTAAACCAGCTGCAACAGCAGATGAAACAAAAGGAAGCAATGGTATTGCTAACGAAATTTATGTTGATAGAGACATTATGGTTCTTGCTAACCCTGAGATTGCTAACTTACCTAATTGGGTCATTGCACTTATGGCAGCTGGTGGACTTGCAGCAGCACTTTCAACAGCAGCAGGATTATTACTTGTTATTTCAGCATCAATTTCACATGACTTATTTGGTCAAGTAATTATGAAAGACAAAAAAACAGGAAAATCAACACTTTCTGAAAAATCAGAGTTAAGATTGGCTAGAGGGGCAGCCATTGTTGCCATACTAGTCGCAGGTTATCTAGGAATAAATCCTCCAGGTTTTGTGGCACAAGTTGTAGCATTCGCCTTTGGTCTAGCAGCAGCTTCATTCTTCCCAGTCATTATCTTGGGTGTATTTGATAAGCGTATGAATAAAGAAGGTGCGATTGCAGGTATGCTTGTAGGACTTACCTTTACATTTGTATACATTGTGTACTTTGTATTCATGGGTGGATCTAAAGAAGATTACCTCTTTGGTATTGCACCAACAGGTATTGGTACACTTGGTATGATTCTTCACTTTATTGTGGCTTACTTTGTATCACGTGCTACACCACCACCACCAAAAGAAATTCAGGATTTAGTAGAAAGTATCCGTATTCCTTCAGGTGCAGGTGCAGCAGTAGATCACTAGTCACAAGATATTTCCCCTCCCCTTTTCTCACATGAAGGGGAGGAGTTAAATTAACGTTTTAATAACTACTCCTTTTTGTTAGTCTCCTTTAAAGGAGTGGTTAATCATTATTAAAGAGATAATTATGAGCCTTCATGATCAAGAAAATTTTATAAAAGAAATCTATCCTTTTGACAAACTTAGCAAAAATGAAATAGCTACAGTAATTAAAAACATCGATATAGCTTATTATCCTAAGGAAAATATTCTAATTTCTCCTAAACAAATTAGTAATTCATTTTTCATTATAATTAAAGGTGAAGTTAACGAATATAACAACGATGAGTTGACCTTTGTTTATCATGAACAAGATACATTTGATGCAGATTCTCTAATCTATCATAAAACAGAAAGTACCTTTAGCGTTGCAAAAGATTTAATATGTTACGAGCTTAAAAAAGAGATTTTTTTACAATTAATGCAAGAGAATAAAAAATTTGGAAAGTTTTTTTTAAAAAGTTTATCACAGCGATTAGAAACATTAAAAAACAATGAATATGGTTCAGACATATCTTCTTTTATGTTTGCTAAAGTAAGTGACCTCTATACTCATAAAGCCTGTATTGTTAATCCCTTAATGAGCATTGAAGAAGCTGTTAAAAAGAGTATGTCTCAAAATACTTCTACTATTATTGTTAAAAGAGAAAAAGAGTATGGTGTTGTAACCGATTCTATCTTAAAAAGAGAGCTTCTTTTTTCTAAAAAAAGGTTAGACAGTCCCATTGTAGATATTGCTAAGTTTCCATTTGTGTGTGTGAAAAAAGATGATTTTCTTTTTTCTGTCTTATTAACCATTGTAAAACATGGCATTAAAAGAGTGGGTGTTATGGAAAATGGTGAAGTGATTGGCTTACTAAAACAAGCTGATATTTTGAGCTATTTCTCTAACCATTCACATATTATTGCTATGAAAATAACAAAAGCTACTAGCATAGAAGAGTTAAAATATGCCAGTACTGACATGAATAAAACGATTAAACTGCTTTATTCTAAAAGTTTAAAAACCGAATACATTGCGCAAATGGTGGCTGAGCTTAATACTAAAATTTATGAAAAACTCTTTAGTTTTATTTTACCTGAAGCCTTACAGAAACAATGTACACTTTTAGTTATGGGAAGTGAAGGTCGAGATGAACAAATCATTAAAACAGACCAAGACAATGCTCTTGTCATTTCAAATACAGAAAAAGCAGAAACATTTTATCCTTACATGAAAATATTTACAGAGCATCTTATCTCCTTTGGTTTTCCAAAGTGTGAAGGAAATATTATGGTAAGTAATCCTTATTGGTGTAAAACAGAAAGTGCCTTTGAAAAGCAAATAGATCAATGGTTAATAGCTTCTGATATAGAAAGCTACATGAATTTTGCTATCTTTTTTGATTCTAAAAGTGTTGCTGGTGATGCACGTTTATTTACTTCACTTGAAAATAAGCTTTTTGAAAAAGTCATCAACAAAGATGTGTTTATGGCCTATTTTGCCAATGCTACCTTAAGTTTTAAAACACCTATTGGAATTTTCTCTTCATTGGAAGACATGATTGACATTAAAAAGGGGGGCATCTTTGCCATTGTTCATGGAGTTCGTTCCTTATCATTAGAAAATGGAATTAAAGAGAACAGAACCATTGAGCGTATCAAAGCATTGGCTAAAAAAGAGATACTCGAAAAAGAATTGGCTTTTGAACTCATAGAAGTTTATGGACTACTTTCACGCTTACGTCTTCAAGTACATATTGAAAAATTAAATGAGGGACAGAGTATCAATAACTTAATTGATGTCTCTAAGCTTAGTAAAATAAGAAGAGACATGCTTAAAGATAGTTTTGTTATTGTTAATAAGTTTAAAAAGTTTATTTCTCATCACTTTCATTTGGATAACCTTAACTAATGTTTGAAAAATTAAAAAATAACTACCAAAAATCAAGGTTAAAAAATGATGAGTTTTCATTTTTATTTGATGAATTACAAGAAGATGAGTTTGTCTCTTTTGATTGTGAAACAACTGGACTTAACCCTAAAAAAGATGAGATACTTTCAATTGCTGCTGTCAAAATAAAAAAAAATAAAATAGAATTAAGTGATTCGTTTGAACGCTTTATTCGACCCCAAAATAAGATATGTCAAAAAAGCATTACCATTCATCATATTAGACCTTGTGATATAGATGATAGCATTGAAGCCAAAATAGCCATTGAAGAGTTTTTACATTTTATCGGTAATCGAACCTTAATTGGTTACTATATTTCATTTGATATTGCCATGATTAATAAGTATACTAAAACATTAATTGGAACCACCATTCCCAATAAAAGTATTGAGCTATCAGAAATGTATCATAAGCGTTACCATAAACGTTCAGCCCATGAGTTTGTAGATTTAAAATTTGACACCATACTTAAAAAATTAAACTTACCTAAGCTAGGACAGCATGATGCTTTAAACGATGCAATCATGTCAGCCATGATGTATCTCAAACTTAAAAATATCCCTGAATACAAAGGGGCGTACAGTTGAGTATTTTAGAAGTCTAATTAAAAAAAATTAAACTTTTTAATCTATTATTTTCAATGCTATTATATTGCTATGCTAAAATGTTATGATTAAATATAAAAATAGATGAGCTTACACAGAATTCACTAACCAATAAGGAAGACAAATGTCAGAACAAATATTCAACCCAAACCCAGAACATGCAAAAGATGCAGCCATAAACTCAATGGAAGCCTATTGGAAACTTCAAAACCATGCAATTGAAGACTACGAAGGTTTTTGGAAAGGTTTTGCTGATAAGAAGATTGATTGGATAGAGCCATACGATACCGTTTTAGATGAAAGTAATGCTCCTTTTTATAAATGGTTTTCTAATGGAAAACTCAATGTTTCTAATCAATGTGTTGACCGACATTTAGCTGAAAAATCAGAACAAAATGCCATTATTTTTGAAGGTGATAAAGGAGATGTTCAACACATTACCTATGCTCAGCTTTCAAAACATGTTAATAAACTGGCAAATTTACTAAAAAATAAATTTGGAATTAAAAAAGGTGACAGAGTTGTTCTTTATATGCCAATGATTCCTGAAGCTGCTTATGCCATGTTAGCCTGTACCCGTCTTGGTGCGATTCACTCTATTGTTTTTGGTGGATTTTCTTCAGAAGCACTAAAAGATAGAATTGAAGATGCTGAAGCAAAAATCGTTATTACAGCTGATGGGGCTTTCCGTAAAGGTAAACCATACATGCTTAAAAATGTGGTTGATGATGCACTTTCTGATGGTGGAAAAAGTATTGAAGCTGTACTGGTTGTCAAAAGAAACAATGAAGAAATTACTTGGGTAGAAGGTCGTGACCATTCATACAACGAATTAATCAAGGCAGAATCAGAAGAGTGTCCTTTTGAACCAATGGAATCAGAAGATCCACTGTTCCTTTTATACACCTCAGGAAGTACTGGTAAACCAAAAGGGGTTCAACACTCAACAGCAGGTTACATTCTTTGGGCTCAAATGACGATGGAATGGGTATTTGATTTACGTAAAAATGATGTTTATTGGTGTACAGCTGATGTAGGTTGGATTACAGGACATACTTACATTGTATATGGACCTCTTGCAGCTGGTGGAACCACGGTTATGTTTGAGGGTGTTCCTACTTACCCTGATGCAGGACGTGCATGGCAAATGGTTCAAGACCATAACATTACACAATTTTACACAGCTCCTACAGCAATTAGACTACTTCATAAAACAGGTGAAGAAGAACCTAAAAAATATGATCTTTCTAAATTAAGAGTTTTAGGAACAGTGGGAGAACCAATTGATCCACCAGCATGGAAATGGTATTACGAAGTTGTTGGAAATTCTAAATGTGCTATTGTTGATACTTATTGGCAAACCGAAACAGGAGGGCATGTTATTAGCCCACTTCCAGGAGCAACCCCTATTAAACCAGGATGTGCAACTTTTGCACTTCCAGGAATTATGGCTGAAGTTATTGAAGAAGATGGAACACCAACACCCGTAGGAGAGAAGGGTTTCATGTGTATTACCAAACCTTGGCCTGCCATGATTAGAAACATTTGGAATAACCCTGAAAGATTCAAAAAATCTTATTTTGGAGACTGTAAAAAAGATGGTGAAGCTGTTTACTTTACAGGAGATGGTGCAATGATTGCTGAGGATGGCTACATTACTATTACAGGGCGAACCGATGATGTTATTAATGTTTCTGGTCACAGAATGGGAACAGCAGAAGTTGAAGCTGCTATTAAAAAGCATGATTCAGTTGCAGCCGTAGCTGTTGTTGGTAAACCACATGACATCAAGGGTGAAGGAATCTTTGCTTACATTGTCCTCAAAAATCCAAGTGAAGGAAATGAAGACTTAAAAATTGCAATTAATAAAGTAATTAAAAAAGAAATTGGTGCCATTGCACTCTGTGATGCGATTGCCTTTGTTCCAGATGTTCCAAAAACACGTTCAGGAAAGATTATGAGACGTATTTTACGCTCTATTGTTAAAGGAGAAGCCATTACACAAGATACTTCTACACTTGAAGATCCTAGTATTGTAGCAATTATTGAAGGTATTGTTAAAAAATCTTAAAATTTTTATAATGCTATATCAATGCTATTTTGTTATGGCATAATTTATTATATTAAGCAGGAGATTATTAGTTAAGATGAAAGTAACGATTATAGAAAACGAGACTTATTTTGCAGAAAGTATTTCCCATAAACTTAATCGTTGTGGTTTTAAAGTAGAGATTTTCAACTCTATTAAAGACAGTCTTCATAAAACTTCTGGAGATATTTATCTCCTATCTTCTAATGTAATGACAGGTAATATTGATACATTACTAAAAAAATTTCAAAAAAAAATTGTTATTTTGATGTTAAACAATCAAAGTAACAGTTTTATAAAAAAAGCTTTTTCCTATGGCATAAATGACTACATCATTAAGCCTTTTCATTCTGATGAACTTATTCATAAAATTAAACATCATCAAGAATTTATTGATTTAAGAGCATCTATCTCCAGTTACAAATCCTATTTAGATCATTCTTTTAAAGATAAAGTTAAGATTAAAGAAGACATAGAAATTGTAACTCCCCTCATTATAGAATCTGATGCTAGTAACTATATTGATACATGGTTTTTAAAAAACTATGAAAAATATGGTAAATCTATCACATTCATACCTTTAATGCAAGGTGAATGGAAGAAAAAAATTAAAGATTCCAATGCCACTGATATTTTATATTTAAAAAATAAACAGCCGTTAAAAGAAGACGAGCGAAAAAAGTTATTTGAATTACTTCAGGGAAAGAATTTTATTATCTCAACAACTCTCCCTATTGAATCTGAATACAAGACCTTAAAAATAGCTTCTGAGGGTAAGAAAAGATATCAAGGTTATGAAATAATGACCATTGAAAAATATGTACAATACATTATTCTTAAATATCAATATGAACATGCCGATACTGTTATCTCTAAAAAACTTGGTTTTTCTAGAAAAAGTTTACATAAGCGAAGAACAAAATACAACATTTACAAAGTCAAAAAAACCAAATGTGTGGAGGAGAGAGAATGACCAAAAAGCTATTTTTACTCATAGGAGCACCTGGCTCAGGTAAAACAACCGATGCTCAAATTATTGCATCAAGACATAAAGAAAATGTAACGCATTATTCAACGGGAGATATACTTAGAGAAGAAGTTGAAAGTGCCAGTGAATTGGGACAAACCATTAATAATTATATTAAAGAAGGTGCTTTAGTGCCTCTTAATATAATTATGAATACTGTTTTTAAAGCCATTAAAAACTCACCTACAGAAGTCGTACTCATTGATGGATACCCAAGATCAGTAGAGCAGATGATAGAGCTTGATAAGGTTTTAGAAAAAGAAGAAGAGATTAAACTGGTTTCAGTTATCGAGGTACAAGTAAGTGAAGCCGTAGCCAAACAGCGTATTTTAGGGCGTGTAGCTGAATCAACAACGGTACGTTCAGATGATAACATGGAAATTTTTCAAAATAGAATGAAGGTTTATACAGAACCATTGGCTGAAATTCAAGAATTTTATACCAACAAAAAACTATTAAAAACTTTTGATGGAGAAAAAAGCATCGATATTATTATTAGTAAAATGGAGCTTTACATTCTGACAAGACTATAAGCGTAAAAAAGTACTTCAAGATAAAGGAGGCATTAGTTGATAAAGTAAATTTAAGAAATGTAGATCTTATCACTAAAATAAACATATAACAAAGGAAAAAAATGTATTACGTAGCAAAAGTTGATTCAAATAAATGTTCAGAGTATAAGTGTAACATGTGTACGCTTTACTGTCCAGAAGCCAATACTTTAATGTATGATGAAAAAAATAAAACGTCATGGGTTGATGAGGATAGATGTAAAGGATGTGCAATTTGTGTTTATGTTTGTTCTGACCTTCTTGATAGAAATTGTATTGAAATGGCAATGGTAACTACTGAAGGGTAGTCACTTAACCTCTCTTATAAATCTATAAGAGACAACACTATTCTGCCACATGGCACAATAGAACCAAAGAAAAAAGGAGACAATATGGCAAATTTAGGTCCAGCAGACTATTCACCGTATCCAGTTGCAACGTATGATGGTTTATACACACCACCAGAAGGTAAAGCAATGCT
>CACVAZ010000195.1 GCA_902727995.1 uncultured Sulfurovum sp.
AACTTGTTGCATTTGTATCATAGAGTTTAATTTCATCAGCATCTAAAAGACCATCTCCATCTGTATCATTATTATTAGGATTAGTACCATAAATAGTTTGTTCATCCTCATCTGATAGTCCATCTTCATCACTGTCTGCTTCCACCACACCAAGTACTCCACCTGATGCCTTACTTGTATCTCCAGCTCTATCAGAACCACATGCTGTTAAAAATACTCCTATTAGCAAAAGAAATATTATTTTTTTAATTTTTAACATCATTATCTTCCTTTAGGATAAAAAAGTTCAGCTTCAATACGACGGTTTATTGCTCGTCCTGCTGCTGTTGCATTCGACGTTAAGGGTTCATTTTCCCCTTTACCAAAAGCTTCTAAACGTGCTGAACTTATCCCTCTTTGTCTCAATGCTTGAACAATTGAATTTGCTCTTCTCTGTGACAGTGTCACATTTTTTGCAAAAGAGCCTTGACTATCTGTATGCCCTGTAATTTTTACGATACTACCTCTATTTTTTAAAAGAAATTCAGCAAATTGACTCACTTGAAATTCTGATGAGGGTCTAATATCAGCTGAACCTGATGCAAAATTAATTTTTAACGTCGTTTTAATCGGACAACCATAAGCATCTACTGTAAAGTCACATGGTGTAGCAGGACATTGATCAATATTATTGGGAATACCATCTCGATCTAAATCAGGAGCTGAGATTTTAATGGGACATTCATTATTATCATTATTCACCACCACAACTTCTCTTTTTACAGGCATCGGAGTAGGAATAAGTATAGGTTCAAAAGGGACAACCACACGAGGAGGAGGTATTGCTTTCTTTGTTTCTCCAAAAAGTTTACTCACAGGCATACTGACCCCAGCTGTAACAATAAATTCATTTCCTTCATCATTACCCCCAATAATCTTAAGTACTTTCCCTTCTAAACGGGCTTTAAAATCTTGTTCTAAATCAACTCTAACTCCTGCACCCCCTTGTACAAAAGCATTACTCTCAAACACACCTTTTGTAGCACCACTAACATATTCATAACCAACACCTGCTAAAGCATAAGGAATCGTATAAGTATTATTCTCATATTCATAAACCCCATTAACAGAAACTTTAACCAATGAATTTGCATAATCATTATTTACTTTTGTATAGTCAATATCTACTCTTGGAGAGATGATGTATTTATTATCTTGATAGCTTAGACCTACGGTTGGATTTTTAAATTTATTTCCATCTTCATTTTTGGTAGAATTCATACCAATATTAATGCCTATTTCTTGTTCAATATTTTGAGCATCTAAAATGCTAAAAATAATTAAAAAATAAAAAATTATTATTTTTGACATATTTTATCCTTATGTTTACTTATTAACTGTGAACTTTAACATAATTATTTGTTTTTAAAAAGATTAAATTACAATAACCTTAAAAATATAAAGTTATTTAAATTAACAATAACATATTAAACTAATCCTCTATTCTTACTTGTTCTATCTTATTAAGATTTCTATTATTTTAAATAAAGGGCTTAAAAAATGACAATTTGAAACATTATTACTTTTTCAAGTAAGCTTTTGCTACCATATCAGCATGAATAAATTAGAGACCCTACAACATTATTTTGGACATGACAGCTTTAGAGAACAACAAGAAGAAGTTATTGATGCCGTTCTCAATGGTCAAGACCTGCTCATGATTTTGCCCACAGGTGGAGGGAAATCTCTTTGTTACCAACTCCCCTCGCTACTCATGTCTGGTGTTACGGTAGTTATTTCCCCTCTTTTAGCCCTTATGCACGACCAAGTCGTCGCCCTACAAGGTAATGGCATTTCTGCAGCCATGCTAAGTTCCATGCAAACCCTTGAAGAGTCACAACAAATAGAGCAACAGCTAAGAGCCAATGAAATCAAACTTCTTTATGTTGCACCTGAGCGTCTTATGAACAATTATTTTTTAACTTTTTTACTCGACTTAAACATTAACTTCTTTGTCGTTGATGAAGCACACTGTGTGAGTGAATGGGGTCACGAGTTTAGAGAACACTACCGAATGCTCTCTCAACTCAAAATCTCTTTTCCCAACTCCACCATTGCAGCTTTTACAGCCACGGCTACTGAGATGGTACGTGAAGATATTTTAAATAATCTACGTTTAGAAAACCCAAAAGTCGTTACAGGTTCACTCTTTAGAAAAAACCTTAGCATCACAGCTAAACACCGACAAAGTGACGGACGAAAACAACTTCTAAGCTTTTTAAATGAGCATCAAAAAGAAGCTGGTATTGTTTATGCCTTTTCACGAAAACAGACAGAGACCACAGCTGATTACTTAAAAAAGCAAGGTTTTAAAGTAGCAGCTTATCATGCAGGGCTTCCCACCAATGTAAAAAATCAAGTATTCAAAGAGTTTGTGACTGATGAAATTGACATCGTAGTCGCTACCATTGCATTTGGTATGGGAATCGACAAATCAAACATTCGTTTTGTCGTCCACATGAATTTACCCAAAACCTTAGAGAACTACTACCAAGAGATAGGTCGAGCAGGACGTGATGGACTTGACGCTAAAACACTGCTACTTTTCTCTACCCAAGACATTGTGCAACAAAAATCTTTTATCGAAGAGTTGCCTGATTCTCCCTACAAAGAAAATGCTTTTGAAAAGATTAACACCATTTCACGTTTCTCAAATTCTGAATCTTGCAGACATCAACAAATAGCCACCTATTTTAATGACAACATAGAAGCTTGTGGTGACAAATGTGACAACTGCATTAACCCAGAGCAAAATAAAATAGACATCAGTACCGATGCTCAAAAACTACTCTCAGCCATTTACCGAACCAATCAATCTTTTGGACTCCAATACGTGGTAGATGTTTTACGTGGCAGTAAAGAGCAACGTATTTTAAGTAATGAGCATGACCAACTCTCTGTTTATGGTATTGGTGAACACCATTCTAAACCCCAATGGTTAAGCATTGCTGACAAACTTTTAGAACTCGGTGCTGTGGGCATTGGAGAATATAAAGTTTATCACTTAAAAGACCGAGGCGTTAATATTTTAAAAGGGAAAGAAAAAGTAGATATTCGAGAATCACGTCTAAGCGTTACAAAAGTCAAAAAGAAAAAAGTTGACTATTTTGATGACTATGAAGTTGAAATCTTTGACCTCTTTAGAACCTTACGTAAAGAGATTGCTTCAGCCAACAAAGTACCTCCCTATGTTGTCTTCTCCGATAAAACCCTTAAAGAGCTTTCCAATACCATGCCTAGCAATAAAAGAGAAATGTTAAAGGTACATGGAATTGGTCAAGTAAAATTTGAACGTTATGGCAAAGAGTTTTTAACGCTTATAGAAAAGATATCCAATGCATAATAAACTCTGTGGGATCGACGAAGCAGGACGAGGACCTCTTGCTGGTGACTTGGTCATGGCAGGAGTGATCTTACTCAATGAAGTCCAAGGACTAATGGACTCAAAAGTTCTAAGCGAAAAAAAACGTGAAGCACTCTACCCACAAATTATCGAGAATTCTCTTTATCATATTGTCTCTTTTTCCCCCAAACAGATAGATGAAATGGGACTAAGTGCTTGTTTAGGTAAAGGGTTAGAAGAAATCATGCAAACACTAGAAGCTAAGATTTATCTTTTTGATGGAAATCAAACTTTTGGCGTTTTGGGTGTGTCAACCATGGTTAAAGCTGATGGAAAAATTCCTGAAGTCTCTGCTGCGAGTATTTTGGCAAAAGTAACCCATGACCGAGCCATTGTCAAAGCTTCCGAGCTTTACCCTCTTTATGGTTTTGAAAAACATAAAGGCTATGGAACCAAAGCCCATGTAACAGCCATTAAAGAACATGGGTACTGTGAACTACATCGACGTTCCTTCAAAATTAAAAATTTCACGTCTTAAAAAGAACTTCCAAAAAGAACCCTTAACTTATTTTGATCAACAACATCTTTATTGTGAACCCATTCGAAACTAAGAGGAATGGCTAACTTATTGAAAAGCACTAAATCTAACTCTGTTCCTAAAGTACTTTCATAATAAGTCCTTTGTGTGGTATTTGAAAAATCTATGTCATAAACACGCTGTTTTGCATAAATGGCTTCTCGTTGCAGAGAGAGTGGGAAAGAGAAAAAATACAAAGAGGCATCAAATACTTTGGACAAAGAGAGTTCAGCCATCTTCACCTCTTGGGCATAACTAGTCGCTGAAAAACTTGGCACATTAAGTGTTGCTTTATCTGACTGAAGTGCGTTAAAATTATCTCTAAGCTCAATCCCTTTTTCTTCAAAAAAATTAACTTTATTACTTTTTAAGTAAGTGATTTTAGCCCCCAAATAACTCTGCCATGGTAAATCATGTTTAAAGCCATAACTTCCACCAAACATACTAACATCCCTATCAGAACTACCAAAAAGCTCTAACGCATTTAATGAATTAACATATTTTGAAAGTCCAAACTTTTTAGTATTTAAAACGTTTAAAGAAAATGTAAGAGGCTCTCTGTAGAGCGTGTCATAATCCTTCGTGTACGCCAAAGTAGTCTCAGCTCTCCAATACCCTGATGCCAAAAGTGGTAGTTTTAAATATGCCTCATATCCACTCTCACGCTTATCGCTAATTCGTGCTTCATCATTTTTAAAAAATCCATAAACTGCTCCTCCATATTCAAGTCGATGGGCAACATTGTCATAGCGTAGTCCAGCGATGTCTCGCTCATTGTTATGAGAAACGACAAAAGCCAAGGAATTTTGTAAAAGTGGGTCTGCAAAATTGGCTTGTAAGTCAATGCCAAGACCTTCTTCTTCACCATAAGACATAGCCTGACTTAATGAACTGTACTTAAGCTCTTCAAATGAATTATATGCTTTAGCATCTAAAGGTTTTTCATGACTTAAAAAGTCAGCTTCCTGTAGGCTTGGATTTAGTTGACCATCTTGTTTAGGTAGGTTTTTTGGTCGGCTGAAGCCAACCTTACTCGTATCCAATTTTATTTTACTATAAGCATATCCATGAGCATCAATACTAACGACTACAGCCTCATTGTTATTTATTAATTTCAAATCAATAACATCATCAGCTAAGCTTATCCGTTCTATTTGCCCATTTTTTGCTTTATAGGCTGTACTACCATGTTCAGAAGAAGCAATAAAGTAAACAGAACCTTGCCCATCGACATCCGTTACAAAACCATAATGCCCCTGAAATGAAACTAAGGCTGTTTTATTTTTATATAAAGTACGCTCTGCTCCCTTTTGCTTAAAATAATACAAATCTTCTTTATCCACATACACCGAAGAGTGACTCTGAGTATAAAACTCTCCATCCACATAAACCTGTGGTGTCTCTATGGACTTAGGAACATCAAAATAAACTGCTTTCCCCAAAGCCGTAAAACCTTGCAGAGCCTTACCCTCAAACCCTTTTAGCCTAAACCCCTCTTTGTCAAAAAGCCCCATCTCTATTTTCACAGGTGAAGTTTTCGCAGAAGCTTGAGAATAATACACGCCATTAAGTTTAAAAAGTTCCCCTACTCTCCATGAACCCTGTTTAAAGTTTGAAGTCATTGATTTTGTATTTAACACAAATACTTTAGGAGCCGATTTATTGTCCCCCATTAAAGTATAAACCTCATCATCTTCTTTGTTCAAAGGTACAAAAATTTGACTTCTTGCTAAAACTTGTCCGTTAGTAGGCGTGAAATCAGCATGTTTACTTTTAATCTCTTCTACAAATTCTGCTAGAAGTACTTCAAAATTTTTTCCATACTGTTTTATAAACATGGCATTAGAGAAAAAAGGAAAAGCTTGGGTTGCAAACGTTTTAAAATAACCGTTTACCTTTTCTACACCATAGCGTTCAACCAAAAACTGGTGAAAAAATCCACCTATCAAATAAAACTTTTCACCATAAGGAAATTCTAATGTTTCATTATACATAAGCTCAGGTCTAATTTCTCCTGCCTTTGCCATGGCTACTACTTCAGCCAAAGCATAGCCTGAAAAGAGTCGTCCACCATTACCAAAACGTGACTCATTCATGACAGCATTACCCTCTAAGACAAAAGAGTTTTCTAAAACATTAGGTATGGGAAAAAGTGCCAAAGGTCCTAGAAAAGAAACAGGAGTATTTCCCAAAACCTTATGACTTGTTTTAGAAAGAAAATTTTCTTTAGGATTCAACTGAAAATTATGAGCTGTCTCATGAATAATCAAAGTCTTTAACCATGAGGAACTCGAAAAATAATCAATATACGTTGCCCCAGCCCCATAAAAGAGTTGCATGTTAAAGGGTATTTGCGTAGAAAATCCATTGGCTATTTGATTGTGACTTGAAGCCAAACCAACCGTCATTTTATCATCAAGCTTAAATCCAAACTCTTTGTCATAACCCTCAACTATCTCCTCTTGATATTCTTTCATTTTAGGCATTAACGAAGCATGTTCTTCACCATAAATATAAGCAATATCTTTATCATCAGAAATGAAATAATCATCAGGAACAACGACGGCTGATAAAAGCCAATGGCTTAAAAGTGTTAAAAAGAGTAAAAATTTTTGCATATAAATTTCCTATATAAAGTGTTTAGATTATTATAATTGAAAAAAATGAAAACTAAGGAGTAAGTAGTGATAATAATAAGCAATAATATAATTTATAACTTAAATTAAAAAAATAATATAAAAAGTTGACAAAAAACATGAAAAAAGAAACATATTTATATTATACTACTTCTTTACACATCTAAAAATAAGGAAAACATTGATTATGCCCCTACTAAAACGTATCAAATGGCTCTTGATTTCTATGATTTTGGTTATTTTCACTGCTTGTGGTGGTGGAGATACTGAAAGTAGTAATGAAGTAATTACAACAACAGCTGAGGATTATGGAGAGGGAGTGATTGCAAACAAGTTACAAGCAGCAGACCCTCTCTATACCATTTATGAAGATGCCGAGGATTCTAGTATTGAAAGATGGAGAATTTCAGACGATAACCCCTCAGGTGCTACCATTCAAAATGTCTACGACACCAATAAAAGTAGTCAAGTAATTGAACTAAGTGGAGACGGAGTGAACAACGGCTTTATGTTAGGTTATTGGAGTGGTTCTAAAGCATGGAACAATCATCACGATACAGTTTTAGAGTGGAGCATGAACTATGCAGAAACTTTTAAAATCTATGTTCGTATTGAGACCAAGAATGGAAATCGATACATTCGTTACAGTGATAGCAATGAAAGTACTGGATTGTCTGGTAGCCGTATTTATATTGGATTAGGAGAAGAAACTTCTAACGGAACATGGCAAGACTTTTCAAGAGACATTGCTGTTGACTTAAAAACCTACGAGAGTGATAATGAACTTATTTCTATTAATGGATTTATTATTCATGGTAGTGGTCGTGTTGATGACATTAAAATATTAAAAAGCTCTAAAGAGATTTATGAGGATGCTGAAGATACTTTAACCACGGGATGGACAGTAAGTGATGCTACTCCTGAAGGTGCTACCATAGCGAATGTTTATGATACCGATAAAGAAAGTCGTGTCATTGAACTAAAAGGTAGTAAGAAGCAAAACCGTTACGCTTTGGGAGAAAGAAATACGGAAAGTTCATGGGAAAACACAGAGTATGAAACATTAAAATGGAGCATGAACTATGCAGAAAATTTTAGTATTGAAATTAGTACAGAAACAACTAAGGGGCATAGACGTTTAATCTATACACCCGTTGATGAAGATGCTGGACTCAATAACAGTGTTATTCAACTTGGATTAGGAACATTTTCAAAAAATGGAACATGGCAAACCTTCGTTAGAGATTTAGCTTTAGACATTACAACACATGAAAGTAATAACACCCTTATTCAAGTAAACTCTTTTTCCATTCGAGGTAGTGGTAAAATTGATGATATTCAAATGTTGAAAAGAGAAAAAAATAGCTATTCTGATGGAGAAAACAGTACGGAATGGAGAATTTATGATAACAATCCTGTAGATGCAAATATTGCGAGTCTATACGATAGTGATAAAGAGAGTAATGTTATTGAATTTACAGGTGATGGAATCAATAATGGTTATGTACTTGGTTACTGGTCAGGTTCAAGCCGTGCATGGCACAATCGAGAAAATAGCATTCTTCAATGGAGCATGAAATACAATGAAGATTTTAGAATTAAAATTGCACTTGATACTGAAAAGGGAAGTCGCTATTTAGAATACCGACCAATTGATATTAATTACGGTCTCAATGGTTCAACCATTAGTTATGGAGTCGGAGTACATGCCATAAACAATACATGGCAAACATTTACAAGAGATTTAGAAGCTGATTTAAAAGCTTATGAAAGTAACAATAGTATTATTGCTGTCAATGGTTTCTTTCTTAAAGGAAGTGGACGTATTGATGATGTCGAAATGATGCACTTTTCTCCTTTATTAGCTAATAATATCGCACCAACTATTAGCATGAAAGGAGACAACCCAACACGACTTCTTGTAGGAGAAAGCTATGAAGAGGCTGGTCTTGTTGTCAGTGATGATAGAGATACAAATATTAATGTCTCTATTGATAGTAATGTGGACACAAGCATTGCAGGAAACTATGAAATCACTTACACAGCAACAGACTCTGTCTCTAACATAAGTTCGACAACAAGAGAAGTCATTGTTTTTGCAGAAGACACCACTCCTCCAGGCATTGAACTTCTTGGTGGAAATCCAATGTCTATTAGAAAAAACCGTAATTACATTGAAGATGGAGCAATTCTTAGTGATAACATTGATGATAATGTAGAGCTAGTGATTGAAGGCTCTGTAGATACCAGTGTAATCGGAGATTATGTTTTAACTTACCGTGCTACTGATAGATTTGGAAACAGCTCCCAAACCATTAGGAAAGTAACGGTTACAGCTAAAAATGACCCAAAATACAACTTGGAATATGAAGGATTAACCTTTTATCAGCAAAATCTACCTGCTTCTAGCTATCAATTAAAACAGTTAAGTAACAATGACTTTAATGCACTAACAGATGAAAACAAACTTATTGTTGCAGATAAACTTTTAAGCACCCTCTTTTTTGCTTACCCTGCAAATGAGCTAGACAGTAAAATAGAAGCTGGTAACTTTATTAATGAAGTGCAAAATGGATTAGAAGAAGAACAAACTGATAAAGTAGCACTTGAAGAATACATCTTAGATGAAGAGAAGTTCTATCAAAGTACTTCACAAGAGCCTATGGTTAAAATTCTTAGTCGTTTCTCTGCAATGAAAAATCTGGACTCTTACCTCTTTGATAATTGGGTAGCTTATACCTTAACTCAAACCATTATGTTCTCCCCAGCTTATGAACTTGAAACTTCTGAAGTACCCAATGTTGCTAGGGTTTACAATGGTCTTGTAAAAGCACTTGAAAATGATGAAGGTATGCGTTTTATTACTTTTCAACATATGATGAGTGAAGACAACTGGAGACGATTTAGAAGCCCTGAGGACAATGGTCGAGAAATGTTAGAAATCTTTACCCTTGATGCTGATGATTCACATGTTCCTTTAGCAGCTAAAGCGTTACAAAATTGGAGATTAGACCCAGAGAGTAATACCTTAGTTGTTGAGCTTAATGAAAACATAGAACCCATAGAACTGTTTGGAACAACCCTCTTTGCAGGCGTTGATTTCTACCAAGAATTGGTTAAGTCTGATGCCTTTATATTCGGTGCTACAAAAAGATTGGTTGATCATTTCTTCTTTAATAGTGATACAGCATTAAGAACCCAAATTACCAATGCAATCGTATCAAGTAATCCAGAGAGTTGGGAAGACATCTTAAAACAAATTGTTTTCTCTGAAGAGTATCTATTACGAAACAATCGTGCTAAAAAAGCAGAAGAGACCTTCTTTTCATTGGACAAGAAATTAGATTATCAGCACTTTTATCAAACAGCTTATAACTTTAGATCTAACCTTGAATTAATGCACCAAGCAACCATGAAATACAAATTAGGAAAGCTAGACCCTGTACCATTGGACACACTCTCATTTGCGAACTATCATAAATATATTCGCGAGACCATACTCACAAGAAAAGCGAATTTAACGTACATTGATGACTATCAAAACTGGAGTAAACAAGGATGGAGTCCAAACTTTGTAAGTTTTGATAAATTTGATTACAATCAAGAGACACCCATTGAGTCTATCAATTCACTCATTAACCTTATCTTTAAAAGTACCGTTGCTAGAATCGCTACAGATAAAGAGCTTGAACTTTTCCATGGATTAATTATTCAAGATGATAAGTCTCCATGGCAGTTTAATATGTTTGTTCAATATGAAGATGCCGATAAACAACTTGAAAAACGAGAAGAAAAGAAAAACTATATTACACGTATTGTTTTAGAATACATCTCAAGGCTCGAAGAGACTTATAAATTTAAAGAGGTAAAATAAAATGAAAAGACGCGAATTTATGAAACTTTCCCTAGTATTAGGGGGAGCTGTACTCTTACCAGAATTGACATACTCAAAAGAGTTAAATCTTAGCAAAATTAATTTTTCTCAACCAACTAATAATGTTCAGACGATTATTATTTATCTTTACGGTGGAGCCAGTCAACTAAATGGTAACCTTAGTAATATTGATGAAATCAATGAAGCCTCTTTTAAAAAGTATCCCTCTTATTTTAGAGGAACCAACGCAATGACCAAAACCAGTAATAATTGTTGGGCAGAAGCCGGTGGAACAGAGATGGAAGAGATGATGAGTAATGGGGACATGAGTCTTTTTAGAACCTGTTACTCTGCTGTTAGAGAAGAAACAAATAACAAAGCACATGGTCTCTGTACTTCACAAAATCAACAAGGTTCATTTGATGATAACAATGCAGGGATATTAACTAATTTAGGACAAATTTTAGAAGCCAATGGACAAGTAAACAGTAACACCATTATGCCTTTTGTAACCCTAGAAGGAGAGTCACGATTTTATACCACAGGCTCAACTGCTGTAAATTCTTATCTTAAACCAGTAGCAATGGATTCAGAGCTTAATAATCCTTATAAACGAGAAACAAGAAATTGGCTTTTTTATACTGAAGAAGAAAAAGCAGGAAATTCTAACTATTCAAAAAGTGATGAAGAAGGTGGATTTGATCCTGAATTTGATGCCATGATGACAACTTTAGCACAAGAAATAAATGGTGAAGGACAGATAAAAAATGCCTTTGAACAAAGAGAAAAATTGGTTGATATTATTGATAAGATTAGCGAATCAGCAACACCAGATTTAGGAGATAGCCCTTACCCTAGTAATAGTAGTTTTGCCTCTAGTGTTGAAAGTGCCATTAAAATCTTAAAACATAATTCAGGAACCAAAGTCATTACCCTTTCAGGAAGTAGTGGTTTAGGTGGTTGGGATGATCATAGTAATTCAACCTCCTACATCTCACGATCACAAATACTTTTTCAAACGCTTAAGGCTGCTATGCAACACCTTCGAGCTGAAAGTAAAATTAACGATGTCAGTATCATGGTTTTTGGTGAATTTGGGCGAGGGGTTAACCTCAATGCTGCCCATGGTTGGGATCATGGAAATTTACAAAACCTTTATGTACTAGGTGGAAAATCTTACTTAAACCATCAAGGTGTTGTAGGAGAAACAATGGTCAACCATACAGGAGAAGTCAATCGAATGTACCATCAACCAAAAGCAAACTCCTATACCTTTGAGCCACTTAGTATTGCTTCTACCATTTATAAAATGCATGGCATCGACAACCCAGAAGAGTTAACTACTTATCCTGAGATTACACCCCTATTTAACACGTAAAGCGTTCTTTCAAAATTGGGAAATGGTACTTTAGCTCCACTATTTTGTGAAGCTGAAGCCATCACTTCCGATGAGTTTTTCAAGAAACATAAAATACTAAGAGTTTAAACCTTAAAACCCATACTCTTAGCATCATTTTCAAAACTTGTACCCAGCTCTTTTTCTATTTCATCCAAAAAATCTTGCATAGAAAAAACACTTTCATCGCGTACTGCCACAACATAAGCAGTATTTCTAACTATCAAGTTTATTTGTCCTCCTGTTAATTCATATTTGGCTAATGCTTCAACCTCAAAACCTTCTTCATAGTCTGCATTTTCAGGTAACATAAAATGCCAAAGACGTTTACGTTGTTTTCTACCAGGTTTTTTAAACTCTATTTTGTAGTTAAAGCGTCTTGAAAATGCTTTGTCAATGTTGTCAAGTAAGTTGGTGGTTGCTATTAAAATCCCCTCAAACTGCTCTATCTGTTCTAAAAAAATATTTTGCATTTGATTGTGCATTTTATCAGCTGAAGATCCAGCCCCTTGGGTACGCGAACTTAAAAACTGATCAGCTTCATTTAGCAGTAAAACCGGGTCAACTTTTGCTTTTTTACTCAAAGTTTTAAAATCATCAAAAATTTTACGCACATTTTTTTCACTCTCTCCTACGTACATGGACAAGATTTTAGAACAGTCAAAAGACAAAATAGGACGTTTTAATGTTTTTGCCAAAGAGACAGCTGTCATGGTTTTTCCTGTTCCAGGATGACCATAAAAGATAATCCTTGCATTAATGCCTTTACGTTTGTCTTTGAGTCCCCATGCTTTTAACTTGGCAAAAACCTCTTTGTCAACTTGCTTTATGAGCGTGTCTAAAACTTCACGTGTTTTAGGATGAAGCACCACATCACTCAAATCTGTTGAAGCTTCCAAGTACTCAAATAACTCCTGCTCTTCAACCAGCTTATTGAGTTTTAACTTGCTTACTTTTTTCTTTTTATTGGGATGAATTATTTTTTGTAAAATCTCTTCTTGTAAATAAAAGGAACGTGAAATACCTCCAAACATGTTAAGAATCTCTTCATAGTCAATGATGTTCTTGTTCAATAACTTTGAACCATCTTCCAATAAAGAGCGATTACGAATTTTGTCATGCTCATTCTCTGAAATAATTTCAATGAGCGTGTTCATGTCTCTTAGCTGTCCCTCTCCACCAGAGTACTCTTCTTTGAGAAGTGCTAAGAAAATTCGTTGTTCTTTGCCATTAAAATCATGCTCTTTAAAAAATGATTCAACCATAATGGGTTCTTTAGTAATTTTAAGACGCTCAACAATACGTGCAGAAAGTAAAACAAGCTTACTCTTTAAACGCCCCACACTTAAAGAACTGTCTAAAAACCCTTGTTTAGAAGAAGACATCTTATGTATCAGTTCAATCACATCAAATTGATCTTGCAGATACTCTAAATGATCCATATACGGCTTAATATCAGGTAGAGATATCTCTAGTGACCCCTCTTCAAGTAAACGCAATAAACTCATGGTAGGTGCAACTGAAGTGTTAAGCACTTCAAGCTGTGAGACCTCTTGCACTTTCACTTGTCCAAAAGAAATCTGAACAATCCATCCCATGT
>CACVAZ010000196.1 GCA_902727995.1 uncultured Sulfurovum sp.
GCTAATTGTATTGCTGAATCTTTAAACTCTTTAGCATACTTCTGTCCTTTTCCTGCCATCTTTTCTACCTCTTTAGTTTCTTTAAAATTCTATCATTTCTTTGTACTAATTAGTGTAGCCACATCATGATGCCAAATCGTTTCATCACGCTATCTTACAACATTGGAGTATTGAAACCTATCACTACCATTTAGATAGGCTTACTAAAGAGGATGACCATATCGCTTATGTTAATCCTTTCTCTATGGCAATTTTGAGGAGTTTTACCATTAATCTCTATCAACTCTATTTTAATGCTCATAAAGGAGAAAAGATTATGAAATCTAATGTTACTATGGCTGAAATTAAGAGAACTTGCCATCATTTGGATGATTTTACTTCTGAAATCTTTGAAATTGAGGCTTAGGTCTCTTTTTTTTGTAAAAAATTATTTTTTTGATATTCATGTTTCTGCTGTAGAGTCAATCTTGCGGGTTTTTGGTTATCTCATCGGATTTACCTACTTATCAACAGCTTTTGCTATAACTTCAATATAACACTCTTTCCAATTATCTTCAACTACAGCATTTAATTTTGTTGAAATTTCTTCAAAAGTACACTTATTCGCTAAGTCAGCAGTTTTTCCAAATTTACAGTCAAAATCCCAATACATTGTTTTTTTGTTAGGTAACTCTTTTTTCTTTTCACGCTTTGCATATTTACGTAGTTCATTTTTAATAGCATCTACAGCTCTGTCTGGTTTAATTCGTTCTTGTTGTATTTGAAATACTTTTTTCATATTTTTCCATTCGGATTTATTTTTTGGTATTATACTAGAAAAGAGTATAGATGAAAATTACATTGTCATTAAGTGGTGGTGGTCTCCGTGGAGCAGCCCATGTTGGGGCTATTAAGTTTTTAGAAGAAGAAGGTGTGGAAGTGACAGCTGTGTCTGGTTCAAGTGCTGGAGCAATAGTGGGGCTTTTTCTTTCAGCTGGTTTAAAGAGTGATGATATGTTAGCTTTTTTGAATTCATTAGAGAAAAAAGAACTTTTTGTTTGGGCAAGTGGTGATACAGGACTTTTTAAGATGGATAAGCTAGAGAAGAAATTAGAAGAGGCTTTGGGTATAGAATCTTATTCGGAGTTGAAAATTCCTTTCCATACTTGTGTGACGAATATTGCCACAGGAGAGAGTCATTATATAAGTAAGGGAAATCCAATTTCTTATACGGTTGCTTCTTCTACGATTACGCCTTTGTTTCGTGCAAAAAAGATAGGAGAACATGCTTACATAGATGGTGGATTTTCTGATAATTTACCTGTTAAACCTCTACAACAATATTATGAAAAGTGTTTGGCGATTAATATTAACCCTTTAAGAGGTGAAAATTTAGATTCCTTTAAATCATTAACCATTCGTTCTATACTTATAATGATACGTTCAAACTCTATGCCAGCTAAAAAATTGGCTGATGCTTTCTTTGAAGTTAAAGGTGTGGCAAATATGCATTTGTTTGATTTCTCAGAAATTGAGATGGCCTATAAGACAGGATACAACGAGTTAAAAGAGCAATGGGAAGCGTTGTCTAAAAAGCTTGTTTAAAAATTGGTATAATTTTACAATATATAGTATAGGACAAAAATGGAAAAAAAAGTAAGAGTGTTAATTGATTGCGATGATGCCAAAGGTTTGGTTTATAAAATTTCAAAAGTATTTTATGACCGAGGTCTAAATATAGAAAACAATAGAGAGTTTGTGGATAAAGAACAAAGTAAGTTTTTTATGCGTACTGTAGTGACAGGTGACTTTGAGGTTGAAGAGTTAGAGAATGAATTAAAAAAAGTCATTCCGTCGGATGCCAATTTAAATGTGGTAGAGCCAAGACGTAAAAAGATTGTTATTTTAGCAACGAAAGAGTCACATGCCTTAGGAGATATTTTAATTCGTCATGAAGCTGGTGAGTTAGATGCAGATATAGAAGCTGTTATTGCCAATCATGATACTTTAGAACATTTGGTGCGACGTTTTGATATTCCGTTCTTTAAAGTATCAGCCGAAGGTATGAGTAGAGAAGAGCATGAAGAACATGTTATGAATGTAATTGATGAACAAGAATTTGATTATATAGTGTTAGCAAAGTATATGAGAATTTTAACACCAACATTTGTAAAAGCGTATCCAAAACAAATTGTAAATATACATCATTCATTCTTACCAGCATTTATTGGGGCTAATCCATATAAGCAAGCACATAAAAGAGGTGTAAAGATTATAGGAGCGACTGCACATTACGTTACAGATGATTTAGATGAAGGTCCAATCATCGCACAAGATGTAATTCCTGTCAATCATAGATTAGAATGGAGAGAGATGCAAAAAGCAGGTAGAGATGTTGAGAAGGTGGTTTTATCTCGGGCTTTGAACTATATTTTGAATGATAGAGTTTTCGTTCATGGTAATAAAACGATAGTCTTTTAGAGACTGTCGGTAAAACAAATTCCACAAATTTCGCACAAATTCAAAAAAACCCTTGACATTAGGTTGGGTATTGTCTATAATACGCGTCCAAGAACAATGGGGACGACTTAGAGTTTAAGAGAGAGAGTCAACAGAGTTCAAAGAGTGATCTTTAACAACCAAATATAAGTAAAACAAAATAACGTCTATTTGAGTTTTTT
>CACVAZ010000197.1 GCA_902727995.1 uncultured Sulfurovum sp.
TTTTATCAGTATAAACTTGAATAAGTTTATACTCCTCACTCATATCTAAAACACTCTCCCATATTTTATCAATGGCATGATGAAACGCTTTAACTCGTTCCCATCCGTCCTCGGTGGGATACGTATATAAGCTAACTACTACATTTGTATTATACGAGTTTCCACCTTTATAACTTCGAATCCACCCCTAACAACAAAAATGCTATACTGCAACATAAAATCCGAACTCAAAATCCCAAGGAGAAACCATGTGTGTCTATGAAAAATATATTAATCCCTTTACCGACTTTGGTTTTAAAAAAATCTTTGGAGACCCTAATGATACCTCTTTACTTGAAAGTCTGATTAATGATATTTTAGGATTTGAAGGAGAAGATAAAGTCGCAACCATCATCTTTAAAAATGGAGAACTCTTACCCGATAGTCCAGAAGATAGAAAAGCCATTTTTGATTTATACTGTACTGATGAAAAAGGAAGTGAATTTATTGTAGAGCTTCAAAAGGTGCATCAAGAACATTTTCAAAGTAGAGCTTTGTATTATGCTACGTTTCCCATACAAGAACAAGCCTTAAGAGGTAAATGGAACTTTCAGTTAACCCCTATCTATTTTATTGGGCTTTTAAACTTTGAAGTCAATAAATTTAAAGAGAGAGCAAACTATCTACATCATGGAAAACTAACCGATATTTATACCAAAGATGTTATGTACGAAAATCTAAATATGATATATGTAGAGATACCTAAACTCAAAAAAACAAAAGAGGAACTATCAAACCATTTGGAGTGGTGGCTTTACACTTTACAAAACTTAAATCAACTCCAAGAAGTTCCCCCACGACTTAAAGGGGATGTGATAGAAAAAGCCTTTGAAAAAGCAGAGTTCATTAATCTTCCAAAAGCCGAACAAGACAAATATCACAAAAACTTAAAAACCTATCGTGACCTTGTAAACTCTTTGGATACGGCTCATGAAGAGGGGGTTGTTAAAGGGAAGATTGAAGGAAAGCTTGAGGAAAAGATTGAAATAGCTAGAAATCTACTTGATATTTTAGACATTGAAACCATTGCTTTAAAAACAGGTTTGAGTCTTGAAGAAGTTCAGTCTTTAAAAGAATAAAAACTTGTAATTAAATTGACAAGAGTTGGAACACATCTCAAAAAAATTGAAGATAGAGGGGTCGTGTCACAAATACAAAGTAGTTTTACATTTCTATTCAGTCAAAACTATCTTAATTTTTCAATCTCTTCAATCGCTAATCCTGTTTTTATAGCAATGGTTTCATTATCTAAAATATCTAAGAGGTTTCGAGCAATCTGTAGTTTTTCTTTAACTTTCCCTTGTTCTATTCCTTTTTTTAATCCTTCTGCCATCCCTCGTTTTAATCCTCGTTTTTCACCTTCTTTATCAGCTGTAGAAAAACTATTTAATAAATCTCTATAGACCTTCAAGTTTTTATGATATTTGTCCTGTTCATCTTTTGGAAGTTTTACAAATTCTGCTTTTTCAAATGCTTTGGCTATGACATCTCCTTTGAGTGCTTGGGGAATTTCTTGGAGTTGACTAAGGTTTTGAAACACATAGAGCCACCACTCTAAATGAGAATTCAGCTCCTCTTTCTCTTTTTTGAGTTTGGGTATCTCTACATATATCATATTTAGGTTGTCATACATCACCTCTTTGGTTTTTATATCGGTTATTTTTCCATGATGTAAGAATTCGTTAGAAGTTTTAAATCGGTCAACTTCAAAGTTAAGTAAACCAATAAAATAGATAGGCGTTAACGAGAAGTTCCATGAACCTCTAATGGCTTGTTCTTGAATGGGAAAGGTGGTGTAGTATAAGGCTCGGCTTTGAAAATGTTCTTGATAGACTTTTTGCAGTTCGACAATAAACTCTGAACCATTTTCATCAATACAATAGAGGTCAAAAATAGCTTTTCTCTCTTCTGGGTTATCAGGTAAGAGTTCTCCATTTTTAAAAATAATGGTCTCTATTTTTTCTTACCTTCTAAACCTAAAATGTCATTAATTAAGCTTCTAAGTAGTTCGGTGTTTTCAGTATCTCCAAATATCTTTTTAAAGCCATAATCGGTAAATGGATTGATATATTTTTCATAGTTGCACATGGCTTCCCTTTCTGTCCTTTTTGGGTTTTAGTATAGCGTAGTTTTTGTTTGGAGAGGTTTTCATTATAAGATAGCGTTTTATCTCACTATCCAAACCGACCAAATCAAATCTTAACAAATTTTTAATGCTTAAGAAAAATATATACGATTTGGGATATAATAAATATATTTCCAATAGGAGTGAATCATGAAAACGCAAACAACCATTAGAGTAGATGAGGTAAATTACAATTTAGCTAAAGAAATCTTAGCGAAATTAGGGCTTAACTACTCACAAGCCATTGGTGTTTTTAATAATATGATAGTCATGAACAAAGGGCTTCCTTTTGAAGTTAAAATTCCGACGGAAGAGACTAAAGAAGCATTGAATGAGTTAAAAAATAAAAAAGGTAAAAGTTTTAAAACTGTCAACGCCTTGTTTGATGACTTGGATAATTAAATGTATGAGATATTTCGTACGAGCAGTTTTAAAAAAGATTATAAAAAGTTAAGTACAGCAGATAAAGAGATATTAAAAGAAGTGGTAATACTTTACTTATTTATCCAATAGAAAATGAAATTTTAGAGTTGGCTTTAACACGTGTTGGAAGTCATTCTAAGTTGTTTAAGAAGTAGAAAATTTTATTTCAAGTATACTAAAGAAGGAAAAAACCATTATAATTAGTATTATAATATAAAAAATAGATAATAAATCCAATACTAGGATATAAAATGATAACCCCACTTCTTATACTCTCTAATCAAATTAAGTCACAAGCCGTACCAAACTACAAACGATTTATCTATGAAAAGATAGATTTTAAAGAGCGACTCTTTGGGATAATTGGGGCTAGAGGAGCTGGAAAAACAACCTTGCTTTTACAGTACTTGAAAGAAGAGACAAATAAAGAAGCCCTTTATATTATGGCTGATCATCCTTTGGTAGTGGAAAAGGGTTTGTTTAAAATTGCTGATGCTTTTCAGAAAGTGGGTGGGGAGGTTTTGATTATTGATGAAATTCATAAGATTAAGAACTTTGAGATAGATTTGAAACTTATTTATGATAGTTTTTGGGGCTTACAAGTTATTTTTACAGGTTCAAATGCATTGGCTATTGACCATGCTAAAGCTGATTTGAGTCGTAGAGCCATTATTTATAGATTACCTGTTCTTTCGTTTCGAGAGTATTTGGAGTTGGAGAGTGGAGAGGTTTTACCTTCTTATACGCTTGATGAGATACTTCAAAATCATAGTACTCTTGCTATAGAGATACTTTCAAAGATTAAACCTTTGGCTTATTTTGAGGACTATCTTAAACATGGGGCTTATCCGTTTTATAAAGATGGTGCAGAAAGTTATTTACAGAAGTTACTGATGGCGACGACACAAGTTTTAAACACCGATTTACCTGCTATTTATAAAATTGAATACGACAAGATTAACGCTTTAAAAAAGATGATGGTGATGCTTTGCCAAAGTGAACCTTTTGATATTAATATTTCAAAACTTTGTGGAGCTGTGGAGTTGAATCAAAAGACACTGTATAAGTATCTTACTATTTTGGAAGCAGGTGGGCTTATTAGAATCTTGGGGGCAAAGTCAAATGGGGTTAGTATTATCTCCAAACCCGAAAAGCTTTATCTTGATAACACAAACCTCTTTAGTATTTTTTGTAACACACCTAAAGATGGAACGATTAGAGAGACATTTTTTGCCTCTCAACTCTCTTTTGAACATCAATTATCTTACCCAAAAAGTGGTGACTTCATGGTCAATGAAATAAGTACTTTTGAAGTAGGAGGACGAGGTAAAAATAACAAACAGATAAAAGATGTAGAGAATGCTTATGTAGTTTCAGCCGATATAGAAGTGGGAAGCATGAACAAGATGCCTCTTTGGTTGTTTGGGTTTTTGTATTGAATGACTGAGAAAAAGAGTAGATATATTAAAAATGGATAAAGAGAGCATATTTAAAGGAAAAAAGATGAGCCGTGCGATAGAAAAAGCAAGACAAAAAATAAAAGAAGCAGATGCTGTATTCATAACAGCTGGGGCTGGTATGGGTGTGGACAGTGGGCTACCTGACTTTAGAGGGGATGAGGGTTTTTGGAAAGCTTATCCTGTCATTGAAAGCTTAGGGCATAGTTTTGTGGACATGGCGAATCCAAAGTGGTTTGACACAAATCCAAAATTGGCTTGGGCTTTTTATGGGCATAGGTTAAATCTGTATCGTGAAACGGTGCCTCATGAGGGGTTTGAACTTTTAAAAGCGTTGGTTGAGGCTAAGAGTAACTATTTTATATTTACCTCAAATGTTGATGGGCAGTTTCAAAAGGCTGGTTTTTCTGAAGAGAAAATTTATGAGTGCCATGGAAGTATTCATCATATGCAGTGTACCTGTTGCCCTGTAGCGATATACTCTGCTAATGAAGTTGAAATAGAGATTGACATGACTGTTTTTGAAGCTCAAAATATTCCTCTTTGTCCACAATGTGAAGAGGTTGCTCGACCAAATATTTTAATGTTTGGAGACTGGGAGTGGGATGCGACACGAAGTAATGCCCAAAGTGTTAGACTTGATGCCTTTAAAGAAGAAGTGCAGGAGAAGAAACAAAAACTAGTCATCATTGAGATAGGAGCAGGAACACACATTCCTACCGTTCGATATGAAAGTGAATACACAGCAGCTGAACTCAATGCTTTTGTGGTACGGATTAACCCTAGAGATTATGAGATAGATGAACGAATAGGTGTAGGCATAACGCTTGGTGGATTAGCTGGGCTTAGGGCAGTGTTGTAAGATAGAGAAAAGAGAAAAAGATAAAGAGTTTTTACAGTAAAATATAAAAAACTAAAAAGAATAAAAATGTTTCTAAAAACCCTTAACAGACATTCAGAATTTAAAGATGATTTACTAAAATTAACACAAGCTAATATAAAATCAATGGCTGATAGTGCTATCTTTTCACGAGGAAAAAGATATTATCGAGAGCATAATGTATTTGATGTTAAATTAGATAGTACAACTATGCTTACGGCTAGAGTCAAAGGTTCTTATGCTAACTCTTATAAGGTTAAGCTTTATAAAGAAGGTGCTGATTTAAGAGCTAGATGTGATTGTCCTTATGATGATGTTTGTAAGCATATTGTGGCAACACTGATTAGCATTAATCAAGAAAGAGAATTAACTGAATCTATTGTGTTATCGCAAGAAAGTAGGGTTTTGAGCTATT
Source organism: uncultured Sulfurovum sp. (assembly GCA_902727995.1). GTDB lineage: Bacteria > Campylobacterota > Campylobacteria > Campylobacterales > Sulfurovaceae > UBA1140. Next base: position 5,340 of record CACVAZ010000197.1, read on the forward strand.
TTGAGACACTTTCTAAAGCTGAATTGATTGAATTGTTGATGGAGTTTTCTCCTGAGAATTTTAAAAAAGAGATTATTTTAAAAGATGCTCCTGTTGAAGCGTTAAATATTCGTATTAATGAGATTGCTTCTTCGATTAAATATGATATTGATGATGAAGAGTTGCTTTATAACCCTGAACAGTTTCAAGAAAAAATATCTGAATATATGGAAAATTTAAAAATATTTGTCAATCAAAACCCTGATGAAGTTTTTGAAATTGTTTTTGAATTGGTTGTTGAGATTGAAGAGAAACAAGAGGAGGGTTATCTTTGGATTGATTATTATGATCATAGAGGAGAAGAATATTTTGATTTTGATGTTTTTTCAGATGAGATTATGGCATTGATTAATAAGATTCAAGATAGAAAATCACAACTTAGATTGTTTATGGCATTTGGAGCGTTGGCAAATAGCTCGGGTTACTTGCCTTTCTCGTATGAAAGGTTAGAAATAGAGGATAAAAGAGATTTATTACAATTTTTTGATAAAGAGAGCAGTTTAAGTTTTTATGATTTTGTTGAAGAACTCTTGTCCTTTGAAGAGAAAGAAAGCTTTTTATTAACGCATGATTTAAAAAATGTTTATGAAATTTTAATTACTATCTATCTTGAAAATGGAAAAAAAGAGTTGGCTATCAAGATTGTTGAAAAGCTATTAAAAGAGAAGTTTGAGTTAGAGTATGTACAACAACTTCTTGCATTAACTGAAGTTTCAGCAGAACGATTTAGAGGTTTTGTATCTCAAGTGATTGAAGAATCTTCTTATCGAGGTTTTGATTTTATTGTTGATGGGTTAAAAAAAGTTGAAAATCCAGAGGGATTAGAAGCATTATGGAGAGATAAGAACGTTTCTGAATATTATAAGTATTTAGAGCAAGAAAAGCGTATTGAAGAGATGTTTGAATTGTTAAATAAATTACCCCATAACAAAGAGAAGTTTTTTAAGAACCATAAACAAGCCTATCAAAAAGAGGCAATTGCATTCTTTAATGCCCAAATTGAAGAGCATCTAAAAACAACAGGCGATAATCACTACAGAGCTATTGCAGATGCTTTAGTTCAGTTAAAAGCGTTGTTAGATAAAGATGCATTTATCTTAAAAGTTCAAAGTCTAAAAAATACTTATAAGCGACGACGAAACTTTATGGCTATTTTAGAACAACGGTTTGGATGGTTATGAAAAGTAGGGTTTAATAAAGTTGAACTTGTGTTGAAGGTATGCTTACCTTTAACACACCCTTTCCCACTCAAACCCCATAACATTACGCTGAGTACTATCAAACTCCACTCCAATCAAATAAATTTCATGGTAATCAGCGAGATATTTTTGTTGATAGTTGTTCTTCTTTATCTGCTTTAAAGCCCCTTTGCTGTCGACTTTGAACTCAAAAATAAATACCTTATCATCAATAAAGACGCTCAAATCAATACGTCCTTTATTGGTAGCATCTTCAGCGATTATTTTATCAAATCCTGCTCCTGCAAAATAGGCATAGATGACTGAAGCATAAAAACCTTCATAGTTTTGGATGTCATTTTTAGTGAAGTTGTTGTAGGCAATGGAGGCAAAAAGAGACTCTATGGATTGACGGAGTTTTTCAAAATCGTTATTTTCCATGGATTCGATTAACTTATCTTCAACTTTATTTATGAGGTGCGAACTTTTAACAAAATAGCCTATGAGATAATCATTTAAACTCATTTTGGTTTCTAAATTGGGATAGGTAAGGGTATATTTTAAACGATTTCGTTGTTGTTCAATGGATTTAATTGTGAGGTAACCACTTTGAAACATTATGGTTTCTAATCCAATTTCATCAAGGTCAAAATTCTCCAAAAATTTTTCTGGAACTTCTAAATTTTCAAATGTCGCGAGATTGTAATTCCCTTGTTTAAAAAGTTTAATTAAAAATGTAGGAGTTCCCGTATTAAACCAATAATTTTTAAATAGATAATCATTTTTGATAAATAACAAAATATCAAAAGGATTATAAACCTTGTCTTTCAAAAAATTATACCCGTTGTACCACTGTTTGACACGCTTTAAATCAACACCTTCTAAATAAGGTTTAAACGTTGTTTCTATGTCGTTTTGGGTATAACCACAAATGTTTCCAAAGCGAGGGTTTAGGCTAATGTCTTCAAGCATGTTTAAGCCACTAAAAATAGAAGCTCTACTAAATTTACTCACCCCTGTAATGAAGACAAATTCAATGTATCGGTCTAGGCTTTTAAGAATGCTATAAAAGGCATGTAAAATTTCACGGTTCTCTTTAGCCACTTCGATTTGGTCAAGATTGTCTACAATGGCTTTGTCGTATTCATCAATAAGTACAACCACTTTTTGTTGATATTTTTCATAAGTATGGATGATTAAATCACTAAAACAGTTGTCAAATTGTTGAGTTTCTTTACAGGGAACGCCTAATTTTTCTTGGTTGCGTTCTAAGGAGTGCATAAGATTGTTAACTAAACTTTTAGGGTTTCTAAAATCTCCTGCAAAATCAATAATAATCACAGGATATGTGTTCTTAAAGTCCCATTGATCTGCAATGGCTAAGCCTTTAAATAGTTTTTTATTCCCTTTAAAAATTTCTTCTAAGGTACTCAAAAACAAGCTTTTGCCAAAGCGTCTTGGGCGAGATAGAAAAACATAGTGGTAATTTTCAATTAAATCTAAAGCAATGGCTGTTTTGTCAATGTAAAGATAGTCCTCTTCTATAATAGTGCTAAATGTTTGTATGCCTACAGGTAAGCGTTTGTTATTTTTCATTTAAATAAACTCCATTTCTAAAATCTCTTCAAAACTAAAACTCTTCTGCGTCCAAAAGAGATTGCCATCTTCTTGTGCTATCTCAATAACAAAGCGTTCATTTTCTTCTTTGAACTCTTTGAGTTCTAAAATAGCAATCATTCGACCACCTAAAGCTGTGGTGGTTATCTGCTCTATCTTTTTACCTCTAAAATCTTTACGCAGAATATCGAGTTGCGTGAGTGGTACTATCTCTAGTTTTTTAGGGTTTTCAAACAAAAATTCCCAAAGTTTAAAAGCTTCTTCTTTTTCTAAAATTGTTTTTTTCCCTTCAATCTCTCGACCGATAAAACCATTTTTATCTATAAAAAAAAGTGTCCATTTTAGATAGCCTAATTCTGTTAAATTATTACAAAGAGGTTGTTCTTTGTATTTTTGAACAATTAAGTTTTTCCATCGGTAGAAGTTTTTTTGTTTTTCGCCTGTCTGCTCGGTGTTTTCTTTTTTGTGGATGATGAATTTGATGTGGGTTATTTTTTTAGCTTTTGTCTTGAACTCACAACTTATTGAAAAAGAGATATTTTCACTACTATTTATCTCATTGATTGCGACATCAATCACTCTTTTTCTTAACATTGAAAATTTATAATATTGATGCTCTTCTAATCCCATTAACTCTCTAAAATCTTCCATACTCATTTTTGGAATTTGAACATTAATATAATCTTCTGCTAACTCATACAAAGCAAGAGAATATTTACTTTTTAGTCCTTTGATGGTAACCAAATTAATTTTTGCAAACATTTTAGAATCTAACATCATCTCTTCAATTTGATGAGGAAATGAATAAGTGATTATTCCATGATTGTATTCATATCCTGCAATCAAAGCAAATGAACCCCAACGTTCTCGTTTTTTATCTTTATTAAGAATATTATATTTCACATCTATTTTTCGGAGTTTACTTAACTCCTCTTCTATATAATTATGATTTTTACCTCCAAAACCAAAAAACACTAAAAGTTCATCGGCTGTAATGGTAAATTTTCGTAATGCTGGATTGGTTTTAAATTCATTTTTTGCAACCTTTAGCATATAGTTATAACTTTTTCTTTGTAGAGCAGAAATTTTATTACTTATTTGAATGCTAGAACTGTGTTTATCTATAATTATTTCATTTGTATTCATTCCTAACATTCTAGCACCTTTTTTATTTGGGAGAAGTATATCAAAATTGGAAACAATATATACTTAGTTAGGTTTCCATAGTATTATAAATGTTTCCCTCAGTATTAGAAAAGTTTCCTCTAGGTAATAGAGATGTTTCCCAAAGTATTATAAATGTTTCTTTTATAGCTTTCAAATCTATATATTATGGTCTTTACTAAGTGCTAAAAGAGAAGGAATAGAGGGTAAAGAAGGGGAAACTATTAATCTGTATCCATTTAAGATTTACGCTAAAATAACAATCAAATAACTAATAGCGTTTAAGTTAATAGAAAAAGAGATGAGGAATAAAAATAGATGGCAAAATCAATAGAACCAAACATTGCAGACTTAGCCAATGGGTTGCTAAAAGAGTACAAATTAAACTATAAATTAGAACAAGAAGAGTTAACGGATGAAATAGATGGTGCATTAAATGAGTATTTTTCAAAAGGTGGTGGAAAAGGGGGTAATCGTCCTGATGCAAAACTACTCTTAAAAGATAATGACGGTAATCCTTTTCCAATACTTATTGAATATAAAGGACTCAAAGGAAAATTAGAAAAACTTGATAGCAATGGACAAGTTGAAAATAAAAATGCCAAAAATGAACCACACTTTAATAATATAAAAAATTATGCCGTCAATGGTGCAGTACACTATGCCAATGCTTTGTTACACTATACAGATTATAAAGATATTATCGCTATTGGAATGACGGGTTATAAAGATGTTAAAGGAGAAATCAAACATCAAATTTCTGTTTATTTTGTTTCAACTTCAAAATCAAACTTAGGAGCAGGAAAAAAAGTAGGTGAGTATTCAGATTTTTCTTTTTTAGCTTTTCATAATTTTGATAATTTTATTAAAAAAGTAAAAACTTTAAAATTAGGCAAAGAAGAGTTAGCATTTGTCAAAGAACAAAGAGAAAGAGAGATTGATACCAATTTAGTAAGACTCAACAATGATATTTATAAAAATGAAACAGGGCTAGGAGAAAATGACCGTGTCTATCTTGTAGCTTCTGTTATTATTGCTACCATTGGTGTAGAAGATAAAGTCAAACGACTTGAAAAGAGTGATTTAAAATCTTCTACCCAACAAGGAAAAAGAGATGGAGATATACTCATCAATAAAATCATAGAATTTTTAGAGGTAAGAGATATACCACAAGATAAAAAAGAATTGATTATAAGAACGCTACAAAATACCCTTTTGACAGAAAATATCAATAAGGTTGAAAATGGAAAGGTAGAGAGTCAGCTCAAAAGAGTTTTTATCAAAGTAGTAGATGATTTGGGTTTCTATTATAAAATAGATTTAACCACAGACTTTACAGGCAAACTTTTTAATGAAATGTACTCTTGGCTTGGATTTACACAAGATAAACTCAATGACGTGGTACTTACACCTTCTTATGTGGCTACGCTTTTGGTGAAACTAGCACGAGTCAATAAAGATTCGTATGTGTGGGATTTTGCTACTGGTTCAGCAGGATTATTGGTTTCTGCGATGAACGAAATGTTAAATGATGCAAAAAGTATAACTTCACCTGATAAACGAAAACAAAAAGAGCTTCAAATTAAAGCAGAACAACTCTTGGGTTTAGAAGTGTTATCAAACATTTATATGTTAGCCATTTTAAACATGATTTTGATGGGAGATGGAAGTTCCAATATTTTAAATAAAGATTCATTGAGAGATTTTGAGGGAAATTATGGTTTTGGTGATACAGATAATAAATTTCCTGCCGATGCTTTTGTGCTTAATCCTCCTTATTCTGCGAGTGGAAATGGTATGAACTTTGTAGAAAAAGCTTTAAATATGATGAACAAAGGTTATGGAGCGATTATTATTCAAAATTCAGCAGGTTCAGGAAAAGCCAAAGAGTATAATCAAAACATACTCAAAAAACATACCTTGGTAGCCAGTATAAAAATGCCTGTAGATATATTCATAGGCAAATCAAGCGTACAAACCAATATCTATGTTTTTAAAGTAGGAGAAGCTCACCATGCAGACGAAACAGTCAAGTTTATAGATTTTACTAATGATGGTTACACAAGAACGAACCGTAAAAAAGGAAGCAACAACCTAAAAGATACCAACCGAGCAAAAGAGCGATATGAAGAGATTGTAAAGTTGGTACGATTTGGTAAAAGTAAACTCAATATATTTACAGAAAAAGAGTATTACGAGGGGCATATAGACCCCAAAAATGGAGCAGACTGGAATCAGTCAGCCCCTATTGATACCAAACCTACATTAGAAGATTTTAAAAAAACAGTTAGTGATTATTTGGCTTGGGAAGTTTCCAATCTTTTGAAACAAAGAGGTGATGAGGGAAAGTAAAGTCCCTACTTGACGAGCAATTAAAAAGCGTTAAGTGGGGAGAATATAGATTGGGTGATTTGTTTGAGATAAAAAGCAATCGACAATTAAATAAAGACAGTTTTGTATTTAATGGAAAAGGAGAATATCCATATTTTACAAGAACAGTATTTAATAATGGTATTTTTGGTTATGTAGATTATTTAGATGATGAGCATAAAATCAAAGGAAATTGTTTAGCTGTAGGAATGATGGGAATGCAATTTTTTTATATGCAAAAAGACTTTTATGCAGGGCAATTTACAAAAAGAGCAATCCCAAAGTTATTTTCTTTAACTCCAAGGTTAGCTATTTATTTTATTAGTTTACTCAATAAAAATCAAGATGTTTTTAAAAATGTTTTGGTTAGAAATTTTGAAAATGAATTTAATAAATTTAAAATCCAACTCCCAATTAAAAACAATAAAATAGACTTTGAGTTTATGGAGAGTTTTATAGCACAAATAGAAGCAGAACGCATAGAAAAACTAGAAGCTTATTTAGAAGCTAGTGGATTAAAAGATTATATTTTGACGGCTGAAGAAGAGCAGGTTTTAGAAGATTTTGAGAATGGGAAGATTGAGTGGGATGAATTTATTTATAAAAATATTTTTAACAAAATTATCCAAGGAAGAAGGCTTACGAAAGATAACCAAATTTCAGGGACTATTCCTTTTGTAATGGCTGGAACAACAAATACAGGAATTGTAAATCACATCTCAAACCCTGTGGCTAGTTTTCCAAAAAATTCAATTACAATAGATATTTTTGGAAATACTTTTTATCGTGATTATGATTTTGGTGCAGGTGATGATACTGGTGTTTACTGGAATACAAAAAAAGAATATTCAAGAGAAACCATGCTCTTCTTTACAACTTCTATGGGAAAATCGATTTTGGGGAAGTTTAATTATGGAACAAAACTACGAAGTTCTAAAAGTTTAGATTTGAAGATGAAGCTTCCAACTAAAAACCAAAAGCCAAACTATGAAAGTATGCAAACGCTTATGTCTGCTGTTCAAAAATTGGTTATAAAAGATGTTGTTTTGTATGTTGATAATAAAATAGAAGTGTAAAATATATTAGGAAATAGTAAGGGCTATTTTCTTTTTCCCTCGTCCCAAAGCTTCAGCTTTGGGATGCCTATAAGAGCAACAGACACAATTCCCTCAATTTTATCAGTATAAACTTGAATAAGTTTATACTCCTCACTCATATCTAAAACACTCTCCCATATTTTATCAATGGCATGATGAAACGCTTTAACTCGTTCCCATCCGTCCTCGGTGGGATACGTATATAAGCTAACTACTACATTTGTATTATACGAGTTTCCACCTTTATAACTTCGAATCCACCCCTAACAACAAAAATGCTATACTGCAACATAAAATCCGAACTCAAAATCCCAAGGAGAAACCATGTGTGTCTATGAAAAATATATTAATCCCTTTACCGACTTTGGTTTTAAAAAAATCTTTGGAGACCCTAATGATACCTCTTTACTTGAAAGTCTGATTAATGATATTTTAGGATTTGAAGGAGAAGATAAAGTCGCAACCATCATCTTTAAAA
>CACVAZ010000198.1 GCA_902727995.1 uncultured Sulfurovum sp.
GAATAGCTTAGACATTAGGGTTTCTGTTTTACCAACCTATCATGGGGAACGAGTGGTTATGAGACTACTAATGACCTCTGAGAGTATTCCAACTCTTAAAACACTTGGATTTACCGATGACATTACAGAAGATTTAAACAAACTATTAACCCATCCCCATGGAATGATACTCGTAACAGGGCCTACAGGTTCAGGTAAGTCGACTACTTTACATGCTTGTTTACAACACATTGCCACCCCTGATAAAAATATTATTACCGTTGAAGACCCCGTGGAGTACAACGCTGAAAATGTTAACCAAATTCAAGTAAACTCAAAAGTAGGTCTTACTTTTGCAGCTGGACTACGTTCTATTTTAAGACAAGATCCTGACATTATCATGGTAGGAGAAATTCGTGATGCTGAAACAGCAGACATATCATTACGTTCAGCACTAACAGGTCACCTTATGCTTTCTACCCTGCATACCAATGATGCTACCTCAGCTATTTCAAGACTCATGGACATGGGCATTGAAGACTTTTTACTCACATCGACTTTACTCGGTGTCTTAGCACAAAGACTGACACGTAAGCTTTGTCCAGCTTGTAAAACACCAAGCTCTCTAGCACCTAGCGTTTTAGAAGAACTCTCTTTACCAGAGGGCGTTTACTTTAAAGCAAAAGGATGTACAGAGTGTGATTTTACAGGCTACAAAGGACGACAAGCTGTTGGTGAACTTTTTATTATGAATGATCATGTAAAAGAGTTAATGCAAAAAGGTTTTAACGACCATCAAATTCGTAGTGAGGTCAAGAAAAAAGGCATGAGAACCATTGCTGATAAACTCGCTGACATGATGATAGCTGGTGAAACTTCTTACGAAGAAGCCATTCGTATTGGGATTATGGAAGGCTAAAATGAAAAGAACACAGGCAGGATTTACCATTGTAGAAGTGCTAATTTCCATTACCCTACTCGCTTTGGTACTTATGGCACTTTACAAAAGTGCTGACCTTATGAGGGCTTCGAATCTACATCTTTTTAACTACTTACAAAAAGCAAGTACCACATTAAAAGGTTCTACCACACTCTACAAAGATCTAATGCATGCCGACCATAACATTAGCATTAATAGTGAAGAGAAGTTTCACCGATTAACCATTTACAACACCTCACACTCACTGTATGGTTTAGCTCAAGCCAAAGTTGTTTGGTTGGTCTACAAAAATGACAATACCCTTTTACGTGTTGAGGGTGGTAAATATAACATTCCTCTCAAAAATGAAGAACGTGCAGAAATTGATGTCATTGCCAAAAATCTTAAACTTTTCAAAATCTATAAAAGTAAAAAGAAAGACAAAATTTTAGCCATAATTCAAATAAAAGGACAAAACCCTCAACTCTTTATGTCCCAAAATATTGCTGAAGCTCCCCCTAAAAGACCTGACACCAATGCTACGAGTACCAATCCAGCAGGAACAAGCAATCCAGCGACTAATAATCAAAATGGGATAGCAGGTAACCCAGCAAAATAGTGAAAAAATTTCTTTTAATTTATCTTCTAGCACTTCTCTTTCTGTTTGCCATTTTTTATTGGGATTTTTCACCCATCGCAAAAAGTATTAACCTATGGCAAGTCAATCTAAGCTCCTTTCTTACCAGTTTAACTTTGCCTGAAGAGGCAATGAAAGAAAATCTTATCTTCATTAATACGCAGTTAACACTTGTCATTGACAAAGCCTGTAATGGGTTGATTCCTTACTTTTTCTTACTAGCCTCCATCATGGCTTTTCCCTCAACAATCAAACATAAGATTAAATGGGCTATTCTTAGCTATCTCATACTCTCCATTCTCAATATTTTTAGAATTTGGTTCATTACTAAACTAGTAATCAATTCAGAAAATAATTTTTCCTTAGCACATGATTATCTAGGAAATCTCTTTCTTGTTTGCTCTAGCATGATTTTATTTATTGCCTTTATTCACACTAAAAAGCATTCATAATTTCAATTCCACTTCCCTAATTATTTCTCCATAAAATATTTTATATTTTTAACCTAAAACTTTTTTATTTAATATTTTGGAACAATAAGTAATTTCTCCACAATTCTATGATAAAATTTAATTTATATAAAAAAATTAATATATTTATTTAAGGTTTAATTTATAATGAAAAAATTTCTTTTAACTTATTGGCTTGGAATCATCTTACTTTTTGCACTCTTTTATTGGGAACATTCTCCTCTTAGTCTCTTGATTAATAATCTGCAAACCAATTTAACAACACTACTTACCTCTTTATCTTTACCTAAGGGAATGGTCGAGGCACATCGTATCTTTATTACAGAACATTATGCACTTATCATAGAAAAAGCCTGTAATGGGTTGATTCCTTATCTCTTTTTTCTGGCTTCCATTCTTGCTTTTCCCTCTACCCTCATTCATAAAATAAAATGGGCAATTATGGGTTACTTATTCATCACAGCGATGAATGTCTTTAGAATTTGGTTTGTGACTCAATTTGTACTACAAGAACAAAAAAATTTCTACTTGGCACATGACTATTTAGGCAATGGTCTACTCATTTTAACAGGACTTATTCTTTTTAGCTCTTTTATTAAAACTCGAAATAAAAACCCAGTCT
>CACVAZ010000199.1 GCA_902727995.1 uncultured Sulfurovum sp.
ACATTTCCTCGTATTCGACCTTTAGGAATGCTTCTTGAATCACCTCCTGCTACAAAAGTAAAAGCTTCATCATGTGCAGGAGCTGTTTTGAAGTACATGGTCTCTCCACAATTTTGTTGTGTACAAATTTTAAAAAAGTATTGGCTATTGGCTTGTAAATTACTGAGCCTAGTGAAGTAATTCTTCATGCCTCGGTAGGTTGTTGTTCTTTGAGGTAAGATTTTCTCTTTTGTTTCTTTGCTAAGACCATAATGCAGGGTGGGCTGTCCTTTATATTGATTCCATGCAATAGTCATGGTAGTCATGGGGTCATCATTCCAAATTAGACGATATTTGTCACTTTTAATTGTTTTACTATTTTGAGCTATTTTTGGTACAGAAAGTGTACAGGATGTTAGTAATAGAACTAAAAAAGTGCTGAGTAAATAGTTTTTCAAGATTTCCCTTTTTTTACAGTTAAGTGTTTTAATTTGTGTATACTATCATTAATTTTATTTCAAAAGGTAAAAAGTTGGGTTGGGGAATACATTTACATCTTATTGCTGCTATTTCATGGATTGGTGGCTCTGTTTTTATGTTTGTTTTAGGCATTTCATTGCGCAATAAAAAAGATCAGCAGTTGGTTTATCCACGCATTGGTCCTATCTTTGGTTATTTTGAAATAGTTGTTTTGATTTTACTGATTAGCACAGGTATTTGGATGATATTTGAAAATAACATGATACACGTGCTTTTTAATTTTGATGCACATAGTCAAGTGATTGATGCATTACGCGAAAAACTTTTACTTGTGGCAATTATGACGGTGATTACTATTATTCATTTACGGATTGCTTTTCGTACCAATGGAAAAGAGAGAACACGCTTTGAAACCTTGTTGTCACGTGCTTCATCATTAGGAATTTTTGTTTTAAATTTTATTGTTTTGCATTATGCCATTGTCTTAAGAGACATTTTATGATTTTAGTATGCGTTGTCTATCTTGCCACAAACTAAATTTTGCTACCTTTTGTAAAACTTGCCAAAGTAATCTTCTACAACCAAGCGTAACTCAAAGAACTTGTGGTGACCTAGAGGTTTATAGTTTTTTTAAATACCAAAATATAGAAGATTTATTATTAACTAAACATACGCCACAAGGTTTTAAACTCTATAAAGCCTTGGCTAAACTTTCTTTTAAACCTTTTATTAAAAAATTTATGAAAGAAGACAATCGAGTTATTTATGTAGTAGGTATTGATGAAAATGTAAAATCAGGCTATGCACATGTAGCACTTTTAACCCATGAAATGAAGATGAAAAATGTCAAGGTAGAACATGCAAGGTTAATGGCTCAAAACAAAATAAACTATTCCGGTAAGACATTACAATTTCGACTAGAAAATCCTAGAGACTTTGTTTATAGAGGTAAAAAAGGGGTAGAAGTAATTTTAGTAGATGACATTGTTACCACTGGAACAACGCTTATGGAAGCCAGTAAAGTGTTAAAACAAAATAGGGTAGATGTTCTTTTTGCTTTAACACTTGCAGGGGTTGAACCATAGTCTACTTTTTAAAGTTTTCTTTAGAATAGCCTAAGTACTCATTGAAATTGGTGACATAAGAGTCAATATTTTCAGAAAGCATTAATTTATATTGTTCGGTAAAGAATTCAATAATTGCTTCTTTTTCTTTTGCTAAGTCATCAGCTTTTTGGTAACCAGCTGCTGTAACCCATGCGTTAAAACGTGATGTTGCAAACATTAAAGAGTTTGCTACTTGTCCAGCACTGGCTTCTTCTTTCGTTATTGCTTCATTGGCTAAGTTAATAAAACTGTCAGCTCTTTCATAAAACTTTTCGTCTAATTGATTTGTTGGTTGGTTTTCTTCTTGTTCTGCCATGCTTATGTCCTTATTTTTTGATGGAAAGAATTTTACAGTACTTAGCTTAATTTTCTAAAAGGCTTGAATCAATTCATCGCGTATACTTATTTCACTTTTAAGTAATATTTATTTTTAAAAAAATTTAGATAAAATACCATAAAATAATCATTTAGGAAAATAAGTGAATCCTCCAAAAGCCAAAAAAATCCCTAAAACCCTAAGCAAACACAATCACGAACGTATCGACAACTATTATTGGTTAAATGACCGAGAAAACTCAGAAGTTATTGACTACCTTAATGCTGAAAATGCTTACACAAAAGAGCAGTTAAAACCTACCGAAGCCTTACAAAAAGAACTCTATGATGAGATGATAGCCAAGATAGTCAAAGATGACTCTTCAGTACCGTATGAGATGAACGGCTACTGGTATTATGCTCGTTATGAAGATGGGAAAGATTATCCTATCTATTGTCGTAAAAAAGAGAAGCTTGAGTCCGATGAAATTATTATTTTAGATGTTAATGTTTTGGCAGAGGGTCATGCGTATTATGCTGTGGGTGGTTTGAGTATTAGCCCTGACAATAAGATGCTTTGTTTTGGAGTAGATAATGTTTCACGTCGTATTTATACCCTTTATTTTAAAAGCCTTGAAACAGGTGAAATATTTGAAGAGACCATTGAAAACACAACGGGTGGGGCTACTTGGGCGAATGATAATAAAACGCTTTTCTTCACCCAAATG
>CACVAZ010000200.1:0-6294 GCA_902727995.1 uncultured Sulfurovum sp.
TGTTTTGGAATATCCTATGACATCATCAACCCATTCAGGACATTGGTCAATAAATGGAGAACTTACAGAATATACTTTTAACCAAAACTCTATGACGAACCCTATATTTATTATCAGCAATGGTAAGTTTATTTGTAAAACAGCTGGAACTTGTGATGCACTTTTAGATTAGTTTTTATGGTATAATTGCCTACACTTTAATTTAAGGAGTTTTTATGTATAGAGAAATTATTAGAGTAACAAATGAAAACCATATGATTAAGATACCAAAAGAATATCTTGATCAAGAAGTAGAGATTTTAGTGTTACCTTTTTCTTATGTTGATGTAGAGAAAAAGAGAAAATTTAATATTGAAAATATAACTCCTATAATGAAATTACAAGTTAACTCTATGAAACAAACTTGGAATAACAGTGATGATGAGGCATGGGATGACTTATAAAAAGGGTGACATAGTTCTTATTCATTTTCCTTTTACAGACCTCTCTAAATCAAAAAAACGACCTGTACTTATCATTAAAGATGAAAATAGTTTGCATGATATAGTTTGTTTTCAAATCACTTCCAAATCAACTCAAAATACTTTGTATAAAATTGATTCAACTAATCTAAAAGAGGGTGAATTAAAGCTTATCTCTTTTGTAAAGTATGATAAATGTTTTACACTAAGTTCTGAAATTATTGATAAAAAACTTGCATCTATTGATTCTAAATATATGGATGAACTTAAAGTATTATTTTGTAGTAGTATTTTTTAGGAGCTTTCTATTTATTACTATCAGATTATACTTCTTCGTTCTTCAGCCCCCATCCTCACTTATCATTCTAAAGAACCTATGAAAATAGGTCAACTTATAGACGTACCTGTACATTCTAAAACTAAATTAGCCATGATTTTAAAAGAAGTGGAAAAGCCTGAAGGTTTTGAGACTTCTGAAATTTCAAATATTTTAGAGACTATTTATTCTTCTTCTCAAATTGAAATAGCTAAATTTATTGCTTCTTATTATTTTTCTTCTTTTGGTGAGGCTATTGCATTGTTTGTGCCATGTAAGGTGCGATTGCCATCGCAGCAAATATCAAAAGAATATAATGGTGCGATGGGAATCGCACCCTACGAGTTACCAATATTATCTGCAGATCAACAAAAAGCTTACGAAGAACTTCTTCAAAAAGACAAAGCATTACTTTTTGGGGTAACTGGTTCAGGAAAAACAGAAGTGTTTATAAATTTAATGGCAAAAACCATTGAAGAGGGCAAACAATGTATTTTTCTTATGCCTGAAATATCGCTAACCCCACAAATGCAAACACGTTTAGAAAAGTATTTTGGAAAACGCATTGTGATGTGGCATTCTAAATTGACCAAAAAGAAAAAAGAAGAGATACTTGAACAAATTTATAATAATGAAATAGACATTGTCGCAGGAGCAAGATCAGCTTTGTTTACCCCTTTGGAAAATTTAGGTTTAATTATTGTTGATGAAGAACATGATGACTCCTATAAAGCGATGATGAAACCCCGTTACCATGCACGGGATATGGCTGTGTATATGGCTTCTAAATTAAAAGCCAAAGTTGTTATGGCTTCTGCTACACCAAGTTTGGCTTCGTATCATAAATATGAGGTGGTGAGACTCAAAAAACCTTTTATAGAAACTGAAAAAAATTATTACTTTGTTGAGGGTTCAACACTTACAAACCAGATGATAAAAAAGATAAAAGCAAATTTTGAAGCAGATAGTCAGTCACTTTTGTTTGTACCTACACGTGGAAATTTTAAGTACCTTTATTGTCAAAAATGTGGTAAGACACATCTTTGTCCTTATTGTTCTGTGGGTATGGCTTTGCACCGAAAGGTTAGGCATCTGAAATGTCACTATTGTAACTATACAGAAGCCATAAGAACCATTTGTACAGCTTGTGGACATGAGCCTTTGACTAGCGAACGTATGGGAACCGTAGAAGCTAAAGAGATGATAGAGCAAGGCATACCTAAAATAGTAGTAGAACAGTTTGATAGAGATAGCATCACCACAGCAGGAAAATTAAAAAAAGCGTTAAAACGTTTTGAAAATAAAGAGAGCCATTTACTTTTGGGAACACAGATGCTTTCTAAAGGGCATGATTATGCGAACATTACGCTTTCGGTTATTTTGGGGATGGATTATATTTTAGGTTTGGGTGATTATAGGGCGAGAGAGAGGGCAATGTCATTGTTACTTCAAGTTGCAGGACGTTCAGGTAGGGCGAAGAGTGCCGAGGTGATTGTTCAGTCACAAAATGCAGATTTCTTTTCCCTTTATTTGAATGATTATGAAGCGTTTTTAAAAGATGAGATGTTTTTTGTGGAAGACATGTACCCTCCTTTTGTCTCCTTGGCACGTATTTTAATTTCACATGTTAAAGAAGAAAAAGCTGGAAAAACGACTTTAGATACGGTAACAAAATTAAAGGCTTTTGAAGGCATTGAGATTGTGGGGCATGGAAAAGCACCGATTGAACGTATTGCGAATAAATATAGGTTTAATATTTTACTACGTGCAAAAAAGCGTTCGATATTACTTAAAGCCCTACATGCTGTTAATAATAATTTAATAGAAATTGATATGGATCCCGTTGAATTTTCTTGATATTTTTAACATAGAATATTATGAATTTAGGTAGAATTCGTTATAAGAAATATAGATTTATAATTTAAAATAAAGAAGAAAAGATGAAAGAAAGATACCCCACTAAAAAGATATATGTAGGCGATGTAGCTGTTGGTGGTGATGCCCCTATTTCTGTACAGTCCATGACTTACTCTGACACCCATAATGTAGCTGAAACAGTAGAACAGATTAACCGTTTACACTTTGCAGGGGCAGACATGGTGCGTGTGGCTGTGCCGAAGATGGAAGATGCTTTAGCTTTAAAAGCCATAAAAGAACAAGTTTCTTTGCCCATTATTGCAGACATACATTATCATTATAAACTGGCACTCGAAGCAGCTAAATGGGTTGACTGTATTAGGTTTAACCCTGGTAATATTAATGACAAACATAAAATTAAAGAGATTGTAAAAGCTTGTCAAGAACGTTCTTTACCCATTAGAATTGGAGTTAATGCAGGTTCACTAGAAGAAGAGTTTGACAACAAGTATGGAGCAACAGCTGAGGGTATGGTCGCTTCTGCTGAGTATAATATTAAGTATTTAGAAGACTTAGGGTTTACAGACATTAAAGTTTCACTTAAGGCTTCTGATGTTGACCGTACGGTTGATGCTTATAGAATGTTACGCCCTAAAAATAACTATCCTTTCCATTTAGGAGTAACAGAAGCTGGAACCATTTTTCATGCAACGATTAAATCTTCTATTGGTCTTGGAGCTTTATTACTTGATGGTATTGGAGATACAATGCGTATCTCAATTACAGGTGAGCTTGAAGAAGAAATCAAGGTTGGAAAAGCCATTTTAAAAGATTCTGGACGTATTAAAGAGGGATTAAACATTATCTCTTGTCCTACTTGTGGACGGATTGAAGCCGACTTAGTGTCAGCTGTAGCCGAAGTAGAAAGAAGAACAGCACACATTAAAACGCCAATGGATGTTTCTGTGATGGGTTGTGTGGTCAATGCCATTGGTGAAGCAAAACATGCAGACGTTGCCATTGCTTACGGAAAAGAAGCAGGACTTGTTATGATAAAGGGTGAAGTAGTGGCACGGCTTCCTGAAAATGAATTGGTTGACCGTTTTGTAGAAGAAGTTGAGGCTTTTGCTGCTAGACAAGCGTAAGTTATTTGAAGGTTAGGGAGTTTTAATGAGTGAAAACATGTACAATTTAAACATTGAGAGAGCTGTACTTTCAGCCATCATCTTTGACCCTCAAATATTTGAAGAATTAGCAGCTAAGTTAAAAGCTCATGACTTTTATTTGCCTTTTCATCAACATGTTTTTGTCGCTATGGAGGATTTGACGAGAGAAGACAAGCCCATTGATGAAGAGTTTTTAAAGACGAAACTAAACGCTACTGGTAATTATGATGAGGTAGCTTTACTTGACATTTTAGCTTCTAATCCTATTTCAAATACCAATGCTTACTTAGGTGAGATTAAATCACGTTCAACCAAACGTGCTTTAGCCACTTTAGCGACTACCATTAAAAAAGTAACCATAGAAGATGACTTACCAACAGATGAAGTCATGAATATGGTAGAAAAAAAGCTCTATGAAATCACTCAAAATTCTACTTCTGAGGACTTTAGAGAGTCTAAAGAGATTACACTTTCGATGATTGAAGAGATTAATCGTCTAAAGGCATTGGGTAATTCTAAACTTCTTGGTATAGATACAGGATTCCATAACCTGAATGACAAAACTCAAGGTTTTGGTAAAGGGGATTTGGTCATTATCGCTGCGAGACCTGCGATGGGAAAAACGTCGCTAGTTCTAAACATGACCCAAAAAGCCATTGAAAGAGGGGAGGGTGTGGCTTTTTTCTCACTAGAAATGCCAGCTGAACAACTGATGCTTCGTTTACTTTCTACCGAAACTTCGATTCCTCTTCAAAAACTTAGAATTGGTGACTTGACGGATGATGAGTGGTCAAACCTTTCAAAAGCTGCTGATAAAATGGCAGGACGAAAACTGTTTGTAGATGATGGTGGTTTAGCAACCATTCATCATGTGCGTTCAAAGTTACGAAAGCTTAAAGCGAAACACCCTGAAATTACGATGGCTGTTATTGATTATTTACAATTGATGTCGGGGGATAATTCCGAGGGTCGTCAACAAGTTATTTCTGAGATTTCAAGAGGGCTAAAGCAGTTGGCTAGGGAGTTAGAAATCCCAATTTTAGCACTTTCACAGCTGAATCGTGGGGTTGAGAGTAGGGACAATAAACGTCCTATGCTTTCTGATTTACGTGAAAGTGGATCAATCGAGCAAGATGCTGATATTGTTATGTTTGTTTATCGTGATGATGTTTATCGTGAGGCTGCTGAAAAAGAGCGTGAGATGAAAGCGAAAGCTGAGGGGAAAGAGTATGAAAATAAGTTTCAAAATAAACCTGAGGAAGATACGGAGTTAATTCTTGGTAAACATAGAAATGGACCTACTGGAACCGTAAAGTTACTTTTTCAAAAACGTTTTACTCGATTCATTGATGCTCACCAAGGGGGAGATGCTCCTTTTGAAATAATTTATGATGATGAAAACATGGACACACGCGACATGGGGAACATAGATTTACCTATGATTTAAGGGCTAAGTAATGTTAGAGAAACCAAAACTTTTTTTGAATTTAAAACAGTTTTGGCTAAGTATGTTTGTTCTGTTATTTCTACTGTTAATACGTCTTTTCTTTTTATATCAAGAATACAGAGAATTTAAAGAAAAACCTTTTTTCTACACAGATGTTCAGGTTATTCAAGCATATGAAAAATCGAGTAAAGGTAAATATTATACTATTTTAAAAGTTTATAGTTCTGCTTTAGATTTGAACTTTTTTTCACGAACAAAAATTCGAGCCAATGAGATTAACAAAAAAATACGTTTAAAGCTTTTTCCTCATAAAAATATGCGTTTTTTTGACTATTTAGGTACTTCATTTATGTTCTCAAAAGTTAATACAATTTATGAGGAAGAAAAAAGTACTAAAGGTGACTTTTTAGCCTTTGTTGAAAGACAACATGCTAATAAGATGATTTCTTCTTTTTATAAAGCCATTTATTTCGCAACCCCTTTGGACAAAGCATTACGTACTCAAGTTTCAACTTTAGGAGTAAGCCATCTTATTGCATTAAGTGGTTTTCATTTGGCAATTTTGTCTGGTTTATTGTTTTTTCTCATTCGACCTTTTTACAGAATATTTCAAAAGAAATACTTTCCCTATAGATTTGATTTACATGATGTGGGTTTGCTTGTTTTACTTATCTTAGCTTTTTATGTTTGGTTTGTGGATGCTCCTCCTTCATTGCTTCGCTCTTTCGCCATGATGACTGTAGCTTGGATGCTTTTGGTTTTAGGTATGGAGTTGCTCTCGTTTACTTTTTTAGCGACGATTATTCTAGTTTTACTGCTTATCTTTCCTAAGATGTTACTCTCTTTAGCATTTTGGTTTTCGGTGGCTGGTGTCTTTTATATTTTTTTGTTGCTTAAGCATTTTTCAAAGATAAATAAAACTTTGATGACACTTTTTATTAGTTTTGGTATTTTTATTTTGATGTTACCCATTGTGCATATGGTCTTTCCTGTAGTGAGTACTTTACAGCTGGGTTCTCCTTTTTTATCCTTAATTTTTTCTTTTTT
>CACVAZ010000200.1:6394-13117 GCA_902727995.1 uncultured Sulfurovum sp.
TCATATTGCTTATTAACCTTGTGATTGGTTTTGCCTTTCCTTCTATTGATGTTTCAGCACATGTTGGTGGCTTAGTGGCTGGAATGGTGGGTGGCTTTATGATTGCTAAAAATCCTAAATATTTGTGGGTTTACTTAGGGATTTCCCTGTTTTTATTGTGGTTAGGTCATGCTTATTTAATGGGACTTTACGCTGATTAGATTCATTCTTTTCATTTTTCTTTTTTTAGGCTGTAGTGTTAAGCAACCTGCTGTAGAGGTAATGAATAAGAGGATAAATGAATTGAAAAATTTGATTATGAGTTTAGATTCTAAAGTGAATGAAGAAGAAGCAAGAAATCTTTCACTCAAGAGCATTGAGTACAGTTTTCAACTTTCTAAAAAGTACAAAGCCATCTCTTCCCCTTGGATACAAAATACCTTAGTCAACATGGGCATAAAAGAGAAAGGTTTATGCCATGAGTGGGCAGAAGATTTATTAAAACATTTGTTAAAACAAAATTACAAAACATTAGAACTTTATACTATTGGGGCAAACATAGGGTATTTAAACGAGCATAATGCATTGGCTGTTTCAGTTAAAGGAGAGGGTATTGAAAAGAGTATTGTTTTAGATGCTTGGCGTTATGCTGGTGATTTGTATTTTGAAAAAATTAGAGAAGATAAAAAATATAACTGGAAAGAAAGATTTAACTTGTATGGTCTTTTACCACCAAGAGGTGGTAAAAAGTGATGCTATTGATTTACTGCTTGACAAGGTTCCGTTTGTGCTAATGGTAAATTAGGATCATCTGGACATAACATTGCTATGTCTTCACAATCATCACATTTTTGAATGTTTGGCTTGTAGCATTTTGTTGGTGCTGGTGCTGCTTTCTGGTAAACTTGAACTGGAAGAATATCTCCCCCTGCAAATAGTGCTGATCCTGCGATTATTAAGCTTAATAGTAATTTCATGTAATTTATCCTTTATATTAAATATATGATACTTTAACACTTTTTGGCTTAAATAACATATAGTTATTGAAGTTAATTATTATTGTGAATTTATTAGGCACAATTTAGTTTTCAAGAGTTTTATTCTTTTGAATTTGTTATAATGTTAACTAAAAGTGTTAACAAGGAATGCAATGCATAGGTGTAAAATTTGTGATGCTTCAACACGTAGCATTGAAGATTCTAAAAAAGAATTGGCTTATTATAGGTGTTTATCTTGTGGTTTTGTTTCTTTGGATGATCAATATATTATTAATAAAGTTGATGAAAAAAGTAAGTATGATCAACATAACAATAGTCTACAAAACGAAGGTTATGTGAAGATGTTTGAAGACTTTATTGAGCTTAGTATTGAGCCATATAGAAAAAATATTCAAAGCGTATTGGAGTTTGGTTCAGGTCCAGAACCTGTACTCTCAAAACTTTTAGAACGTAGAGGTTTTGAGGTGGATATTTATGATTTATATTATGCTCCTAAAAAAGTTTATGAAGATAAAAAGTATGATTTAATTAGTGCTACAGAAGTATTTGAACATTTACAAAAACCCCTTGAAGTTTTAGCCTTATTAGTTAAGCATCTTAATGAAAACTCCTATATCGTACTTATGACTAAGTTTCCACCAAAAGATGACAAAGAATTTTTAGCTTGGTGGTATAGGCGAGATCCTACACACATTAGTTTTTTTACGCCGACAAGCTTTAATGTGATGGCTGAAAAAGTAGGTTTAAAGGTTTTGAAAACGATTAACAAAAATATTGTCATTTTTCAAAAGAAGTAGAGAAGTAGAGATGAAAAAAAAGATTGTCTATTTTATTTTACTCTTTTCTTTTGGCATTACATGGATATGGGCTGCGATTGAGCCTTTGCATTATGCTGATTGGGTTTTAGAAAATGTCTTAGTTCTTCTGTTTATGATATTGATTTTACTGACAGGACGTATGTTTGAGTTTTCACTTTTTTCTTATGTTTTAATGACATTCTTTATGATTTTGCATGTGATTGGCTCACACTACACTTATGCTGAGGTTCCTTGGGGGTACACACTAGGAGAGTACTTAGGAACAGAACGAAACATGTATGATAGATTGGTGCATTTACTTTTTGGTCTGTTGTTTGTGTATCCTGTACGTGAGATGTCCGTACGTATAGCAAAGACCAAAGGTTTTTGGGGTTACTTTGTACCTTTTATGATTGTCTCTTCTTTTGCTGGGTTTTACGAAATTGTTGAATGGGGTGCAGCGTCTGTGGTTGATCCTGAAGCAGGAGTTGCTTTTTTGGGGACACAAGGTGACATTTGGGATGCTCAAAAAGACATGCTTTTAGCCATTGTTGGTTCCTTTGTAAGCTTGTTTTTGGTGATGCTTGTGCATATTATTTGGAACAAAGCGTTCTATGCTGAATTTAAAGAGAGTTTTAAACTTTCCAAAGATGATAAACCTATGGGTGAGGTTTTATTAGAAGAGATGATGAAGAAGTAACTACTTTAAGTACAACGGTTTAGGGTTGTACTTATGGGTTAAATGACAAAGGCTAAAGACAATAGCACGATTAATAAAATAGGTGGCGTGACGATTAAGCCAAATTTACTGTATTGCCAAAAGCCAATGTTTATCCCTTTTTGTGACAGCACGTGTAACCAAAGTAAGGTGGCTAATGAACCAAATGGTGTCATTTTCGGACCTAAGTTACAACCAATGATGTTTGCGTAAGCTAAAGCTTCATTTCCCACATCGACTAAAGCAATGTCCATAATCATAATCGTAGGCATGTTGTTCATTATGGCTGAGAGTATGGCTGAAATGAAACCTGTACCGACAATGGCAAGGGTGTCACCCCGTGCTGACAAGTCTTTCAAGACAAGGGTTAAATAGTCGGTAAGTCCTGCATTTTTGAGTCCATAAACGACAACGTAAAGCCCAATACTAAACCAAACCACTTGCCAAGGGGCATTTTTGATAATGCTTTTTGGATCAACGGTTTTCATGGCTGTTGAAATGGCAAGGAAAATAAGCCCACCACCCAAAGCAAAGAGGCTAATGGGTAAGTTAAATTTGTCACCAATGAAATACCCAGCAATTAATAATGCTAAGAAGAACCAAGAGAATTTAAAGAGTGTTTTGCTCTTTAGTACTTCATTTTCATCTTTTAGTAAAATGATGTCAATTTGAGTAGGAATGTCTTTACGTAAAAAGAGCCAAAGTAGCCCAATAGAAGCAATGACACTGACGATAAAAGGAACAATCATTGTGGCTAAATATTTTGTAAATCCAATGTCAAAATAGTTGGCTGTTACAATATTAGTAAGGTTAGAAAAGACAAAAGGCAAAGAAGCTGAATCCGATATAAACCCACCTGCGAGTAAAAAAGCCAAAATGGTTTTAGTATTAAGTTTCAAGATACGCATTTTTGCTAGTAAAATAGGTGTTAAAATTAACGCTGCTCCATCATTGGCAAAGAGAGCTGAAACAAAAGCTCCTAAAAGTAGGGCATAGACAAACATAAGATGACCATTGCCTTTGGAAAGTTTTGCCATTTTGATGGCACACCATTCAAAAAAACCAATTTCATCAAGTACCATAGAGAGAATAATAATCCCAATAAAGGCTAAAGTTGCATCCCAAACAATGTCCCAAACAGTAAAAAGATCTGGGTAAGAAACCACCCCAGCGACATAAGCGATAATCGCCCCAATGATGGCTGTAGTTCCTATTTGTAAGCCTTTTGGTTGCCAAATAATAAAGAGAAGTGTTAGAAGAAAAATACTACTGGCTAGAATCATGCTTGTTCCTTAAAGAATTGGCTTACTTGACTTAAAAGCACCTCATTTATTTGGGCATAAGTCGTTTTAAATGCTTCATAGGCTTTTCCATCTGGGTCTTCAAAGCCTACATGAATCTTAGGGCTAGGTTTAGGAAAAAGTGGACAGGTTTCTTTGGCATGGTCACAAACCGTTACTATTAAGTCAAAGTTAATTTCTATAACTTCATCTAAGTGTTTAGAATAGTATTTATTATCCCAAATACCATTGGCTTCTAAAACTTTTTTAGCATGAGCATTGACTTTTTGGCTAGGAGCTACGCCACAACTGTAGGCTTGATATCCGTCTAATTTAGCGTTAATAAGTGCTTCAGCAATGATGCTTCGGCAGGAGTTTCCTGTACACATAATGAGAATTTTTTTCATGTTTTTCCTTTAAGATGAAAATCTATTTACAGCATCATATCAAGATATATTGATATTTAAATTAATTTAACATTTTTTTTCATGTTTAGGAAGCTCAATGCCCAAATGGGTGACTTCTTTTAAAATGGATTGCCTAAACAAGTCTAAGGGACTACGAATACTGTAATATGCCCAACGACCACGCCGTTCAACTTTTAAAAACCCTGCCTCTTTTAAGATTTTTAAATGCCGTGAAATACGTGATTGGATCATGCCAAAAGCGTTTTCAATGTCACAAACGCAAACTTCTTCATTGGTATTAATAAAGTGTAATATTTTGACACGAGTTTCATCGTGAACAGCTCCAATGGTTTTTAAAAAAATGTCCATCTTTTCTCTCCTAATAGCTTAAGCTCCTATTATAGCACGATATCAACATAGCTTGAGGCATAATTTTTTTTTAAGAAAAGTTCTTTAAAAATTGCTCTTTTTTATGTACTCCCTTATTAAATTTATATGTTAAAATAAGTGCTTGTTTTGTTAAATTTTATATTATTACGAAGGAAAAAAATGATTAAACAACTTTGGGTTCAAGTTCTTCTTGGAATGGTTTTAGGGGTTCTATTTGGACTCATACTTTCTCCCTCAGCTTTTGCATTGGTTTCAGAATCTGTTGCTTTTGCTATGGCTCCTTGGGTAGCACTGATTGGAAATATTTTTTTAGCACTCATTACTATGGTGGTGGTTCCTTTGGTGATGAGTTCTATTATTTTAGGAATTACTTCATCAGGCAGTGTGTATATGCTTAAGAGTATTGGTTTTAAGATTGCCCCTTATTTTGTTTTTACAACCATTGTGGCTGTGACGATTGGTATTGGAATATCTTATCTTATTCAACCTGGGGATTTTGTCTCCTCTACAATGTTAGAGTCGATTCAGAGTACTACAGCGACGGTTAAAAGTGTTCACTCTATGAAAGAGGTATCTATTCCTGATATGATTCTTTCTTTGATTCCTGTCAATACAGTCCAAGCAAAACTTGATGGTAATATTTTGGCATTTGTCATTTTATCTATTTTTATTGGCGTGGCGTTAATGAATATTAAAGAGGAAGATGCTAAACCTCTTATTGATTTAGCAAGAGCAGTTCAAGCATTTTCAATGAAGATTATTGATTGGGCGATGAAATTGGCTCCTTATGCTGTTTTTGGTTTGTTAGCAAATATTACCATTAAGATAGGGTTTGATGCCATCTCCTCCATGTCCGTTTATATGTTGACCGTTATTTTAGGTTTACTCATATTGCTATTTTTTTATCTTGTTATTGTCTATTTTTCATCAAATATTTCTCCTTGGAAATTTTTATCTCAAATTAAAGAGGTGCAACTCATGGCATTTTCAACTTCTAGTTCAGCAGCTGTAATGCCCCTTTCTATGAAAACAGCTGAAGAAAAGCTCAATGTTCCTAGCTCTATCTCTAAGTTTGTTATTCCTTTAGGGGCTACGGTAAACATGGATGGAACAGCACTTTATCAAGTTTGTGCTGCCATTTTCTTGACCCAACTTTTTGGTATTGAGTTAAGTTTAGTGGAGCTTGTTATTTTAGCATTGACCACGGTGGGTGCTTCTATTGGTTCTCCAAGTACCCCTGGGGTTGGCATTGTCATTTTAGCAACCATTTTACAAGGAATTGGGGTTCCTGTTGAAGGGGTAGCACTTATTTTAGGGGTAGACAGAATCTTAGACATGTGTCGAACTACAATCAATGTTACAGGGGATTTAACAGCTACTTTAGTAATGAAAAAGCTGACAAACTTTTCAAACACTTCTGAAAAAGCACAGGCTCGAATGATTGGAGTAAAATAAGCAAGATATGTATAAAAATATGTTTTTTAATTATTATCTATTATGTTTTTTGGAATATAATAGGGATAGGTCACAAATTAAAAAAATGGAGAATTATGATGAAAAAAATGATATTAGTACTAATAAGTATGGGACTGTTACACGCTGGGAATGTTGAGACAAACACTACTAGTAATGACAGTAATAGGACAAGTAAAAATTGTGATAGTGTTGAAGTTACGGGCTGTTTTGATTCTAACTTTATGTCAAAACTTTTAACGAAAGTTTGTAACGATGGAAAAATGGAAGCATGTTATAACTTAGGGATTATGTATGCAAAGGGTGAAGGCATTACTGAAAATAAACCCAAAGCCATAGCACTTTTTAAAAAAGCATGTGATGGTGGGATTGAAGACGCTTGTGAAAACTATAATATTTTAACTACTTGTGCAGAGTAGAGAGTATGCGAAAATTTAGGAGATTAAAATGAGAAATTTTTGGAGACTATTGTGGATGTTTTCGTTGTTGTTGTTAACGCTGAATGCTAATCCTCAAAAAGAAGAGATTATTTTATATTACGGGAATGGTTGTGTGCATTGTGCGCATGTGGAAAAAGTGCTTAAAGAGCATAACTTAGAAGACAAGTTTGTAAAAAAAGAGATTTATCAAAACCTCAAAAATGCCGAAGAATTCAATGATGTTTGTGATGAAAATAAAATT
>CACVAZ010000201.1 GCA_902727995.1 uncultured Sulfurovum sp.
CGTATAAATCAACTTTATTAGTCCCTATTAAAAATTAGAAAACCCCAAAGCCTTAACTGTTTCGTAAAGCTTCATACTCTTTAGGAATTAAATAATCTTCAGTCTTCATTGGCTCAGAAAAAACCCCTCTTTCATAACCAATTGCATAAAGCTTATCAAGGGCTTTTAATTGTAACGCTGAAAGTTCTACCGATTCATCTGAAGCATACATGTCTAAATACTTTGTCAACATCGTATCTGAAATTCGTACGAGATTTTCATCTTCTAGCTTCTTACAAAGTTCTTCTTTTTTATCATTCGCAACTTTTACCCCATCTATGAGTATGTTTTCAATGTCAATCGCACGGTTCAAAGGCAATGAACGACGTACAGCCATCCCCCCAAGAGGAAGAGGTAAACCCTCACCAGCTAACTCTACCCAAATATCCCAAAGCTCTTTTTCTACTTCTAAACTCTCATCATAATCCAAAATAGACTCATGAATCAATACACCAGCATCTACCTTTGCATTTACTACAGCCATTTCTATTTCTAAAAAGTCCATGTAAACAGGTCGAGCTTGGGGGTAATAAAGTTTAAATAACATGGCATTGGTTGTGTATTTCCCAGAAAGTGCTACTCTAAAGTTTCGTTTGAGTTTTTTGTCTTTACGTCTTATGAGTTTTGGGCCATAACCATCTCCAAAACTAACAGCTGTTCTTAGCATCGCGTACTCATCTTTTATGAACGGATACATCCCAAAGCTAATAGCAGAAACATCATAAGTCCCTTTTATAGCTTCTTTATTTAAGGTCTCTATGTCTAAACCAATATTTGTAAATTCATAGCCTTTCGTGTCTACCCAACCAAATTTAATGGCAAAGTACATAAAGATATCATCAGCATCAGGAGAGTGGGCAAGTTGTATTTGTTTCATAGAAAGAACCTGTCGTATTTTATTTTGTGTATTTTATCTAATTTTTTCCATAGCTTCCATTAGCTTCTACAAGCCTATCTAAGCCGTAGTTATTTGATATGTAACCTAAACTCATACAAGTAACTACAAAAAGAGTAAATTAAACTATAGAAAAAAACTTTTAGTTTTTTCTTTTATCCTTTAGGCTCTTGTTGTGTGGCACAATGTATGCTTCCACCACCACTGGCAATACCATTAATTGCGATTTGTTCTATGGTGTAATTTGGAAACACTTTTTGCAGTGCATCTTTTGCTTCCTTGTCTGCAACTTCGTCACCAAATTTCTGTGCAATTATGGCACCATTACAAACATAATACCCTATGTACCCAGCTGCAAAATCTTTTGTACCAAACTCTTCACTAATAATCTCTGGGGTATCAATAACTATTATTTCTAATGGATTACCATCTTTATCTGTTGCTGATTGAAGCACTTTGATGTTGTCTTCGGTCACTACTTTGTCATACGAATCAGGGTCTGTATCACGACTGACAATGACCACACCAGGTTTTGCAAAACGTGCATAAAAGTCTGTATGTCCATCGGTAATATCTTTACCTTTAATACCTTTTAACCAAATGATTTTTTCAAGTCCTAATAAAGATTTTAACTCAGTTTCAACCTCGGCTTTACTTTTATTTGGATTACGATTGTCATTTAATATACAACTTTCTGTCATAATTGCTGTACCTTTGCCATCTATTTCAAAACATCCACCTTCTAGTACTAAATCCGTTTGGATAATTTCTACATTGCTTTGCTCTGCTATAAACGCTGCTACCTTTTCATCTTTGTCATGAATTTGATCTTCTCCCCAGCCATTAAAATTGAAATTTATGGCAGCTTTTTTACCTGACTCATTGGTCACAAATGTAGGTTCCATATCTCTTAACCATAAGTCATTTGTCTCAAATTCTACCAGCTCTATGGAAAAGTCATAACTGTTTAAATCACCAAGAAGACCTATTGTTCTAATACAACTCATAGTATATCTAAATCAATGACCCTATCAGCCTGTTCAATACTACTTGCTCGGTGTGCGATGGTGATAACTGTTTTATCTTTTACATAAACCTCTAAAGCTTTTAAAAGTTTGGCTTCGGTTTCATTATCAAGAGAAGAAGTAGATTCGTCAAATATGATTACTTTAGGATTGTCAAGTAAAACCCTAGCAATGGACAAACGTTGTCTTTGCCCTCCTGAAAGTTTGGTTCCATTTTTTCCAACAATGGTTTCTAGTTTATTTTCCAAGCCATCTACAAACTCAAAAAGTTGGGCTACTTTTAAAGCTTCATAAATCACCTCATTGCTGTAGTCACGTCCGAGTGTTAAGTTAAAGCGTAGGCTATTGTTAAACATTAATGGAGCTTGTAAAACAAAGCCCACATTTTCACGAATCTTCTCATACCCTACTTCTTTAATCTCATATCCGTTATAAAAAATTTCTCCTGAACTAATGGGGTAAAGCCCAATGAGTATTTGAGCTAAGGTACTTTTTCCTGAACCTGTTTCTCCTACTATGGCAATTTTTTCACCTTCTTTAATGTCAAGGTTTAGTTTAGAAAGTACCTCATTTTTTCCATCGTACGTAAAGGAGACATTTTTTAAACTAATAGAGGCTGATTTTCTGTTTTTAAAGGGGTCAACTTTTGCTTCATATTGAGGTTCTTTTTCCAATGCCAGAATTTCATTGAGCCGTACAATGGAACTCTTGGCATTAAAATACAAATGAATAAAGTTAATGAGTTTGTCTACAGGTCGCATGAGTACCCAAGCATAAGAAAAAATCGCCAACATCTTGCCAATGGTTAAGATGCCTATAAGCACCATAAAAATTCCAAGAGCTTTAAAAATATCATGAGAGTAAAATACCAACAAACGAGAAAATTCTAAGGTTATCTCACTTTTTAAACCAAAGAGATAAGAACGATCACGTATCTCTTGGGCTTGTTGATCAACGGTCTCTAAAAAGTGTTTTTCTCTGTTTTGTACGCGTATTTGGTTGTAAAGTTCCAAGCTTTCGGTAAAGGTATTTTGAAAGGTTTCAATGGATTTATTTTCTTTCTTTTTCATTTGAGCCACATTACGAAAAGAACGTAAAAAGACAAAAATAGTAAGGGGGTTTAAAAATAAAATGACCAATGCCAACTGCCAATTTAAAAAGAGTAAGACAATGGAAACCCCAATGAGCGTTAAAACTTCAACCACCACTTCACCCACACTTGAAGCCACAAACTTGTCCACAGTTTCTACATCGGTAATGACTTTCGCCGAAACAGCACCAGAGCCTAACAAATCATACTCTCTCATGGAAACTACTTGTAAATGATTTAGAAGTTTTTTACGAATGCTGTAGGTTACCTCTTTAGAAATTTTGGTAAACAAGCGAATGTGTAGCAGTGAAAACAACAAACCAATCGCCTTAAGTCCCATGGTTAAAAGTAAAACAATAAGAATATAGTACATAGGCTCACCCACGCTAAAGTATTGGTCAATCGTCTTAACAATCATCCCACCTTTTCCCAAAATAAGTTCATCTATGAGTAGAGGTAAGAGTAACGCTACAGGTAAAACCACCAAAGTAGAAACAATGGCAACGCTATTAGCGAGAAGTAAAATTTTTTTATGTTTTATTATTTCTTGAAATATTGATTTTATGGTTATCATAAGAGGAAATATATCACAACTCCATAAGAAGTTCCTTATCTTTCCTTTGAATTCTATCTTCTAAAGAATACAAAAGAGGCTCAATAGGTCTAAAGAAGCCCCTATCTTAATTAAGCGTAATAGGCATCAAATTCTTTTTTAGAAAACTCAACAAATGGCGTGTAGTTTTCACCCATCATGTCGTTAATAACACGACGAATACTAATGTACTCAACAATCTCACCTTCCTCATTTTTAATGCCTTGAACTGTAGCGTCAACAACATAAAGAACCCCACCTTTACCACGGTTAGGGAAAATACCTGACCAAATTTCACCAGCCTTAATGGTTTCCCACATCTCTTTAAAAACCTCTTTAGGAATCGACGGATCACGTACAATGTTGTGTGCTTTCCCCATTAATTCTTCACGTTCATAGCCTGTTAGCTTACAAAATAAATCATTTGCATAAGTTATACGACCTTTTAAATCGGTTTTAGAAATTACCAAGGTATTCTCTACTGCATTCATAATTTGTGTGTTAATATCTGACATATTCACTCCTTTAGTTTTTTGATAACTGAAGTATAGTGAATAAAAAAACAACTTCAATTGACAATTATCAAGAATGAGACTAAAGGACTCCGATTTAACTCAAAACTATTTTCCAGAATACAACTGTCTTGGTCGTGCTATTTTAGAGCTTTTATCTTCTCTAAACTCCATAAGTTGTGTAATCCAACCTACTGTTCTTCCAATAACAAAAATGGCTGTAAACATCGGTCTTTCAATCTTTAGAGCTGTTAAAATCACGCCTGAATAAAAGTCAATATTTGGGTAAAGATTTCGTGAAACAAAATAATCGTCATTCAACGCTATCTCTTCAATACGTTCAGCAATTTGCATGAGATGTGAGTCAAGAGTTAATTCATCTTTTAATTGATCTTGGAGTTTTTTAAGTGCTTTCGCTCTTGGGTCAAAATTTTTATACACACGGTGTCCAAAACCCATTAGTCGAAACTCATCGTTAGGATCTTTAGCACGTTCAATGAAGGCATCAACATTTTTAACATCAGCAATCATTTCTAGTTGTGCCATCACCGATTCATTTGCCCCACCATGTGCTCTGCCCCAAAGGGCTGAAATACCTGCTGAAATTGCCACATAAGGGTGAGCTCCTGTCGAAGCCACGGTTCTGACCGTTGTGGTTGACGCATTTTGTTCATGATCAGCATGTAAAGTAAAAATCGTATCTAAAGCTTTTATTTCAATGGCTTTAATCTCTTCTACTCCATCAATCGTTCGCTTCATTTTACCTCCAGGATAGGCACGAAGCATGTAAAGAAAGTTTTCCGTAAAAGACTTATCAATATCAGGATAAATAAAAGGAACACCCAAAGATTTACGGTAAGCAAAAGCAGCTAAGGTAGGAATTTTAGCAATAATCCGTCGAGCCATCTCTTGACAATCTTCTTCTTTTTTCATTTCTAAATGTTCATAATAAAAAGAAGCCAAAGCCGTAACCCCTGAAGCGAGTATGCTCATGGGATGTGCTGAATCAGGAAAAGCAGCAATCAACATTCGTAAATTTTCGTCAATAAAAGAACGATGTCGAAGCTCTAAATCAAAAGATTCTAACTCTTTTTTACTAGGCAATATGCCATTGAGTAACAAATAACAGGTCTCTAAGTAACTATGGTTTTCAGCCAGTTCTTCAATGGCTACGCCTCGATAGCGTAACTCTCCTTTTTCACCATCAATCAAGGTAATGGCTGATTCACAAGAAGCTGTGGAGGTATAGCCTACGTCAAACGTAAACATACCTGTTTCTTTGTAAAAAGAAGAAATATCGACTACCGAAGGTCCTCGTGTCGAATCTAAAATATTAAATTCATAGCTTTGATTGGTTCGATTGTTAGTAAAAGTAAAGGTGTCTTTTTTCATGCTTTGCTCCTTATTTATTTGGGCTTAAATAACACTATTTTAATGTACCACACAAAGTGTTAACAAAAACTTGTTATAATCAAAAAATACTTAATTACAAAGAGATAAAGATGAGAAAAATAATAACAATGATTTTATTTGCTATTTTACTAACAGCTTGTGGAACAGAAGAGAATGGTCAAGAGAAAAAGTTTGAGACCACAAAACAAGCTCCAACAGCAGAAGTAATTCAAAAAGAACCCTCTGAAAAAGTCAAAAATGAAGTCAATGTAAGTACAACAAAAAAAATTGAAACTTATGCTAAAAACATTTTTAAATTAACCACCATTGAGGGCAAAACATTGCATGTTGATGAAGCAGAAAATGGAATTATTTTTCAAGAACATAAAGACAAGATGGTTTTTTTAATCTTCTTTGGTTATCGTTGTCCTCCTTGTTTATCAGAAATCCCTGTACTCAAAAAATTGGTGGAAGAAAAAGGGGATAAATTAGAAGTTATTGCCCTTGAAGTACAACGTCTTCCTGAAGAACAACTCAAAATTTTTAAAGACTCAAAAAAACTTAACTACACCATACTCTCAGGTGAACATACTGAAAACTCAAAGTTCATCTCCTACATTGCTGAACGTTCACAATGGACGGGATCAATTCCATTTTTAGTAGGTATTAAACCAAGTGGAGAAGTAGGTGTTGTGCATGTTGGTGGTATTGGAAGTCATGAGTTTAACAAAATTTTTAACGAACTTTCTAAATAAAAAAGAAGAAGTATTTATACTTCTCCTACCATTCTAGCAGACATCATATACCCCACAGACATAATAACCGTTGTCACATAAACAGCCATCGGTAAGAATATCATTAAAATTTCATTTAACAATGGTACCGAGGAGAAAAGTCCCATACCATGAATCATTGTTAAAGCAAAAGGAATGGCTAAAAGCACAAACAAAAGTGAAGCCACATATTTAAAATAGGACTTGCTAAAAGCACGTATACGCAATTCAGGTTTCACAATGGAAAAGACAGAAAACATCGCCTCTTCTATGTTCGCACTCAAAGCCACTTTAGCTTGAATCAAGGGTTGTAAATATGCTACTAACAACAAAAGTACCCCAGCAGGTATGAGTGTCAAAACAAGTGTTTCATTTGGACTTCCAATAATCGCATAAATCATAAATCCAGCAACAGCAAAAAGTACCATAACTCCTGTGTAGACAAGACTCCAACCAATCACCGATCCAATAGCACGTTCCACATGCCCTTTAATAACATTCTTGACATCTACAGCTTCAACATCGGCTATAAATGTTTCAATATTTTGTGTACCATGAATAACTCTTCCCACTTCTATTTGAACAGCTATCATATAAAAACCATAAATAAGCATCACAAAGAAAGCCAAACTAGGATCTAAATAACTTAATAAATTCATCCCAACAGCAATCGCTAAAGAGATATAAGTAAATTTTTTGTTCAAAGTCACAAACTCCCAACCTAAACGAAAAGTATTTTTAATGGGTTCAGCACTTAAGGCTTCATCTATAAGTCGTGTATTATTTTCTTGCATTGTTGTCCTTAAAGTAAAAAAAGGATTATAACTTAAAGACCATCAAAACAAAAAGCCCAAATATATTAATTTATTTTTGCTTCCAATGAATAAAAGAAAATAAAACCACTCCAACAACATCAGCCACAAAATCAACAACATCACAAGTACGACTGGGTAACCAATATTGGCTAAGCTCTTCTAGTCCTGCAAAAGTCAGTACTATTAATGCACCAATTTGCAGATTAAAACCAAAGATTTTTTTACTTTTAAAATTTAGTCCATAGTTTAAAAGCAATGCCATGACCCCATAAAGAAGCGTATGCATTAGCTTGTCACCATACGGAATGTCACCAATGAGTCTAAAGGCAAAATTATGGTCAGCAGAATCAGCTAAATAGATGATAAATCCTATGAAGATGAAAAAGCTTAAAGGGAGTAAGAGCCTGAAATTGACTAAATTCATCTTAGGACTCACTTACTTTTAAATTTCGCGTAATCCACATTAAGACAAATAAAATAAACAGTAATAATCCTGTACCCATAAGTAATGCATAATCTTCTAACTGTAACAAAGAGTAGATAATGGCATACAAGGCTGTTAATAGCAGTAAAATAGAGATAAACTGTTTGCTACTTTTGTTAGAAAACCAAGTATAAATGCTAATGGAAACAATGGTTATCGTAGAAGCGATAACATATGCATTTAAAAACGCTATGTGTTCAGACAAGGAAAGCAAGGTTAAAAAGAACATCCCCAATGAAAAACCAATCAGCACATACTGAACATAATGCAACTTACTCTTTTGTGTCACTTCAAATACCAAGAAAGTTAAAAATGTCAAAATAATAAAAAGTACCCCATACTTAATGGAACGGTTCACCAATGAATAAAGGGCAATTGGTTCATAAAGGTCAACCCCTGTTAAAAGTTGACTCACGTTATAGGTGTGTAACTCATGAATCCATGTTTGAGGAAAGTTACGTGCTAAAGAAGGGATTTTCCATTTAGCTGTAAATCCAAGCTCACTGATGTTCCGTTCCATTGGTAAAATAGCCCCTTGAAAACTAGGATGTTTCCATGAGGACTTTACGTTAATGACACTCTGTTCACCAAAAGCAGAAAAACGAATGTATGAACTACCATTGGTTTTTAAATCAAAAGAGAAAACATATTTATTGGCTTCTTTATTTAATGAAATAGGTGCATGGAAACCACTCTCTATCCCTTTTAAATGAAGTTTTGTTCCTGGCTCAAAACTAAAACTCTGTTCATTCAAAGTAAGATTCGAAACATGTTCTATGGCTTTGGTATCACTTAAGCCCATCAAAATATAGGCTTTATCATAACGAACCTCATCTAAATTATCTGAAATTTTTGAAATATCAGGAATAATAAACTCTCCATCTACCTTAATATCTGAAGTGTAAACCAACGATTTGTAAATACTTCGGTAACGATAATGTTCATTTAAACCAATCTCCTTATTGAGTAGCTTTGGTAAAATCACCACATTTCTGTTTCTACTGTAACGTTTAAGCTCCAACTTTTCATTTCCATCTTTGTCTTTTACTGTTTCATAAGCATTGTACTTTTCAATAATGGGTAAAATCAAAGCTGGACCCGTTACCACTTGTGGTTTTCCCCATTGTGAAGCAATGTTTGAAAGTACCGTATTATGTAAAGAACTTCGTTCATCAACAATAGAACTTATTTGTCCCAAAGGAATAAGCATAATCAAGGCAATAACACCAATAATAATAAAACGTGTACTCATACTATTAGAATCAATTTTTGGAATTTCTCTTTTTTGTTGATTTTTTATTACATCATCTTTTTCAGTCATAACACTTCCTTTATTTTTATTTAATTTTTGATAAATCCACCGACCTATAACAGCGACACCCACAAGCGTTGCACCTATTATAAAGAGTCCTATTAACATTAGTACCATATCTAATCCACCTCCTATCATTTTCTCATCCTTCTCGAACTAATCTTGTAGCAATACTTTTGGCAATACCAGGGCACTGAACTTTCACAGCCAATGCTTGTTCATTATATGTCGCTTTGTGGACTTGTCCTAGACTCACAGCAGCAAAAGCATCGTTGTCAAAAGTGTCAAATACATTTTGAGGGTAATCCCCCAACGCTTGTTTAATAAGCTTACGAATCAATGCTTTGTTAATCGGAGAAATAGAGTTAAACGACTTAGTTATTTCACTTAAATACTCTTGTGGTAAAAAAGGCAATCCAAGGGGGCTACTTGTTGGGCAATTTTTACCGACACCCCTTTAAGTTGCCCCAATGAGTCAATGATTACTCTGGCAATCTCTGTATTTGTCTTGGACTGTGAAGCTTCTTTTTTCTCTTTTGACATAAAAGTACGTTTCACAGCCCCCTTTCCTGAAGCCACCCCAATTTTGAGCATGGCTTTACCCACAACTGTACCTCTGGCTGTTTTTGAAGTGGGAATCTTTTTTTGTAATGGGGTATTATTTTTCATCAAACACTCCTTTGAGCTTTCTTTTTATTTTGTTAAAACCTGTCTGCTTAACTGAAAATCGTTCCAAGGCTCCTAAAAGATGAGTTTTAAACAAGAACATTCCTAAGTCATTTGCTTTATTCAAAAGATTTGACTGGAGCAATGATTCTATCATCCCTAAAGAATGGTCGATAAACTCTGTTGTGTTTTCAAAATACTCAGAGTCATCTTTAACCCAATAGGCAACCACCATAATATAGTAATCCCAAAAAAGTCTTGGTAAATATGCTTTAAAAGGTGGTATTGGAATCTCCTCTGCTTCTATGGCAATGCTCAACATATCAGCCACGATTTCAGTAAAAATTTTATTTTGTTTATATATTTTGTCCACTTTTAGCCCATCCGATTGAAAGACCATCTCTGAAATCTGAAGTATAAATTCTCTGTCTTTCAAATAAAGCTCTAGCTCTGTTTCAATAAGTATTTGCAACTGTTCTCGCAGTGAATAAGTATGAAAATCGTGAATCTCTTGCAAAATTAAAGCTGTCTCTTTATGCTTTTGTTCAACGTAAGCATAAAGAATTTTCTCTTTGGTAGAAAAATAGTTATAGATGGTTGGATTAGATACCCCAGCATTTTTAGCCATCTCTCTCATTGATGCAGTTTTAAATCCTTTTTTAATAATAAGACTAACTGCTTCTTCAAGAATTTTTGCTTTTGTGTTCTCTTTTGCTGATTGTGAGATCTTCATAAAGTTTCCATTTAAGCTAATTTATTTAACTAAGTATAGTTAAAATGGCTTAATTTAGGCATATTAACTATAGTTTATTAAAATTTAAATCTTTATGACTATTTTATAGTTAAATTATATTTTTTATTGTTATAATACTCATGGGTTAAATGTTGATTCGAAGTTCAAAGAACTATTTTACTTAAAAATAATTCTTGAAACTTTTGTTATGAGTGTATAATGGAGCGTATTATGAAAAAACAACTGCATACTTTTATCATGGGTAGTTTTACCCTATTTGCTATTTATCTCTATTATCTCTCAGCAACCCCTCTCCCCCCTCAGTTAACAATAAAAGACGTTCCAAGCATAGACGTAAATAATCAAGAACAAAAAGCATTGACTTACCTTAACACTTTACGAAAAGGAGCTGGACTGGTACCTTTTCACAGTCAAACCCAATTAAATACAGCAGCAAAAAACCATGCGAACTACCTAACAAATCATCTAACCTTTGGACACAGAGAAGAGCCACAGCACCCAGATTTTACAGGTGAATTTGCCTCATCACGCGTAACCCATGCTGGTTATGCAACCCATCAAGTCATTGAAAATGTCTCAACACATAACTTAAGTTATAAAGAGTCTATCAATGGTCTTTTTGCTGCCATTTATCACCGTTTGGCTTTTTTAGACTTTCGTTCCGATGCCATAGGCATTGGCATTAGCCAAAACCAACACACCAAAACCCAAACAGCTTTTGTTTATGACATGAGTTCCAATGCCCTTGAATCACTCTATAAAAATACAAAAAACATAAGTTTAAAGCATATTACAACAGCCCTAGAAAGAAACAAGAAACTAAATAAAAATGTCGTTATTTATCCATTTAATGGACAAAAAGAAGTACCACCAGCATTTTTTGATGAACTACCAGATCCTCTACCCGAACATAGAGTGAGTGGTTTTCCCATTAGTATCTCTTTTAATTCCTATTATCATAAGGAAGCTAAGCTACTAAAATTTGAACTCTATGACAACAATGGTGTGCAAGTCAATAATACTTTAAAGTTTGATTATAAAACTGATCCCAATAAACGCCTAGAAAAACTGGACTTTGTTCTTTTTCCCCTAAAGAGACTCAACTGGAACAGTCAATACCATGTAAAATTTTTAGCCATTGTTGACCAAGAGATTGTCTCAAAAGAGTGGCATTTTTCAACCCAAAAATTTAACATGCCTTTACATATTGTCAAAGATAATAATGAAGTTTACCCGATGAAGCAGATGGATTCACATGTTTTTTATTTTCCTCCGACATCAAAGGTAGACTTACTCCATGATATCTCTTACCCTTCAAATGTGGATATTGAGTTTATTGATAAAAATACCATTAAGTTAACAGCCTTAGCACAGGTAAAACGAACACAAAATCTTTTAATTGGAAAACACCAATTAACGTTGAACATACAGAAGTAATATTATAATTTCCTATGAATTTAATCCACATAGACAATGCGAATATTTCCGAACTGCTTATTTATCAACAATTAAGAGACAACGCTTTTACGGCTGATAACTCCTTTATTGCCGACTCCTCAAAGGTGGTTAACCTCATTTTAGAAAGTGACCTTGAAATCAAAAGTATTTTTGCCTCACAAGCTTATTATAATGAGTTTGAAGCTGTGATTAATGCTAAAAATATCCCTAAACTCTATGTTGCTTCTAAAGTACTCATGCAAAATATTGTGGGACATAAAATACACCACAATGTAATGTTACATGGCATTCGTCCTAAAGAGACAGCACTTAAGCACTTAGACAAAAATATTGTCATGCTTGACAACATCACGTCTAGTGAAAATGTAGGTTCAATCGCCCGTTCTGCCTCGGCACTGGGCATCAATTCTTACCTCCTACCAAAACAAGGACCTCACCCTTTTGGTAGACGTGCTTTACGGGTCTCCATGGGACATACAAGCCGTTTAAAACTACATCTCTACGAGGACATTAGAAAAACACTAAAAATACTTAAACAAAAGGGCTATACCATTTACGCTGCTGAAATTACAAAAGACTCACTTCCTTTATCAGACATCAAGGTTAAGGAAAAATGGGTTTTGCTTATGGGACATGAGGGTCATGGACTCTCATTGGATGTGTTAAAGCTGTGTGATTATGTTGTTCACATTGAAATGGAAGCAAATGTAAAGAGTTTGAATGTCGCTGTAGCAGCTTCCATACTCATGTATAAATTTAAACATGCATAAATTTTAACATATTATCAACTATTTGATAAATTTTCACAATTAGAACACAACTTCACCCTATAATACTGCCATGAGAGTCAATTATATTATTTTTCCTTCATTGATTATTTTGAAGACTCTTATTAACTAGCTTTTACTTTATATCTTTTTTTCCCACCCGACTCTATTTGGTCATGGTAAAAGCTATTTTCTTATCCCTACAATCATAAACAGTTAATACATAACGCAAAAATCACAAAATATACTTTTATTTTTAATAAGATATACTCTCGATATGAAATCGACAACACAATTAGCAAAAAAATATGGGGTTTCATCTCAAACAATCCGAAATTGGATTAAAAT
>CACVAZ010000202.1 GCA_902727995.1 uncultured Sulfurovum sp.
GCATGTTTTAAGGCAGGAGTTTACACCTTTAAAGGTGAAGGGGTCAAGGCAGATAGCAATAAATCTTTTGAGTTCTTTCATAAAGCATGTGATCTTAATGCAAGTAATGTTTGTACCCGTCTAGCAATGACGTATGAAAATAATGAGAGCTTAAGGTATGATATTAATCAATCAATAACATTATATAAAAAAGCATGTAGCCTAAAAAATGTTAGGGCTTGTGATGCATTGGGGTATTTGTATACTAAGGAGCACGGAGCGTTGAAAGCTGATCATAATTTATCTGTAAAATACTTTATGAAGACTTGTGAGTTAGCAGATTATACTTGTGCAAAAATAGGGGCAGCGTATGAGCTAGGAAAAGGTTTAAAACAAAATACCGACAATGCCATGAAGTTTTATGAAAAAGCTTGTGACAATAATGCTACACAAGCATGTAGTAAATTGGGACGACTCTATTTAGAAAAAGATACATATAAAAAAGCACAAACAGTATTAGCTAAAGCTTGTGAAGCTAAAGATCATTGGAGTTGTTCTCAATTAGGTAATTTGTATGAAAAAGGGGTTGAAGATATAGCCAAAGATAACAATAAATCTTTGATGTTTCATGACAAAGCTTGTAATTTTGGAAGTAGAACAAGCTGTAGTGAATTGGGGATGGCATATCTTGTGGGAAAAGATACACCAAAAGATATAAATAAAGCCATTGAGTATCTTAGTAAAGCTTGTGATAAAGCCGAAGCAAAAGCTTGTGCTATGATTGCTTCTATTTATCTAAAAGGAGATGGTGTACCTGCCAATAAAATTAAAGCATTATCCTTTTCAGATAGAGCGTGTAGGTTTGGGGATAAAGAGGCGTGTGGGTTAAAATAATAAATTAGATATACTTAGCATCATTTTATAAAATAAGGTTACTTTTGTCCCAAAAATATTTTTATCTACATATCCCTAAAACAGCAGGAACAACGTTTAATGATTTTTTAAGAAAGAATTTTGACGCTTCAGAATGTATTTTTCATATTGAGATTCAAATTGATAAAATAGACAACAAAACTGTTTTAAGTGGACATATACCCCTTCCTAAAGCACAAAAAATTATCCCCAACTTTGATGACCATGTTAAGTTAACTGTTTTTAGAGAACCTCTTAAACAGGTTTCGTCACATTTAAGATTTGTAAGAAAACTAGCAGAGCCGAGTGAGAAGAAACGACTTTTAGAACATACTCCACAGATACAAAAAATAGTTGCTCGTTTAGCTAATACCGATTTATCAAGCCCTCAATCATTGCAAGAATTTATTTATTGGTTAAAAGAGGAGAATTTAGCTCTTTTTCATAATACACAAACACAGTATTTAGTTGGTACTAGATTTGAAATGAATGCTGAAATCATTCAAGATGCTAAAGATAGATTGGAGACAATTACTTATATTGGTATTACAGAGAGGTTAGATGATTATATCTTTTTATTAAGTCATAAATTAGGTTTTTTAGAGTTACAGTTTAAAAATAAAAAGCTAAATGTAACTGAAGAGAGTTTTGGGTTAGATACAGGTAATAGTGAAATAGAGAAAGTATTAGAACCATTGATTTATGTGGATAAGATTATTTATAAAGAAGCCAAGATTAAGTTTGAAAAAGAGTTTGCCCAATTACCTAGCTTAAAAGCTAATGCTATTTATTCATTTTTTGATAGAATACGTACAAGATATAAGTGGTAGAATAAGGATAAATTTGAAAACAGCATATTTTATATTAGGAATGCATCGTTCAGGAACATCAGCATTAGCTGGGGTATTAAATATTATGGGTTTGGAGTTTGGTAGTGAATTAACTAAACCTAGTGAGAAAGAGAATCCTAAAGGTTTTTTTGAAAATATTTTTGTTCAAGTATTAAATAAAAAAATATTTTCTGAAAATAATTCTTCATGGGACGATTATACTTTTGATATTAATAATATTGAAAAAAAAGATATAGATAAATACATAAAAGAAGCAAAAAATATTTTAAAAGATGAATTTCAATATGTAGATAACTTTGCTATTAAGGATCCTCGTATATGTTTACTATTTCCAATATGGGAGCAAGCATGTTTGGATATGGAAATAGAAATAAAAATAATAATACCATATCGTAATCCATTAGAAGTTGCGGCATCACTAAAGAAGAGAAATGGTTTTTCGTATGAATTTAGTTTTATATTATGGATGAAACATTTTTTATTGTCGGAGAATTATAGTAGAAAATATAATCGTATATTTATATCATTTGATGATTTAATTTATAAAACACCAATTACTTTAAAAGAAATTTTAGATTTTTTAGGTATTGACTTAAGAAAAAAAATGCAAGAAAATATAGATGATTTTTTAGATAAAAATATTAAACATAATAATATTCCGATTAAAAATTTTTCTAAAGATAGTACGTTGTTATTACAAGATATTTTTAAATTAATTGGGATTAAGAAGTTTGAAGATAAAAATAAATTTGATAGTATGCGAAAAGATTTTTATCATCAATTAAACTTGTTTAACAATAAAGAACTTAAAGACAAAAATTCAATAATG
>CACVAZ010000203.1 GCA_902727995.1 uncultured Sulfurovum sp.
CATCAGGTGAAATAGCACAACACTTTGTTAAATGGGTGGGAACAAGTCGTATTGATACCAATGAGTATTATATTACCTGTACTAAAGAAGAGTTAAAAGCTTGTGATTCTTCTGTTGATAATCTTAGGTATATAGATATAGATCCAACTTCTTTAATGCGTATTCGAAATATTATGGAAGATAAAAATTTTGCAACCATTTTTATTGTTATGGAAAATAGACAATCAGCTGAATATGCTTATAGAAACATACGTATGGTGACAGCTAAAAGTTTAATCTTTTTTGTTTCTAGTTGGAATGACATTAGATTCGATGATGATAACTTGTCTATTTTGAATGTCAATGAAATTATGGCTTTAAATCTTTATGAAAAATTGCCAAATGTACCATTGGTTGCTAAAAATATTGGCTTAGGTAAAGGTGAGATTATGGAAATGATGGTACCTTTTGGTAGTTCTTTTGCATATAAGCATCTAGGTACAATAGGCCATAGAAAGTGGAGGATTGTTGCTATTTATAGGAAAGGGAAACAGATATTTGTTACTTCTGCTACGATGCTACATCCTAATGATAGACTCATTGTTATTGGAAATCCTTTGGTTTTAGAGGAAGTTTATAAAAAAGTAAATCTTAGACAAGGTGCTTTTCCTGAACCTTTTGGAAAAAACCTCTATTTACTTATAGATGTACAACAACCAAAAGAAGAGATACTCATACAAGTTAATGAAGCCATTTATTTAAGTAATCAATTAAAAAAGTCAAGGCTTTATATACGCTTGATAAATGCAAATGATTTTGAAGTAATTAGAGAACTAAGAGCCTTGCAAACTGATGACATTTCTGTTATGGTAACTTATATAGAAAGTAAAAATTTTGATGATATTGACTTTGATATTAGTCAGTATGAAATAGGACTCTTCATGCTAGATCGATCATTTTTTTTTAAAACTAAATTTAAAAAACATTTTCTTAATTATCAACGACCCATATATCTTTTTGGAGAAAAATCAGTTTATAACATTAAACAAGCTGTTATTTTGATGGGGGAGGAGAGTGTTATGGAATCACTCTCAACCTCTATTTTTGATTTTTCAGAGAGTTTAGGTTTAGAGCTTAGTCTTTGTGATTATAGTCCAGAAGGAGATTTTCAAGATACCAAGCAGATTGAAGAACATTATGAAAGTCTTTCTCGTCTTTATAATTTTAAAGTTAAAATTGAAAAAAAACGTGTCAATCCAATTCGTGAACTTTTAGAATATGATGAGGTCCTTCATGTGACCCCTTTTGTAAAAGAGATTAAAGAGTTTTCACTTTTAAATCTCTTTTCCACAAAACATGATACTTACAGTATGTCCATAAAGAAACATCCACAACTTTTAATTCCTGTAGACAAGTAGCTCCGTGAATTATTAAGTCTCTTACTCATACTTTTAAGATAAAATTATAACAATATTAATCTCACAAAATATAGGTTTTAAAACTCATGATTGTACCCATTCATTTAGAAAATAGCATAGCTGTAAAATATGATGTTGTTATTGATTCACTTCCCGAACTTACTTTTAACAGAAAAGTAGCCATTATCACAAACACAACTGTATCGCGTTTACATTTAGAGACTTTAAAATCTAAGATTAATGCAGATGAACTCTTTGTTGTCACTGTTGAAGATGGAGAGGAGTTTAAAAATTTCGCAACAGTGGAGACAATTTTAAATGAATTGTTTGAAAATAAACTAGACAGAAAATCACTTTTGATTGCATTGGGTGGAGGAGTTATAGGCGATATGACAGGTTTTACAGCTTCACTATATCAGCGTGGTATTGGTTTCGTTCAAGTTCCCACCACACTTCTTTCTCAGGTTGATGCCTCTGTTGGGGGAAAAACTGGCGTAAACAATGCTTATGGCAAAAATCTTATTGGTGCTTTTTATCAGCCAGAAGCTGTTTACATAGATACAGAGTTTTTAAAGACTTTACCTAAACGAGAATTTGCATCAGGTATTGCAGAGATTGTTAAAATGGCTGTGATGTTTGACAAAGCATATTTTGACTTTTTAATGGATGCTGACTTTAGAGAAAAAGAAGTTTTAGAAAAAGTAATTCAGCGTTCAGTTGAGTTAAAAGCTGAAGTGGTTAATCTTGATGAAAAAGAGTCGGGAATAAGAGCTGTTTTAAACTATGGGCATACATTTGGACATGTTGTAGAGAATGAAACAAATTATAAGACTTATTTACATGGTGAAGCTGTAGCCATAGGAATTATGATGGTAAATGCTTTGGCTATTGAACTGGGCATGATGACACAAGAAGAGATGGACTTAGTAGAGAGTATTCTTAATAAGCATGAGCTACCAACAAGGTATGAGATTAAAGATGTCAATGCCTTTTATGATAAATTATTTTTAGACAAAAAAGCAGCGAATAATAAGTTAAAGTT
The DNA here is from genome assembly GCA_902727995.1 of uncultured Sulfurovum sp. Taxonomy (GTDB): domain Bacteria; phylum Campylobacterota; class Campylobacteria; order Campylobacterales; family Sulfurovaceae; genus UBA1140. The sequence goes on from CACVAZ010000203.1 coordinate 2,440, forward strand.
TATATTACCTCAGGGTATTGGGGGGCATTTGATTCGAAATGATATCTCAGAAGAAATATTAAAAAAAGTTTTGAAAGCATTTTAGAATG
>CACVAZ010000204.1 GCA_902727995.1 uncultured Sulfurovum sp.
CATATTAGGAACAAGGGAGCATACACATGATACAAAAAACCAATTACAATTTACTTTATTGTGAAGATGATCAATTTGTGCGTGAAATGGTAGTTGAGTACCTTGAAGACTATTTTGCAAACATCTACGTCGCCAATGATGGTCAAGAAGCGTTAGAACTGTATGAACTCTATGCCCCTGATATTGTTATCACTGATATTGAAATGCCTAAAAAAAATGGTTTGCAGTTAGCCTTAGAATTGCGTCAACAAAATAAAGAAATCCCCATTATTATTAGCACAGCTTACACTAGTACAGAATACTTCGTAAAAGCTGTTGAATTAAACTTGGTTAAGTATCTCATTAAACCCATTGAAGAAGAAGCACTTCAAGAAGCATTAAACTCAGCTTTAGAACGTATAAAAAGTTCTAATGGTTCAAGCATTCCACTTTCTCATGAATACCATTTTGATATGTTTAGTAAACTCTTAATCCAAGAAAAAAAGCCCATTCCTTTAACACAAAAACAAAGTGATTTTATTTATCTTTTACTCAAAAATAAAAGTCTCTCTGTCTCCTATGATGAAATACAACATTATGTTTGGAAAGACAAAGTAATGTCAGATGCTGCCTTACGTTCACTGGTTTATGACTTACGTAAAATTATTCACAAAGACATTATTCAAAATGTTTCTAAAATGGGTTATAAAATTAATATAAATGGTTAAAATTGATAAAAGCATAAGCATAAAGCTTCTTTTAATTACGACCTATTTCTTTGTCTCTATAAACTATTTTTATGATGAACACTTTCCTAGTAATAGCACAACACTTTACCACTATGACCATTTCCCTTTCATGGTTGCCACCATGTGTTTGGGTATCATTCTTTCAGCTGGCATTTACAATTTAGCACTCTATGTCTATGTCAGACATAATGAATACCTCTATTATGCCTTAGCCCAATTCTCTACTTTTTTTTTCTTAATCAATTTAGACTCATTGTACATCGCTCCCTTTGATAGTATTTTTGGACTCAAAAGTTTTATGCTCTTTGATTTCGCACAACTACTCATGTTACTCTTTTCAATCCTTTTTTTACAAAGCTTTTTTAAGCGTTATGAAGTAAATAACTTAAAAGTCATCATTCGTATTATCCTTACTTTAATTGCTTTAGATATGCTCTTTTTACTTTTTTTCAAACATATATTAATTTTTAAATTTGTTCCCATTTTTATTCCTATTTTATTTATTTTAAGTGAAATTTACCAAAAAACAAAAGTAAAGGATACGCCACTTTATCTTATTATGTCAGGATGGTCACTTGTACTCATTACCGTAAGTTTAGAATACATGGGACTCTTCAACTATCTAGGCGTTGCTTTTCCTTTTTTCCACATTGTAATCTCTTTAGAATCCATTGCTCTTTCCTTAGCAATTGCATACAAATTTAAACTCTTAGAAGAAGAACGTCATACTCAACAAGCCATTCTTTTACAACAATCTCGTTTAGCCAGTATGGGTGAAATGGTTTCAAGCATTGCTCACCAGTGGCGACAACCCCTAAACATGGTTTCTTTTGGACTCATGAATATCAAAAAACACAGCACAGGCAGTGAAAAAGTACTTAACACTATCAAAAAACTTAACGATCAACTACAATACATGTCCAGTACCATCGAAGATTTTAGAAACTTCTACAACCCCTCTAAAGTCAAAAATACTTTCAGTGTTCATGAAGCCGTACTCCATTGTCATACCATTGTAAATGGTCTATTATCAGAGCAAGACATTAAGCTAAAAATCATAGTAGAACAAGAATTTGAACTCTTTGGCAATCAAAATGAACTGGAACAAGTTATTCTAACCATCCTTTCTAATGCTAAAGATGCTTTTAAAATGAGAGATGTTAAAGAAGAACGCTTGATTTATCTAAGCATTGAAAAGCAGCGAATTAATATCGAAGACAATGCAGGGGGCATCGAAAAAAAACATTTAAAAGAGATTTTCAAACCCTACTTCTCTACCAAAGAAGACAGTGATGGCATTGGTTTACACATTTCTAAACTGATTATGGAAAGAGAGTTTAAAGGTAAACTAAGTGTAAAAAGTGAGTCAGGACGAACAAAATTTACGCTTGACTTTTACACTTCTTAATATTATATGATATCTTGAAACGTTAGAAAGTCTTGAAGATATGAGGTCAAGAAACCCTCATATAACTAATCTCACTACTCGACCCCACGCTAATCGGTAGACCCCAAAAACCTGTACCTCTGTTCACATATATCTGTGTATCTTTAACTTTTTGATTTTTAATTATGTGAAATAGATAAAGCACCTTCCCCTGTACTTAATCCCCTACTTACAGTCCAATTGTAAAAAATAATTATCGGACTTCTGTCAGAAACGTGATTTTTGAAGACATATTTATTAAATTTATTGGCTATTTTTTAGGTTTTAGTTTTATTAGTTTTTTAAAATTTATTTATATTTATTATTGAATGGTGTAATACCAATTACCCCTACACAAACCAATATT
>CACVAZ010000205.1 GCA_902727995.1 uncultured Sulfurovum sp.
AAAAAGATAAAACTTTAATAACATTTGTTTTTCCAGAAGCATTGGCACCTTTTATAGCAATAATATTGGCTATATCTTCGGTAGAGTTTTTTGATTTTTGAAAAGATATTTCAAAACCTTCTTTGAAAGAACAAAAATTTTCTGCTCCAAATTCTAGTAACATTAAATTTCCTTTTTAACTGATAGTAATGAATAATAGCATAATACTCTAGTCTTAAAAATTATTTTTGTCATTTTATGACAAGATTGTTCTTTTAAGATAAAGAAATACAAATTTCATAAAAAAGTTTTAGCTATAATCCCTCATGGCATTTATAAAAATAAACAAAGAAAACTTCTTTCATAATCTATCTCAATTTGTAGAAAAAACTGGCTCTAAAAAATCTGTAGGTATTGTTCTAAAAGACAATGCTTATGGTCATGGGCTAGAACTCATGGCACAACTTTCAAAAGAGTTTGGACTAACTCAAGCTGTTGTGCGAACTTATGCTGAAGCCCAAACTATTCAACCCTATTTTGAAGAAATTTTAGTTTTAGGAGACTCTGCCATTGTCGATGCACAATGCTCTTTTACCCTTAACTCTTTAGAAGACATTTCTAAGGCCCAAAAAGGTGCAGTAGTTGAACTCAAAGTAGACACAGGAATGCACCGTAATGGCATTGCTGTTTCTGAACTAGAAGTCGCACTCGCACAAATAGAAGAAAAAGAATTGATTTTAAAAGGAGTCATGACCCATAACCGTTCGGCTGATGAATTGAGTTCTGAACTTTTTTGGCAAAATAAAGTTTTTGAAAATCTAAAAAAAACTGTGGCTTCGATTTTATCGCATAAAAACATCCGTTTCCACTCTTTTAACTCAGCTTCTGCTCTACGTTTGCCCTGTCAAAATGAAGATTTTATCCGTCTTGGTATTGGGGCATATGGCTATTCAGAATTACCTGACATTTATGATACTTTAGATTTAAAACCTGTACTTTCACTTTGGGCAAACAAAGTATCGACTCGAATACTTCAAAAGGGAGAACGCATTGGCTATGGAGGTACATTTACAACACCCAAAACAATGACGGTCTCTACTTACGACTTAGGTTATGGAGATGGGTGGATGCGAAGTTCTAGCTTACAAGATTTTATAAGCTGTGAAAAGCTTCCATTTTTAGGACGTGTTTCTATGGACTATGTTTCACTAGAATCAGAAAAAAAAGAAGTTTGCATTTTTGACAATGCTTTAAATGCAGGAAAACAACTTAACACCATTTCCTATGAGATGATAACCCAACTAAGTCCTAAACTTAAACGTTATCTTGTTTAAACCTAAATTCAGTTTATAGAAGCGTTAGTAAACTCTTTTTAATAAGCGTTCTATACTCTTCTAAAACTTCATCTTCAATCTCTTCAGCTTTACGAAGTTTAAGGTGCATCTTTTCTAAACCTTTACGGTTCTTAGCATCCATTATTTTCTCTGTAAAAGAGGTATTGTCTAACTCTAAATTATCACGTTCAGCATGTGAGCGTTTGGCTATCATAGAGGCATGATAAAGAGAACGCCCCAATAAAACATACGGGAAATTCAAGTTCTGCATAGGGCCGATGCTTAATTCACGTTTACCTAGCTTCTGCCCTAAGACTTTTACTTCATAAAGATTGTCAAAACCAAACATGGCACCTACCCCACCAACGACACCACCAATCAATGAGCCTAACAATAATGTACTTCCTGCTGTTATAAGATCAAATCCAGCCCCTGTAACGACACCTGCAGAGGCACCTGTGAGAATTAACTCTTTTTGGCTAAGTCCAAAAATAGAAGCTGATTCTTTAGAAAACAGTCCCACTCTGTCAAGTTCTAAACTGATTTCCTTTTTTTCTATATCTAGATGATTCCAAATCTTTTCAATAGCCCGACGTTCTTTTTTCTCAGATGATAAGATTTTTTTACGATACGTTACTTTTGCATCTTCTTTTTCTTTTTCTGAAGCTTCTTCTTTTTTTATCTTTTCTTTATGCACAAAAGAGAGAACCTCAACCATATATTCTACGATGATATTGAGACTCTCCTCTACTTTTTTGTCATAAAGTTCATCCAGCACACTAATGGCTTTTTTAATAGACTCTGTCCAATCTTCTTTAAGCTGTGCCATACTTTCTAAAAGCTGTGTATGTTCAATATGCCTAGCTATCATTGGGTTATAGGTTCTTACCAAACGAAAGTATTGTCCTAATGCCCTTGTCCACTCATCTCGGTAATCTTCATCACCTATAAGATTTAAAATTGCCATAGAGGGTTGTCCACACCAACGGAGTATCTCCATTTCTATTTCATACTCAGCACCATAAGGTTTTGAAGCATCTACCACATAAATAATACCTGCTCCATTTAAAATGGGTTCAAGCAATTCAACTTCATCTTTAAACTGCTCATTTGTCTTGTGTTTAAAAACAAATTCTCTCACCACATCTACTCTTTTGTCTGCTGAAACATCACCATGATCTTGTAACCAAGCAAACACTCGTCTAGCTCTTTGAAAACCAGGGGTATCAAAAAGTTCATAAACAATTTTACCATCTACTTTTAAAGGAAAACCTCGTTTAACTTGTGTCGTTCCAGGTGTGTTACCAATTTGAATGGACTTATCCAAAGACAAGGAAGCCACAATGCTACTCTTTCCTTTATTAGGATGACCAACAACAGCAAATTTAGGATAATCAGACATCTATCACCTCTAACTTTTCAGAATCGACTTGCTCTAGCTTTTTTAACCACACTTCCATATCAGACTTTTTACTACTATAATTTCCTGATGCTGTTCCTAAGGGACAAACTTCTACCACTTTAACATTTTTATTGGCTAAAATATCAGCTAAAAAATCCATAAAGTCCATAGTTGGTGGTTCCCAGGCTTTGACATACAAAAGTATTTTTCCTTTTAATCCATCAACAAGAGCTTGATCTTGAGAAAATGAGTTTCTACCACCTACTACAGCCATATTTGAAGCTTTTATTTTATTATGATCTTGCAACAAAAGAAGTGTTTTTTCAGCATAGTTCCATGCCAATAAAGAAGCATAAGCATCTGAAAGAGTTTCAGAAGCAGAAATGGACGCTTCTTCTTTCACTTCCAAATGTTTTTCTTGTTTCACTGATTGGGTTGAGACAAAAGGTGTAGAAAACTCCTTAAGCAACTTTTTTACACCTGATAAGGCTAGAAGCTCTTTTTTAAGTTGGGCATTAAGTCCTAATCTTATCATAAACCAGAATAAAAGCCGTAATACTAAAGCATAGGTTAAAGTAGCCATGGCTAAAAACTTCCACCAAGCTCCTAACTTATCTGCATTTTGTACCATAGTTGTGTCTAATTTATCTCCCAATCTAAAATAATGAGAAATTTCAACCAATTCCAAAGTAGGTACAGCTGAGGGGAAAAAAGTCTGCCAAGGGGTAGCTAATAATCCTAACATATACTGAAAAGAAATGGGGTTAACCTCCAAAGTAGAACTCCATGCAAAGGCAATGTCTTTTGAAATAACCGTCAGTACCAAAGCTGAAAAAAGTCCTAAAGCAAAAAGAAAAGAGAAAAGTTGTAAACGCTGTAAAAATATCCATTTACTTAAAGTTGCTGAAAAAGGTAAGCTTGACAAATTGATATTTTTAGCAAAAGGTAAAAAATCAATAATTTTTTCCAAATAGTAAAGAGGAGAAAAATGATTAAAAAAATTCGCCCCTCTATTCCCTGTAAATAAAGAGAATAAAGACAGAAGCATAGAAAAAAGAGGTAATCCAACCATAACTAAAAGTAAATAAATAACATTAACAGGTTCAGTTCCAGAATAAGAGAGCAATGCAAAACCAGTAAAAAAACCAAATACTAACAAGACAATGCCAAATAAAGAAGTCAAAAGTGTTAAATAGTGAAGATACTTAGAAGAATCAAGCTCTTCATTAATTCTATAAAGATTCTTCTCTTGCCATAAACTAAGAAGCTTTAGTTCTTCACTTTTTTGAGTAAGTGCAAAGAGCCTATTGTCTTCATGCTTACCCTTATATTTTTTTAGAAGTTGTGCTAAATCTAAATATGATTTTAAGGTAATGTTACTACTTTTTTTTTGCATTAATTAGCTTTATTTTTTTACATTAATTATAGGCATATTGGACTTAAAATCTACCAGAAGGAGAAAAGTCCTTTCGCCATTCCCATAGGAGTGAGTCGACTTACCCCATCATTTATATCCGTTTCCATATGATTCATATTAGAACTCATATTTTCCACAGAATTACTTATGGAATTAATGTCATCAGCCATGTCCGTTTGAATATTTTTTACATGACCATTCATCTCTCCCATATAAGTATTCATCGCCCCCATACCGTGATTCATTTTATCTATTTTTCTATTAATTGCAATCAATTCACTAGACATACTACTCACCGACTTTGTCATTTGACCCACATAATTTGTCATATCAAATAACATTTTTGCAAAAAACAATATACTTAGAACCCCAAATGTTGTTACTAATATCATTAAGATACTCGTCTCTTTCCTCAATACCTCATGCATTACTAACCCTTTATTGTTTTCTTGACGCTAATTATTTTAGATAATAACCTAAGACTGTGATATAAAAGTATACTTTTACACTTCTTTTATAGAAAAACAGTAATTCTATTAAAATCAAACAAAACTTATATATTTACAATACAGAATAGAATAATACTTAATTAATTAAAACTATATTTTGAGTACATTTACTTTTTGAATGTTTATTTGCTATGATTTTATTAATAAAATCACGGAGTAACAAATGGCAAAAACAACTTTTATCTCATGGAACGTCAATGGGATTCGTGCTGTAGACAAAAAAGAAGCACTTAAATGGATAGACGAACAAAAAGTAGACTTTTTAGGCTTACAAGAAATTAAAGCAGAAGCCTCACAAGTTCCTGAAACTATCTTTGAACGTAAGTATAACATTCAAAACATTAACTCTTCTGTAAAAAAAGGACAATCTGGTGTTGCCCTTTTTACAAACAAAAAAGGAACACTTACTTGCACTTGTCCTTCCGTAGATATTTTAAGTGAAGGGCGTATCAATGAATACCATTTTGACAACATTGCCTACTTCAATGTTTACTTTCCAAATGGTCAAAGAAATGACGAAAGACTAAAATATAAAATGGCATTCTATGAGCGTTTTTTTAACCACATTAATGCTTTAAAAAACGAAGGAAAATCCATTATAATTTGTGGTGATGTCAACACAGCCCATACCCCCATTGACCTTGCTCGTCCAAAAGCCAATGAAAAAACTTCAGGTTTTTTACCTATGGAGCGTGAATGGATGGACAAACTTATGGATGCTGGATACATCGATACCTTTAGACATATTCATGGAATTGAAGCAACAGAGCGTTATTCTTGGTGGTCTTATCGTGCTGGATCTAGAAACAGAAATGTGGGTTGGAGAATTGACTACTTTTTTGTCTCAGAAGATTTAAAAGACAAAATCATCTCAGCTGATATTTTAGATCAGGTCTTAGGAAGTGATCATTGTCCTATAGAACTAACTTTAGACATTTAAACTTCTAATAATTATTAACAAAGTATAATATTAATGTATATTTAATATTAAACAGTAAGGAATAATTTAATGGGTAAATTAAAAAAAATAAATCATGAAATCAAATGTGCTACTCAACAAGTTACTGTAAGCCGTACTGATACTGAGGGAAACATTATTTACTGCAACCCAACATTCTTAGAAATCAACGGCTTTAAAAGTTCTGAAATCATTAAAAAACCTCACAGTATTATACGTCATCCCGATATGCCCAAAACTATTTTTCGTGTTATTTGGTCTATTGTTTCACAAGGTCTACCTATTCAAGCTGTTCTTAAAAACCAAACGAATGATGGTAAATACTATTGGACATTAATAAGCATAAAACCTCAAAAAGACAGAGACAACCAAGTTATTTCCTACGTGGCCTATGGAAAACAAGCTCCTGACGCAGTTATTAATAAAATTGAACCTCTCTACAAAATACTTTCTGAAATAGAATATGAACTTAACATAGATACTGCAGTACAATACTTAGAATCACATCTCAAAGAGGAAGGTATGAGCTATGCTCAATACATGAAACATCTCACTAAAAACCGTGAGTTTAGATGTTTATGTGATTTTATAAAACTTGCTATTTTAAGATAAAAGCTTAAGCCTCATAAACCTTTTGTCCTAAAACTTTATATTGAGCATAAAATCCCTCAACAAACTTAGCAATTTTTTCATCAGAAGGTAGATAAATACCTTCTTTTTTTTGTGTATATTTTGCTAAATATAAAGAAGCATCTTCACGATCTATATAATGTTGGGCTAAAGCCTCATAAGCCTCTTGATAAGCTTTTTTCATGGCATCATACTTTTCATAATGAATTTCAATCTTATCTTCATAAGTAATAATACCTGAACCAAATAAAATACTTAAATGAATTAAGCCCTCACAATAATAAGGTAAAACCTCACCCACTTCTCGCCAAGCCATTAAGCCTACTGAACGACTCACTAAGTCATTGACCATATGTTTTTTGAATGCTTCATCTTCTTTTTCAAAAAATGCCATAAGTCCACCAGTTGTTGCTTTAAACTCTTCTATATTCTTAAACTGTCCAGAACTGTTCATTGTACTTTCTGTGTCAGAATCCATCCATAAAATATGTCCAAACTCATGACCAATGGTAGAACTGTCATAAATCTTTTGCCATAACTCAGGCTTAGTTTCTACTAAAGTTTTTTGCTCTTGAACAAAATCAATGCCAAAAGTATCAACAGAGAGTTGCATCAGGGGTTTGGCTTTTTTACCCTGCATCACAAAATCAGCATAGGCAAAAATCTTTTTACCGAGTTCTGCTGATACCTGCTCATCATTAGGCACAACTTGGGCTGAGAAAAGTCCATTAAACTCAGCTCCATAATAAAGAACAGGCTGTCCAATGTAAAGCTGTGTTTCATCTATTTGACTAATATTTTTAGCAATGGTTTTGTCAACTTCACCCTCAATACTATTTGCCAATTTTAACGAAAACTCTTTAATGCTCTCTCTGGTACTTGAAGAACTTTGTAAGGCTGGATTAATGATCCGTAAATCCCACTCCAAGGCAACAGCTTTTCTAAAATGGTCTTCATAGTACTCTAAAGGATGTCCAATCTGTAAAGGGGTGGTAATACGCATCCATGCTCGGTCAACATCTGCCCAGTAACCTATGAGTTTTCTAGGTTGAGGTTGTGCAAATGCCCTTTTAATAGCAATTAAGTAAGTAACCCATTCACTTTTTTGCTCAAAGACTTCATCTTCAAGGACAGAGAGTTCTTCTACTAAATCTTCTATGGCAGAAACAACATCTAAGACTTCATTAGGAAATGCTTCGGAGTAGGCAACAGAACGATACTCTCCCTTAAGATCTTTTTCTAAAACAGAATAACAACGATCACCAACTTCTCCATTTGGTGCAAGGTCTAAAAGTTTTTTATCTTTGAGCATTTTAAAAATAGCTTGTTCATCTCCATTATACTCTTTGAGCAAATCATAATTTATCCCATTGATAACCTTGGCTGTCCAAGCAGACTGCCAAGTACTCATCGCTTCACCAATGTAATGTATGCCTTCCAAAAGTTTTTGGTAAAAAGGTGTCAATAAATTTTCAGATTCAATCCATGCGATTAAATATTCATGACGAATTAAATGCATCTCTTTAACAAATACATAAGCCAACTCTTTTTTCTCTATAATTTTTTCTTGAGAAAAACCCTCTTTTTGTAAAACTTGCTCTAACGCATCTTCACGAAGATTCACCACCCGTGTTAAAGCTGCCATTTTACTCTCTGCTGTAATGGGCAACTCCATTTGTACTAAAAAATCTTCAACAATCAAAGCTGCTACTTGATGCTCTTGTGTTAATAACTGATAATAATCATTCAATGATGCTTGTCTCGATTGAAGCTCGTCATATATTTTTTGTAAATCTTGCATAAATTGCTTTTGCATAAGAGAGTCCTTCTATAATATATTATTTAATAAGTAAGTAAATAATACTCAAACAAATATTAATACAAATGGATTTTTTTCGAGAATAAGAGTAAGTTTTAGACTTTAAGCTAACTCTTATATGCTAAGAAACAGTATCTATCTACATTAAATGCTAATGGACACAAGTATGTTTTTTTATGTTAAAATTTTAAACTCAAGCCAACTTTTTGTTTCTCTAAATCTACTGAAATAACTTGTATTCTAGCCAAGTACTGATTGACCGACAAAACCTCTAAAGGATGACTAATTCTCTTTTCACTCATTTTAGAAATATGAATCATCCCATCATTTTTAAGTCCTATATCCACAAAAGCACCAAAATCAGCAATGTTTCTAACCACCCCAGAGACAATACTCCCCTCTCTAAGCATCGAAATATCAGTTAAGTCATCTTTAAAAGGAATGGCTTCAAGTTCTTCACGAGGGTCAAAACCAGGTTTAGCTAACTCTTTAAGTATGTCTTTTAACGTGGCTTCTCCAACCCCTAGTTTTTGTGACAAAACTTTTACATCAGATGTGTCAGGAAGTTTTTTTAAAGCTTCTGCTACAGCATAACTTTCAGGGTGAATCCCTGTGTTATCAAAAGAACTGTCGCCCTCTCTTATGCGAATAAATCCTGCCAATTGCTCATAAGCTTTAGCCCCTAAACCTTTGACTTTAAGTAACTCTCTTTTAGATTTAAAAGTACCATTACTTTCTCTATAGTCAATAATATTTTTAGCCAATTTAGGCCCTACCCCAGCCACAAATGAAAGTAAAGAAGCCGAAGCTGAATTCACCTCTACCCCAACCCTATTAACTAAAGACTCAACCCCTTCATGAAGTTTTCGTTCCAGTAACTTTTGATCTACATCATGTTGATACTGCCCTATTCCCAATGATTTTGGATCTATTTTGACCAACGTTGCCATAGGGTCACGCACACGCCCTGCAATGGAAATTGCTCCACGTACAGTAACATCTAAATGAGGATACTCTTCAGCAGCCACTTTAGAGGCAGAATAAACCGATGCCCCAGCTTCTGAAACTACGGTGTATTTGAATGCACCATTTAACTCTTTGTTTATCTTAGAAAAAAATTCTTGGGTCTCTTTAGAAGCTGTTCCATTTCCAATCACCACCCCATTTATATTATATTTTTTTACCAATTCTAAAACTTTTTTTCGTGAACCCTCAAAATCTGATTTTGGTGCTGTAGGGAAAATGAGAGCATCTTCCAAATACTTTCCATTCACATCTAAAACCACCAATTTACAACCAGACTTATACGCAGGATCAGCACCTAATAATACTTTTCCTGTTACAGGAGGGGTCATAAAAAGCTGTGTTAAGTTCTTCCCAAAAGTCACAATAGCAGCTAGGTCGGAACGCTCTTTCAACATACCAAGAACTTCACGTTCAATTGACGGATAAAGCAAACGTTTAAAACCATCTTTATAGGCTTCAAATAAAATGTTTTTAGACGTTCCCATATGCTCACGAAGTTTATAACGTTTCAACATTTCTAAATATCGTTCAGAATCAATGCTGATCTTCACCGAGAGTTGTTTTTCTTTTTCTGCTCTACGAATGGCAAGGTAACGATGAGAAGGTACAAAAGCTACTTTTTCAGAATGCTCTTTATAGTTCTTATAAACCCCATTTTCATCAAACTCTTTTCCTTTTTTAGTTTCTAACACACCATGTTTTTCTGTCATTTCACGAACTACCTTACGCTCTTTAGGGGAATCTGAAAAACGTTCAGCGACAATGTCTTTTGCCCCTTTTATGGCTTCATCCACAGACTTTACAGCTCCACGAACAAATGTTCTTGCCTTAGACTCAAACTCTTTTTCAGACATTTTAGCCGACTGTAACGTATTAGCTAAAGGCTCTAACCCATTTTTAATTGCCACCGAAGCACGGGTATTTTTCTTCTCTTTAAACGGTCGGTAAATATCCTCCAAAGCTGTCATGGTAGAAGCCTCATCAAGAGCCTTTTTAAGCTCAGAGGTTAAGACCTCACGCTCTTTTAAAAGCTTTAAAATCTCCTCTTTCCTGTCAAGCAGACGTTTAGTTGAAAGATAAACTTCATGAAAATCACGAAGCTCATCATCCGTTGCACCACCCGTCATCTCTTTACGATAACGTGCAATAAAAGGAATGGTTGCCCCTTCATCTAAAAGTTTTAAAATATTTTTAATTTGATTATTTTGGAGACTTGTTTTTTGAGTTAGTAAAGTTATTAAGTTTTGCATATTTTTGAGTATCTTTTAAATTATTTTTATAAATTATAGCAAAAGAAAGTTCTAATTTTTCCTTTTTTACTGCTTTAAAATTTCATACAAGTTAGCAGGGGCAATGTACGCTGTTGTTCTTCCTTCTTTGTAACTTTTTAAAATTTTTTCTTCATTCATAATGTTGAGGTATTTTCGTGCTGTATTGGCTGAAATGGCATAATCTACAGCTAGTTCATTGGCTGTAAAGACACGTCCAGGATGCTTAATGGCTTTTTTAACAATATCTTTTTGAATAAAATTTAACTGCTCCCCAAGCATTGATCCCTCTAAGAGGGTTGTCATCTCTTCAAACTCTTTACTTTTTTCTTGTAAATACTTTAAGAGTTCATCAATGGCACGTAAAATAATATCAACTTGATAATAGATAAAATAAGTTAAATCATTTTCATCAATTTCTGTGTAAAGATAGGATTTCCCATATTTGACAGGGGCTTCTTTTAAAAGCTTAGAAATCGAAATATATTCAAAATAATCGTATTTATTTTTGAGCATAAACCAGTAAAATATAGCACGTGCTGTTCTTCCATTGCCATCAGCAAAAGGATGTTCATAGCCAATCATAAAATGTAAAATAATTCCTTTAAGAATAGGATGAATGAACATCGTACCGTCTTCACCACTATGATTCGTATTAGCAAAGTCACAGACATCACGTAGACGATTTTCAACTTCTGTGTGACAAGGTGGCTGATGAACAATGTTTCCATCGACACCATCGGTAATCACAATTTCATTGTCTTGTCGAAGTTCTCCAGGGATTACCCCATTTTGAATGGTTCCTTTCGTTGCAATTTTGTGAAACTCTAATATCATATCAATGCTAAGCTCTTCATCTTTAACTTCTTTGACTTCACGCATAAGAAGATAGTTATTGAGAATCATTTTCTCATCTTCTGTTTTGGGGGTTCTTGATGAAACCAACATCTCTTTGGCTACTCTTCTTGTGGTTGATGCACCTTCGAGTTGTGAACTGCTAATGGCTTCTTCAATGACCAATGAAGCAATAAGATAATTACGTTTTACAGAGTTCACAGGAGCTAAGCCCTCAGCTGAAAATTGGGTAATTTTATGCAGTTTTGCTTGTAAGGTATCTGGGGTACAGAACATAAAATCTTTATGGTGTTTGTCTTGATAAGAGATGATTTTATAGAGGCTAAGTCTTGAAAGCTTTGTTGCCCACCAAGCAATGAGGGGATCATCATTTTTATCCACTCGCCAACGAAATTTGTCCCAATATAAATAGCGTCCTTTATTATCCTCAGCTTTATACCTTTGAATATAATGTAGGTTCTTTTGAAAATCATAAAGAGAAAAGTTAAAGTTAAAGGGTGCTTTTTCAATTATTTCTTTTGCCATTTCTTATAACTCAATTATTAAATTTTGAGTTATAATAGCATAAATCCTATTTAAAGCCCTATAAATAGGTCTAGAGAAAGCATTTTATTTTTCGTTACATTCTATTTTATCTCTTTTTTATAATTTTAAAGTAAATTATAAATTGAACTTTTAGGTACATCAACTACATTAACATCAACACAAGGAATAACCCTATGAAGCTCTTAATCTTTGCGACGCTTTTTATCATTATTTTTTATTTGCTGAACCTCTATTATAAGCATTTCTTAAGACAAGAGAATCAGTATGGTACATGAGAACATAAACTTATTAGACAAAAACAAAAACTTTAACATTCTCTTAGCAGGGATATTGGCACTTATTGTAGGTATTGGAGTTGCTAGGTTTGCTTTCACCACACTTCTTCCTCCCATGCTCAATGACTTTTTGAGCGTGACGAATGCAGGGCTTTTTGCTTCATTTAACTATGCTGGGTATTTAAGTGGAGCTGTGTTTTCCATGTTTATTAAAGACATCAACACTAAAGTGATATTTTTTAGAATTGGAATGCTTTTAAGTGTGTTCACTACCTTAGTTTTAGCCACCACAAGCAATGAGACTTTATGGTTTGTGTCACGTGTCGTAGCTGGTTTTGGCTCAGCTATGGCATTAATAGTTGGAAGCTCCATTGTCATGGTCAAACTTAGTTATGCAGACAAAACAAAAGCTATGGGCATACACTTTTCAGGTATTGGTTTTGCCATTGCTGTGAGTGATGTGATTGGGCAATATGTTCTTCGTAAGGGAACATGGCAAGATGCATGGATGGTATTGAGCATTTTTGCACTCATTATCTCTCTTTATGCGATGTATATTTTGTCTTTTGACAAAGAACTAAAAAAAGAGGCTGTAAAACATTCTGTCTCTAGAGTAATGTTCACGCCCTATGTCATCCTTTTAATCTTGGCATATTTTACTTCAGGAGTGGGTTATGTGGTACAAGCTACTTTTCT
>CACVAZ010000206.1 GCA_902727995.1 uncultured Sulfurovum sp.
CCCTTATTCCCTCACGACAAACTGACCGTCGGATTATGTTTTACGCTTACATGGCAATTCCTTTTCAGTATTATTTTGCTGGTATTACTTGGTATGGTATGTTCATCATTTGGATTCCTGTTTATCTTTTTTTACTTTTACCTTTTAGGCAAGTTCTCATTGGTGAAACCAAAGGCTTTTTAGAAAACACAGCACGCGTTCAATGGGGTCTGATGATGTTTGTCTTTGGACTAAGCCATTTAGCCTACATGTTAACCTTAGATGAGGTGAATGGAGCTTCGGGAAAAGAGTTGGTTCTTTTTTTAGTATTGCTCACAGCGTTTAATGATGTTTTACAATACCTTTGGGGTAAAGGTTTAGGAAAACGTAAAATCATTCCCAAAGTTAGCCCCAACAAAACAGTAGAAGGCTTTGTGGGTGCATTTTTTAGCATAATGTTTTTAGCATGGGTATTTTCATTTTTAATACCCTTCACATGGTATGAAGCACTGTTGGCTGGAGCCATTATCTCAGCCTTTGGTTTTGTGGGTGATGTAGTTATTTCCATGATAAAACGGGACATTGGTGTAAAAGACTCGGGCAATCTTATTCCTGGGCATGGTGGGGTTTTAGATAGGGTGGATTCATTGACCTATACGGCTCCTTTGTTTTTTCATTTTGTTTATTATTTGTATTATTAGGGTAGGGTGTTTTCCCCTGAAAACACCGTAGCATTTTAGATATATTTGGATTATCCTTATGGGTTACACAGTCATATCTACTATCTTTATTAATATTTCGATATACTTTATTTAGTTCAAAAATAGGGAAATAGTATGAAGATAGTTTCAGGTAATGCAGAGTTGTTAAGAGAGATAGAATCAGAACTGAAACGAAAAAGAGTTAACGTGACTCCTGTCAAAGTTCCTGCTGATGTGACTGATAAAGGTCTTTTAGAGGATATTACTCAACTTATTATTGAATATCCTGAAGAGAGTAGAGCAGTTGTTCAGTATGTTTTAAATGAAGTAGTCTCTATGGCAAATCAAAAATATGTTCATGTGATGAAAAAAGATGGCACTAAAATAACCTATGCTGAATATAAAGCTTTGGATGATGAAGAGAAATCTAAAGATATTTTTTCGGTGTAACTTTTGAAAAACTTAGCCTTTCTCTATAGTGGTAAAGCTGATGGTTTATTATCTTTACAACATGACTGTAATGCCATTCAAGAGATACTTGAAAGACATAATGCGTGGGAAGTTAAGGCTAATAGACCTTTAGGAAGTGAGAAAAAATTACGAGAAGATTTCGAAAATCATAAAGAAATAGAAAATCTTTTCATCTTTTATACAGGTCATGCTATTGGTGATGGTGTTGTTAAAAACAAATTAAAATTAAAGCTTTTAGATGATGACTATGATATTCAAATATTTTTAGATTCGATTTTAGAAGTATTTCCTATACTACCCATACGTACGGTTATTGTTCTGGATGCTTGTTATAGTGGAAAGT
Organism: uncultured Sulfurovum sp.; assembly: GCA_902727995.1. GTDB lineage: Bacteria > Campylobacterota > Campylobacteria > Campylobacterales > Sulfurovaceae > UBA1140. The sequence goes on from CACVAZ010000206.1 coordinate 1,495, forward strand.
TTATTTATAATGCTGAAAAGTTTGATGATAGTATTGAAATTGTTACCTCATCATTACCTCATTTAAAATCTTCATCTAATAATCCAAATTCTAATTTAAGTCTGTTTACTCACTATTTCTGTGAAGCTATTGAACAACTTTCTTTAGAAAATAAAGAAGTTAATTTTAAGAATATTATTCAGTATGTAAATGACAATAACGAACAAAAATGTATTTATAGTCCTCCTGTATATATCGAAAACTCTGAAATGATTCTTACCAAAGACCGTTCACTCTATTTACTTTTAGAAGAATTGAAGGCTAAGTTTGATTCATACCCAAATATGAAAGATAAAGTCTTAGAGTATGTAGATGCTCGTGATACAAACTTTAAGGAATTTATAGAAGCAAAAAGTTTTTCTAAGCTTTATTCGTGGCTACTTAAAAATAAAGAGTGTTTATATTGTCTTTTTAAAGAGTTTAAAATAGATGGTAGTCAATTTTTAGAATCTTATACAAATGATTGTGAAAGGCGTAAGAAAAAAGCTTCTCAAAGTCAAATGATTACGGATGTTATTTTAACTATAAAACCTTCCATTGGAAAAAAACTTGATGAGTGTAGGATTGAGGGCTGGTTTAAATATAATAGTAATCAATATGTACCTATAGCATTAGAAAACAAAGTAATGAATTTTACTAATGTTAAAACAGAAATTGAAAGTTATATGCAAATATTTCCTCAAGAATTAGCACTACAACTTGATGGACAAAACTATGATAGGTTAAAATTAAATTTAATATTACATGAATCATTGTTTGAGATTGATTTCCAAAATTTAAAGATTAAGCTTAATGGACAATCAGAAAAGTACTTAATAGAAGAGTTTTATATTTTAACACAGTTTGAGTATCGCTATAGTAATTTTTCCCAAGAAATAAGTCAAATTACTAGATGGAAAATAAACTCAGAAAAATATGAAAAAAATCAAGAGACTAAAATTGAAAACTTGATTTATCCTCTTTCTAAAGATAAACCAAGTA
>CACVAZ010000207.1 GCA_902727995.1 uncultured Sulfurovum sp.
CCTTCTTGGTTTACACCTTATAGCACCATAAAATTTATTTATATTCATATTAAAAATCCTACTTTTGTGGATGCCCTCAATACTTGTGTAGAATTTCTAGGTAGTCGTGACAAAAGGTTAGTACATAAGTTTCCTCGTATGACTGTTGCACAAGTAATGCAAAAACATCAACAAGAGCATATACGGATGATTGCAAAGAAAAGAAAATATATTGAAACTTCAAAAGAAGCTTTAGAACATGTCTTTACTTTTGAAAACTTACATGTCGTAAAGTTCTTGCCTCATCACAAAGAACTTTCTTTAGAGATGGCAAGAGAATCAGTACTCATGCAACATTGTTTAGGTGAATTTGACAATGTTGAAAAAGCAGAAGGTGGCTATGGTTCTTACTATTATGGTCTTATGCAACGTAAAGAAATAACCCTTTACTCCCTACGTGATGAAAAAAACATGCCCCATGCAACTATTTCGGTGAGTTACAAACGAGGAGAAGCTTGGCTCGACCAAATAAAAGGAAAACAAAACCAAGCACCTATAGCACGTTATGTTCCAGCTTCTGTTGCTTTTTTTAACCATCTAAAACTACAACAAAATTATCATCAAGATTGTTTAGCCATGGGTGTTGTTTTTGTAAAAGGTCGCTCGGAACAACTATCTCAAATCACAGACGAGTCCATGCAACAACATCTTATTGCTTATGACCCAAGTTTCATTTATCAGTTACCCAATCCTAGTAAAAGTTCTTTGTGGTTGGTTGCCTTACGCGACCCCAAACAAATAGGAGCATTAAATAAAACTACTGATGCCATGAAAATTGCTTCACTTATTCAGTACCCCTTACTCATAAATGAACTAAAATTTTCTCATAAGCTAAACGGAAAAAGCATCTTGCAACAAAAAGAAAACTACAGCCTTGGTCAACGCTTTTTTGTCTTTCCAAAACTTGAAGTAGCAAGGATATAAGATGACGAGTCAAGAAGAAAAATTTATATTAAGCATTGTTAAGCTCGAAGATGAGCATCTTGAAAATAACTTAGAGACATATAGCGTAGAAAAGTATCTTAATGATGAGTTTTCATTTAATATACATGATGAAAATATTTTTACTAAAGTTTATTATGTACTTCAAAAAGCATTAACAGAAGGCATACTTGAAGTCTTTATAAAAAACAACATCTTAACCGATAAATTAGAAGTAAAAGACTTGGTCGCTTTTGATGCTACACGTTTTATAAAATTGGTTCTTGAAGTTTTAAACCTAAAGCTCCTCTCTAAGAAAGAAGCATGGGGGCTACTCTTTTTAAACGCCAGTCGCATTCAAGATACTTTTAAAAATGCTGAAGAGTTTAAAACATCTTACTTCAAAGGAGCGCTTTTTTACGACATACTCTTTAAAAGTGAAGAAGATAATAGAGGAGAAAAAATTCAAAATTTTGATGCCTTATTTAAAGACTTATATGACGCTAGTAAAGTAAAACTCTTTTGGCTAGAAGGAGAGGTATTTAAAGCATTAAATATAGAAGAATCCTCCTCTAATTTAGTATCTAAAGACTTAGTTCAAAATGATGAAAATTCAAATGAACCACAAATTACTTCAATGTATAAGCTTTTAAAAAAAGAAGACAAAACTGAGCTTTGGAAACTGCTAGATAACTTTAGCCAAGAAGAACGTAATAAATTTCTAAACCATCTCTATATTGATAAAAAAGAGCAAATAGAAATCCTAACAGCAGAAGATTATTTAGAGCTTCCAGCACGCTACCCTGATGTCTCTTATGCTCATTATTTAAGAGGTATTTACTTTTATCATTTTGCATGGGAAGCAAGGGGTTTAGGACTCACCAATACTGTGGGTCAAAAAAACTACGCTCTTTTTTATGAACGTTTGAGGTATGCTCGAACCGATTTAAAAAGAGCCTATGAACTCTCACCCAATGAGCAAACTTACTGGGCTGAACTTTATAATTTAGTAAAACACTTTAGAGGCAAAGACTCTGATCAAATAGAGGAAGAACTCTATGCACGTATTAAAAAAGATGCGATGCAAAATACTTTTTGTATCAAACGTGTATCACACATGAAAAAAGCCCGTTGGGGTGGCAGTCATACAGAGAGTTTAAATTGGGCTAGAGAAGTCGTTGCTGACAGTCCACAAGGAAATTATAATAAAATTATTATTTTTGAAGTCCTTATAGAACAATCTAATTATATTTTAGAGTTTGACAGAAATGAAGAGAAAGCAAATGCTATTTTTAAAAATAAAGTATTGCAAAATGAAGTTAACCAATACTTTGATGAACTTATAGCAAATATTGCAGAAGCACCATTAAGCCTAAAATCTACCCTTATTTTTTGGTATGAAAAAGTAGGTGATTTAGCACGTCTTCAAAAAATTCTTTAAAATTATCGAATACATATTTTTTGCTATAATACGCGACAAAAAACATATAAGTAAAAAGGTTCCAAAGAATGACAATAGAAGAGATGAAAACACTAAAAGTTGGTGATAC
>CACVAZ010000208.1 GCA_902727995.1 uncultured Sulfurovum sp.
CTTGTTGCTAAAGTTGCCAAGGCAGATGGTAGAGTAAGTGAATTGGAAGCACAACTCATTGCCATTATGTTCGATGATATTTCTAAGGTTTTTATCGAAAAAGATAAAACCAGAAATATTTTAAAAGAGATTTTTAATGAAGAGAAAGAAAAAACAGATGATACAAAGGAAGTAGCACAGTCTTTAAATAAACTATTGGGACGTAGTAGACTCAAACCTAAAAAATTTGTAGCATTCCTAATTCAACTTGCCCTTGTAGACAGTCAAATTTCCCCGGCTGAAGACAAAGTCTTACGTGAAATTGTCAATGAATTAAACATGAGCACCGATCAGTACAATCAAATACTCAACAAATTTAATAACATGAAACAAAACAAACAAGAAGACATGAGCCTTACTGAAGCCTATGAAGTTTTAGGGGTAAATGAAGGAGATGACATGAACACCATTAAAAAGACTTACCGAGGTCTTGTACGTAAATACCATCCCGACATCATAAAGTCACAAGACAAAGACGAATCTTATATGGAAGAAGCTACGGCTAAAACACAGCAACTGAATCAGGCTTATCAGTTGATTAAGAAGATGAGGAATTAATAAACGCATTGGTCATACATCTAAATTTTATTTTAAAGAGTTAAACTCTTTTAACTTTTTAATAAAATGCTGAAGTGAATCATTTTTATTAAAATCTAACTGATATTTTCCTGTATTTAATCCTGCTAATACTTTATCTAAAACATCTGTCTCTCTTTGAACATTAAAAAGTTTTTTTATGACTTTTTTATGGTCTTCATTTATACTATTTGTATTGTTTCTATTTTTATCTATGGTTAAAAACCAACTTTCTATTTCATTACAAACCACAAAAAGATAAAACTTTTCTTCCAATTTTTTGTCAATTTTATAGCGAGGAGCATATTCATTTTTTAACTTAAGCAAACAATCATGATTTCTCTCCGTATCAAAACATTTCGTATCTAAATCTATCATAATAAAAACAGCTTTATATCCATCGTCTAACAAAGAAGCATGAACTTTATTTGTCATTTTATTACCATTAGTAATTTCACATTTCCCTGCTGTACTTGACCTAATACAGTCAACTAAAATAGATTCTTCATTTTTCAAATACGCTTTAAAATACTTATTAAAAAATTCAACTTCACTATTTTCAACAATTAATAGAATGGTATTACTCTTTGAACTAGGAGTTCTTTTCTTTTTTCTTCTCATTCAAAATTCCCTATCATTCCCTCACCTATTAACTCATCAAGTGTTACATCTCTCTCATAGGCAAGTCGTTTCATTTTTCTTTTTAAATTAGGAATTGCATCAGCTCTAATAGATTGGGTATCTCCCTCAGTATCTCTATAAATAAAAACTATCTCTTCAATCTCAGCATGTTTTAAAATCTCGGTAGAGTGTGTAGTAATTAGAATTTGCTTTTCACTATCTCTAAAAGCTTGTAACATATAATTTATGGCATTAAGATGTAGATGTCTTTCGGGTTCTTCAAAAACTAATAAGAAGCTCTCACTATATTGATTTAAAGCTGTCATCGTTGCTAAAAAATTAATAGTTCCATCTGAAACAGTATGAATAGCTATTGACTCTTCTCCCCTTTCTTTAAATCCAATAGCATAACTTCCAAGTACTTTTTGGACTTCTACATTTTCTATCTCATTAACAGTTGTAATTAAAGAATTTGAAATGATTTCAAAGTTATCTTTATTATTCTCTTTTATCTCAAAAAGTACTTTCCCTAAATTTGAACCATCTTTTAGTAGTTCTATGTTCTTATTATCTTGATTTGACTTATCTCTTATATTTTGGGTATTAAAATAATAAGTTGAGATAGATCTTTGATTAAAGATATCGTATCCCTTAATAGTTAATTTAGAATCAACATATATTCCAATATTAGTATATAAATACCGTAAATCCATCTTCTCTTTATCTGTTGAACGATACATATATAACTTATTTTTAGAATCCTTTTTAGAATTCCAATAATGTTTATTGATTAAAATAAACCTATCTTTAATCTGAATAGATATCATATAATATTTTTTTGAAAAGCTTAAAGAAAGTGTATATGTATTGTTGTCGTAAAAATGTTGATCTAAATCTGAAACTATTTTTTTTCTACTAAATGGGCTAAAGGTTGCTCGTACAATAACCTTCTCTTCACCCACAGCACTATAATTTTTGATCTTATCATAACCACCTTTATCACTAATAGCCCTCTCAATATCTTTACTCATAGCAATATCAATAAACTCTAAAACATCAATTAAATTACTCTTACCACTATTATTTTCCCCAACAACAATATTAAGCTTATCTAACTCAATTGTAGTATCATAAAAGCTTTTATAATTATGAATATAAAGTTTAGTCAGTTTCATTCATCTATCCTTTTTAAATCAAATAGATTTTAACATGATTTAGACAGAGAAACAAGTTACACTAAATAGAACTTCTATTACTTCCCCCGACTCCACAT
>CACVAZ010000209.1 GCA_902727995.1 uncultured Sulfurovum sp.
CTAATTGTTTCTCCTCTTCTCAAATTCTTCAAAGAAAAGCTGATATTCACACAATGTTACACTTTTGATTCCAAGTCATGATATAATCCAATCAAGTTCATTTAACAAAACCCTAAACTATCGTTTGCAAATGTGTATTTTGGTATCAATTTGCAAGCTAGAGCTTAGGAAAAATGAACAATAACATAAAAGGACTTTAATGGCAAAAGGTAAAAAAGTAACAGTTATTGGTACTGGTAATTTTGGCTCAACGGTAGCCTTTATTTTAGCAATGAATGGAACCTGTCATAATGTTGTACTTCGTGGTAGAAATTATGATGTTACAAAAGGAAAGGCATTGGATATGTCTCAAGCAGCCAATGCAGCCAGACAACACACCATCGTAAAAGCAGCAAAAGGGCCTGAAGACATGGCTGGTTCAGTTGTAGTTGTGATTACAGCAGGAGCACCCAGAACGCCGGGTATGAGCCGTGATGATTTACTGGTTATGAATGCTGACATTGTCAAAATGTACGCCAAAGAGATTAAAGAACATGCACCTGACGCAGTAGTTGTAGTAGTTTCTAACCCTCTTGATGTAATGACTTATGTTGCACTAAAAGCCACAGGTTTTCCAAGAGAAAGAGTATTGGGAATGGCAGGAATTTTAGATGCAGCGAGAATGGCTCACTTTATTTATGAAAAACTAGAATATGGTGCAGGTCAAATTCGTGCTACAGTTATGGGTGGGCACGGTGACACCATGGTACCTCTTCCTAAGTTTACAACGGTTGCTGGTGTACCTATTGATGATTTACTAGACTCAGAAGAGATTGGTGAGATTGTACACAAAACTAGAAATGGTGGTGCTCAAATTGTTAACCTTTTAGGTGATGGTTCTGCTTACTATGCTCCTGCTAAGTCAACAACGGTTATGGTAGATGCTATTTTAAAAGACACCAACCAAATTCACTCTTGTGCTATTATGCTTCAAGGTGACTATGGCTACTCTAATATTGTTTCTGGTGTTCCAGTCATGATTGGTGCTGGTGGTGCTGAAGAGGTTATTAACATGACCCTTAAAAACCTTCAAGTGAAAAAATTTGAAAATTCAGTGGCTTCCGTTCAAGAGATGGTAGATAAACTAGAAGAGTTAAACTTTTTCGACGACATATAGCCTAAACTCTTAGGCTATCTAAAGACTTTATAATCAAATTAATAGTAGAATTTAATCATATGTTTAAAATTATTATTTTAGATTTAATACTATTAAGAAATCAGGATAAATCATGATCAATAGAAAAGTAGGAATAATTGGTGCTGGTGCAGTTGGTGCAACAGCAGCTTATAGTTTAGCAATGATGGGAACATGTAAAGAGATTGTTCTTTTTGACATTGCAGAAGGTATTGCCCAAGGTAAAGCCATTGACATTGCACAGGCAACACACTATGCTCCTCAACCAAGCATTATTACAGCTGCTGAATCTCCTGCTGATGTTAAAGATTGTGACATTATTGTCATAACAGCAGGTGTACCCCGAAAAGGTAATATGACCAGAGAAGACTTACTCGTTATCAATGCTAAAATCATTAAGTCTGTAACACAAGATGTTGTGAAATACTCACCCAATGCAATTATTATCTCTGTCTCTAACCCTTTAGATGTTATGACTTATGCCATTCACAAAATTACTGGTTGGGAAAGAAACCGTATTGTAGGAATGGCAGGTGCATTGGATGGTTCTCGTATGGCATACCAAATCTATAAGAAACTAGGTTATGGTGCTGGACAAACGGGTGCCTTGGTCATCGGTGATCATGGTCAAAACATGATTCCTCTTCCTCAAAAAGTTCATGTAGGAGATGTCCCGACTACGGACCTCTTAAGCGATGAAGAATTCCAAGAGATTATTGAAAGAACAAAAAATGGTGGCGCTGAAATAGTTAAACATCTAGGAACATCAGGATACTATGGTCCTGGACGTGCCATTGCCCATATGGTTGAAGCCATTTTAAATGATAGCAGAACTGTTGTCTCTTGTTCTGTACTCCTCGATGGTGAATATGGCTACTCCAATGTAACAGCTGGTGTACCTGTTATTCTAGGTAAAAATGGTGTCGAGGAAATTGTTCAAATGACCTTGGGTACCAAAACAAGAGAAAAGTTTAAAGTGTCTGTTGAGAGTATTCAAGAGGGTATTGAGATTCTTGAGAAGAATGGTTTTTGTAACTAAATATCACTTCTAAAATTCTTATCCCTTCGACTATACTCAGGGTACAAACCTTAGGTAGCTAAGCCTGTCGAAGCTACCACCCTACTCACAAACATTAAGCTTTTTAACTCCCCTAATCTATTCACTTACTCTTAACAGCCTACAGAGTAAAATAATGCATTAATCCAAAATAGGAGACAGTAAATGTCATTTAGAATAGAAAAAGATACCATGGGAGAAATGCAAGTTCCTTCAGATAAATATTGGGCTGCACAAACACAAAGATCAATCCATAACTTTAAAATTGGTAATGAAAA
>CACVAZ010000210.1 GCA_902727995.1 uncultured Sulfurovum sp.
CTATCTCATCTATACACCTGGAGTATTTAAAGGGCATATGCAATATGGTTTAGGCTATACTGTTAGCAACGGTAAATGGCAAACACATAGACGTAACTTACAAAAAGACATAGCTTATTTTGACAATAGAGTGAAATTTGTTTCACTTAAGAGTTTTGTTTTAAAAGGTAATGGTAAGATTGACAACATACTGACTGAACAAATCAAATTAATGAAAAAAGAAAAATTAATTAAAAAAAAGAAATTAGTAAAAAAGAAGTCAATTAAAAAAAATAAGCAAAAAAAAGTTTCTAAAAAAGTTTTTAAAAAAGCTACCAATACTTTACCTGTTATTACGCTCAAAGGAGCTAAGTTTTTACAGCTCAATCTCAATGAAATTTATGTTGAAGAGGGGGTTAGTGCTTATGACAAGGAAGATGGAGACATTAACGTTGTGAGTATGGAAAACATAGATAACAATCAAATTGGTCGATATATGGTACTTTATATGGCAACTGACAGTCATGGAAACATGGCACTTGATAAACGTTATGTGTATGTTGGAAATATGAAAATAGAAGAAAAAAAAATCAATTTAGATGACTATGAGAATGAAGAAAATGATGATGCTTCTAGAGATGAAAAGAGAGACTTTTTAGAGCAAAAAGAACAAATTAGAGTTTGGGAAAAAGAGTTGACCCTTAGTGAAAAAGCGTTAGTAAATAGAGAGAAGAATAGTAATAAAAATTGAAAAAGAAATTAATAATAACTTATTCTTCTTATCTTTATAAATTATTTTGTTAGACTGAATATATGAAGCCTTATAAGATTAATAATATTGCTGGACATCTAGCCACCATTTTTCTTGCTAATCCTTTAACTCCTATCCTTGCTTTTACAATAATTTTATTAGGCTATATTTCTTTGGAAGTAATGCCCCGAGAAGAAGACCCACAGATTCAAGTCAGTGGTGGATCAATAGTGGTGGCAATCCCTGGGGCAACACCAAAAGAGATAGAAAATGTTATTATAAAACCCTTGGAAAGACGTATACGGGAGATTAAAGGGGTTGAACATGTTTATGGTAAGGCGATGAATAATGCTGGTATGATTAATGTTCAGTATTATATTGGGCAGGACAGAGAATCTTCGAACTTGAAGCTTTATGATAAAGTAATGCAACATATGGATAAGCTTCCTAAAGGGACAGCACCTCCTTTGGTGAAGCCTTTTGATATTGACATTGACATTCCTATTTTGACCGTTTCTTTTTATAAAAATTCAGAAAAAAAACTTAATAACATAAAACTTTATAAAACCATTCGGGAAGTTCAACAAGACATTAATTCTTTAGATAATGTGGCAAAAACGACATTACAAGGCGTAAAGAAACCTCAATTTAATGTGCTTATAGATTTACAAAAACTTTCAGCCTATCATATATCTTTAGGAGAAGTAGCTAAGGCAATTCGTTCTATTTCTACCAATTCCCCAGAAATTGATAGCACTTCGTCGACAGGCAAGTTAATTGTGTTTGGTATTAAAAATGCCATAGAAGATATTGCTGACTTAAAGAACTTGATTGTAGCACAGTATATGGAATCACCCATTTATCTAAAAAGCTTGGCTAAAATAGAATACAGTTATGACATACAAAATTTTCAATCTGTACTTTTAACGTATCAAAAAAAAGATAATCAAGAAGTAGATTCCAATGATAAGCTAGAATTTGTTGAAGCTGGAAATCAGATTACGTTAACGGTTTCAAAGCTTAAAGGTACGAATGCTGTCACCATTGCCAAAGAGGTACTTGAAGAGTTAAGTGAAAATGCTGCTATATTTAAAGAACAAGGAGTTTCCTACATTATTACACGTAACTATGGTGATCGTGCCAATGAAGCTGTTAATGAATTGGTACATCATCTAATTATTACGATTTTTATTATCGCTGCAATTCTTATCCCTTTTTTAGGTTGGCGTGAGTCTTTGGTAGTTACCATTGCAGTTCCTATGATTTTAGCATTAACACTCTTTATCGCTTATATCACGAATCAAACGATTAACCGTATTAGCCTTTTTGCTTTCTTACTCTCTTTGGGGCTTATTGTTGATGACGCTATTATTGTCATTGAAAATATTCATCGTCGTATGCACTTACCTGAGTCACAAGGGCTATCTTTTTCCCAGATTATTGTACAAGCAACAGATGAAATAGGACCTTCTACTAACATTGCGACCATTGCTATTATGTTAACGATGATACCGATGGCATTTGTTGGAGGAATGATGGGACAATTTATGACACCTATTCCACTCAATGTCCCTGTAGCCTTGGCAGTTTCTTTGTTTGTAGCCTATGTTTTTGCACCTTATCTGGCTAAAAAACTTATTAAATTTGATGAACACTCAAACGATGCTAAACCAAAAAAGAGAAGCTAAATGGAAAATTTTGTTTATAAAATAATTTCTAAAAATAGCAATAAGTGGATGGTTACGCTTCTTGTTATTGTCTCGGTGATAGGGGCTATGATGATGTTACCTACAAAATTGGTTAAAGCTAAGATGCTTCCTGGAAAATCGGCGAATACTTATACCATTTATATAGACACAGCAACCAACGCTTCGATAGAGGAAACACAAAGAGTGACTACTTGTGTGGTCAATTATATGAAACAGGAAAAAGAAGTGCTAAACATGAGTGTTAATTTAGGGCAGGGAGCACCTCTTGACTATGCTGGACTAATAAAAGGTTCTGCCTTTAAGCACTTACAAAATCAAGCCGAAATAGTTATTAATCTAACAGATAAAGATGAAAGAGCTGAACCCTCCTACATGATGGTTCATCGTATTCGTCCAAAAATTCAATCTTTATGTGGAAAAATTGTTCCTCATACAGCCATACGTTTTACGCAGATACCCTCTGGACCTCCAACTTTATCCACTGTTGTCATAGAGCTTTTTGGAAAAGAAGATAGGCTCTTACGTCATACAATTGGACGAGTGGCTGAGATATTAACAAAGACAGAAGGTTTGGTTGATGTACATATTATGCAAGATGATTTTTATACAAAATATAATCTAGTTCCGGATAAAGAGAAAATTATTCGTTCAGGCTTAAGTGTTGACCAAGTTAATCAAATTACTTATTTGGCTTTTAAAGGGACAGTTGTGGCTGTTAAAAATACACGAGACCAGCAAGATCAGATTCCTATTTTTTTACGTTTAGATGATGAAACACGTACTATTGAAGCCAATACAGCTTCTGCCTTGCAAGTTAAACTCTCTTCTCTTCGACTTATGAATCGTGAAGGCTTGATGATTCCTCTATCTGAAGTGGTGAGTGTCGAAGGCATACGTTCAAGTCCTAGTATTTTTAGGAAAAATCTTAAAAATTATGTGGCACTGACAGCAGAGTGTGATATGGTAAGCCAAGTTTATCCTTTACTTAATGCACGTGAGAAAATTATAGAAGAATTATCTGACGAATTTAATATCACTAAAGTAGAGGGAATAAACACTTATATGTTTGATTTAAACTTAGTGGATAAAAAAACAGATGACAAAATGCTTTTAAGATGGGATGGTGAGATGAAAGTTTCGCTTGATACCTTTAGAGATTTAGGAGGTGCATTTATGGCAGCACTTATTTTGATGTTTTTACTTATTTTAGTTTATTACAAATCTTTTGCATTAAGCAGTATTGTTTTGACAGGTAGTTTTCTCTCTATTATTGGGGTGATGATTGGTCATTGGATTGTTGACCTAATACAAGTAGAAATTTTAGAAACAAACTTTTTTTTGACAGCGACTTCACTGATTGGGTTTATATCGCTAATGGGCATTTCTGCTAGAAGCTCCCTTTTACTCATTGACTTTACAAAGTCATTAATAGCTGAGGGTGTAGAGAAAAAAAGAGCCATTGCTATGGCAACGGCTACTAGAGCAAAACCCATTCTTTTGACAGCTGTTGCCATTATTTTAGGTTCTTTGCTTTTGGCGACTGATCCTATTTTTGGAGGTTTAGGGGTGTCACTTATCTTTGGATCGATTTCTGCTACTTTGGTTTCATTGTTTTTTATACCCATACTTATGGACAATGCTAGAGCAATGATGCCTGTAGACTTTAGATACCCAGAACAAGAATCCAATGCATACTTTGTAAAAATAAAGAAACAGTACTGTGTTTTGAGCGATAATGTGAGAGATTACTTTATGGATTATCGTGATAAATGGGATGAAAAGAAGTAATTAACTACTCTTTATATGGCACAGAAATATGTACATACATACCTGGAAAAATTTGTGTAGTTCCTTTCTCAAATGAGATACGAATGCTAAAAGTATGGGTCATTGGGTTTGCTGATGGTACTACAGATTTGACCTTGCCTACGGTTCTGAATTTCATGGAGGGTATGTTTATTTTGACAACTTTTCCTTTTTGTACTTTGAGTAGATCTACTTCAGAGACTTGGGCTTCTATCTCTAAGTGATCGAGATCAACCAATACAAATGCTAACATACCTGGAACGATTAAGTCTCCGACTCTAATTTGCTTTTTGACAATAATTCCACCATTAGGGGCTTTAATTTCTAAATAATTAATAACACTCGCCATCTGTTTAATCTTGGCTGTGGCACTTTTTATCATGGCACGGGTCGCTGATAATCCAGCTTCAACATTCTCTGACATAGCCTCTAATTCTTTCCAATCAGATTTTCCTTTAAGTCCTCGTCTTTTTAAAGACTTTTTTTCATTACGAATACCATCTAGTCTTGTTCGGTACATTTCCATCATAAGTTCAGCTTGTTCAAGTGCTAGGTCTGCTTGGTTTTGCATGATGTCGAATTCGGCTGATTCCATGCTAAATAAAATGTCTTCTCGTTTAACTTTATCACCTATATTATAGTGAATCTCTTTGACATAGCCCATATAGCGTGCTCCAATCATCTTTTGGTTGTCTGAAATAACTGTACCAGTTACATCAAGGTTAGCAGCTAGATTTGAACTAAGTGAGAAGATAAGTAATAGTATGATGTTTTTCAATGGAAATCCTTGGAAAAAGAATGATTATCAAGTATAACCTAACTCTATTTACAAAGCAATAGGGGATTAACTTTTAGTCTTAAACTGGGGTTTTGGATTTAAAATAAAGTAACATAAAGCGTTTCTTAGCTAAAATTCGCCAAATTATAGACTCTTCTCAAATAAGAGTTAAGACCAAAAGCACCAACAAAGGACATATACTATGGCACATCACAAGTCAACGATTAAACGTATTCGACAAACTGCTACAAGAACAGAGAGAAATAGATACTACAGAACAAGATTTAAAAATATTGTTAAAGCTGTAACTACAGCTGTTGAAGCTAATGATAAAGCAGCTGCACAAGATGCTTTTAAGGTAGCTAATAAGCAAATTCATAAAATGGTAAGCAAAGGTTTTATTAAGAAATCAACTGCTGCTAGAAAAGTAAGTAGACTTAACCTTATGGTTAACAAAGTCGCTGCTTAAGTATTCACTCTACATTAGTTAAGGTACCTCTGTTGGTACCTTACACCCTCGTTTAAAATTTACAAAATCCACTACTAGGTTCTCCTATGTTTAAAGAAAAACTCCAACCCTTTATTGACCGTTATAATGAGCTTAACACCTTACTCTCTTCACCAGATATTGCTTCTGATATTAAAAGAATGACCGACTTAGGTAGAGAACAATCAAAACTTGGAAAGTTAGTAGAAAAAGCCAATGAATACATAGAGATAGCTGATGCGATAGAAGAGAATAAAGAGCTTTTAGGAGATGCTGAATTAGGTGATCTTGCCAAAGAGGAACTCCTTGAGCTTGAACCACGTTTGCCAGAGCTTGAAGATGAGATAAAAGTACTTATGATTCCAACTGACCCTAATGATGATAAAAATATTCTTTTAGAACTTAGAGCCGGAGCAGGGGGAGATGAAGCTGCACTTTTTGTGGCTGATGTATTTAAAATGTACTTACGTCACGCAGAGCTTGTGGGTTGGAAAGTAGAGATTATCTCTTCATCTGATGGAACAGCAGGTGGGTACAAAGAGATGATTGCTCAAATTAATGGTGAGGGGGTTTACTCTCAACTTAAATTTGAAGCAGGAATTCACCGTGTACAACGTGTTCCCGATACGGAAACACAAGGACGGGTACATACTTCAGCCATTACGGTAGCCGTTATTCCAGAAGTAGATGATGTGGAAGTAGAGTTAAAAGCCAATGACATTAAAATGGATGTTTATCGTTCAAGTGGTTGTGGTGGTCAATCTGTAAACACCACTGATTCTGCTGTACGTTTAACGCACATTCCTACAGGAATTGTAGCAGCCATTCAAGATGAAAAGTCACAACATAAAAACCGTGATAAAGCAATGAAAGTACTTAAAGCAAGAGTTTATGAGCATGAGTTACAAAAGCAGTTAGATGAGACATCTAGTCAACGAAAGTTACAAGTTGGTTCTGGTTCACGTTCAGAAAAAATTAGAACTTATAACTATCCTCAAAATCGTTTAACTGATCATAGAATTGACTTGACACTGTATTCATTAGACAGAATTATGAATGATGGTAACTTAAAGCTAGTACTTGATCCTCTTAATACCCATGCACAAGCTGAGGCAATTCAAGAAGCAGGTTTATAAGTTTATTACCTATAAGCTTTTTCGATGTTTCTGTATATTTGGTCTGGTACAGCAGCTATCTGCATAAACTGATGTAAACTTAGCATGGGGAGTGATAGGGCAAGGTAATATTTTGGATTCATAATACTTACTTGATTTCCTGTTATCATAGCCTCATAGGGTAAAATTTGTGCATTTTCTTCTTGAGAAAGAATTTGCAAAAACTTAGTTGTTTTTGTTCTTAGGTGATGACCCACTAAAACAGCTCCGTTTGGTAAGGTTAGGGTATAGGCAATATAGGGTTCGGATTTAATTGTAGATATTTTTTCTAGTAGTCCAACAGCTCTTTTAATGATTAAAATATCTTCTTTTTTGGGTAGACCATACATAAAACGATAATTTCCTAAAGTTGAAAAGTCTGTTTTTTGAAAACCACCGTGTAAAGTACCTAAAACATGTTCTAATGCATCAACCGTATTTTTAAATTGTCCATAAACATAAGCATTACCAAGATAAGCAGCAGCTAGATAAGAAGGGTTTTGCACACGTATCTCTTTATCATTGACATTGACTTGTAAGGTTGCCATATAGGAGTTTGTATTTTGTAGTTCTTGATTGCTAATGGTAATAACTGTATACTTTCCTATAATTTTTGTTGTTGCCAATACTGTAAATCCATTGTTTTGAAATTTACTTATGAGGAGTTGTAAATTTTGACTAGGAGCAATATAATGAGCAGATATTTGCTTGGGTTCTGTTGTAAAATCAAAACCAAATAATTTAATAGACAATAGCAGTGTTAATGCATAACCAGTGAATAACTTATTCATCAGACTCCTTTTTAGTTAGTTTAACAAATAATATTTAACATTTACTGAATGGTATTTAAAACCTTGTTAGTATGCTTGAAATTGGATAACAGTGAACCTCAATAAACCACGCTGAATAAACGATGCTGATAAGTAAAAATACCAGAGAGTGGCTGAGGGGAATGAGTTTATTGAAAAAGACAATGATTAAACTGTAACTACCATAAATGAAAGTGGTAACAACAAAAAGAACCATAAACATAATACCATTAACACTTAAGGGATAATTTATGAAATACTGTAGTGTATCAACAATAGCCTCAGAGGAAAAGCCATAAAAGCTAAAAAGGGCAATGCAGATGACAGCAATAAATACTTTGGATTTAAAGAGAAGATTGATTAGGTTCATAAAAAAAAGAAAAAGAGTAAAAACCAAAAAAATATAAATAAATAGATGGGCATAAAGTGTGGAAAGTTTTGCTTCTGCTAAGTTTTCAATTAAATAAGGGTAAATATAGGTGAATTGCCAATGGAAAGCAACAATAAAAATTGTTGCTAACAGAAGAGGCAATAAAGATTTTTCAATTATTTTTAAATTCATATTATTCTTTGTTTTTATTTGCTTTCGAATTATGCAGTAGATCATATAAATATAAGGTTTTTTTTGAAATTTTCCTAAGAAATGATTTCATTTTGCATAATTTTGTTCTAAACAAAGAATCTTTATAAAATTTTTAGGGAACTAAGTTCTTAAAAAATTTGGATCGGCAATAACTTCAAAAGTAAGTGAGGTATTTCTTTTACTAAGCTCTTCTTGAATAATTTGTTTTATTTCGGCTACTCTTGACATTGATTCTTCAGATCTGTCAATAATAAACATATGATGGCTCATGTTTTCACCCACCATTCTTGCCGTATTTAAAATATGTTCCATTTGTTCCTCGGAATTTTCGAAGATACTTTCAGAGATAAAACACATATTTGTAGTACTAAGAGATTTCCTTATGTCTGCTGAGAACCCAAAGCTATTTTCAATGTTCATACTTTTAATTACCATAGCTTCATCAGCATTATAGTAACCTCTTCTAATATTTTCTATGCGTTTGTGATCATTTGAAATGTAAGTAACCTCATTACCCATTTCTGCCAAAGCCTTACCACTTAATAAGTGATTGTAGTCTATTCCCATAACTGTAACTTTCATGTTATGTCCTTTCATTTGTTTATTTTGTTGACATAAGTTTATATTAAATTAATAATATCTGAACTTAAAATTTAGATAAATTATTAAAGTTAAAATTAAGAATTAAGCAAATAATCTCTTTTAAAGCCCATAGTA
This sequence comes from uncultured Sulfurovum sp., assembly GCA_902727995.1. GTDB lineage: Bacteria > Campylobacterota > Campylobacteria > Campylobacterales > Sulfurovaceae > UBA1140. Next base: position 8,774 of record CACVAZ010000210.1, read on the forward strand.
TAGGCTTTCTTTCGTATAAAAATAAAATAGATTCAGATGTTTAAATAGCATTAGTTTAAAATAATATAAAACATTCAAATAACTAATAAAATTATATGTGTTAGAAAATATTTTTCAGCTAAAATAGTAAATATTTTTATATAATAAAAAATAACATAAGAGGAAAAAATGAAATTTGGACTAATGCTTTTAATCTTTTTTATCACTTCAATTTTATTAGTATTTATAACGATTGAAAGAAATGCTCGTGTGATATATGCTAAACAGATGCATGAGATTAAAAAAAGTAAGATTCAAATAGTATCTAAAAAAAGCTACCTGAGAACAAGAAAAATTTATGTACCTGAACGTTCTTGCTCTTTAGCGAGAGAGGAGATTAAAAGTATTTTGTTAAAAGAACCTCTTCATTTTGAATCAAATGATAGTAGGTTTTTAGGGAAGCGAACATTGATTAAAATTGTAAAAATTATTAATCACATTAAAGAGGATGTGGTCTTAAGTATTTTAGCACATACCGATGCTGTAGGTACGGCAAAACACAATTTATCTTTGTCACAAAAAAGAGCAGACAGACTAAAAAAATATTTTATAAATAAAACAAATCTTCCCCTTGTTGTTGCGATTGGTTATGGGGAAGTATTTTCACTAAAAAATAGGTTAATAGAACTGAATTTAACAAGGATTAAATAATGATAAATATAATGATTCAAATAAGTACCTATATTTTTATTGCCATATTATTAGGATATTTTTTTGGTTGGTTAATAACAAAATTACTTTTAAAAGAGAGATATCAACATCATTTAGACAAAATAGTTCTCAATACTAATACAGGAATTGAAGAGTTAAATAAAATAAAAGAGGAACTCTATCAATATAAAAAAGATAATAAACGTTTAAAAGCTCAAAATAAGGAGCTTAATTCTGGATATGCTGGTCAAAAGTATGTCTTAGATGAGCATAATGAAACTCTTGATGAATTTCAAAGACGTCTTCATAATAAAGATGAAGTTATTGCAGCACTTACTTCTCAATTGTCTCTTATCGAAGAGAAACAACGGCAGATAGAGAAAAAATATGAAGAAGAAATAGATGCTTTTATGTTTGAACGCATTGATATTACGCAAAAATATAAAGATCTTTTAGAAAAAATTAAGTTACTTAAAGAGCAGAAAGGCATCTTAAAAGCTAAAGAGTCATGGTTTTCTAGAGTTTTTTCTTCTTCTAGCCCTTCTGTGAAGAGTCATTAAAAGTTTGAAGGGGCAGGGGTATTGATAATATTATAAAACTCAGAACGAGTACGTTGGTCACTCTTAAACAAACCTCTTAAAGCAGAACTTACAGTAGTAGAGTTGATTTTTTGTACCCCTCTCATCTCCATACACATGTGTCTTGCATGAACCACTACAGCTACGCCTTTAGGGTTAATGGTGTTCGCAATGGCATCAGCAATCTGTTCTGTCATTTGTTCTTGAATTTGTAAGCGTCTGGCAAATACATTGACAATACGTGGAATTTTTGAAAGTCCTACCACTTTACCATCAGGGATGTAGGCAACATGGGCTCTACCGATTATGGGTAACATGTGATGCTCACAAGTGGAGTAGAACTCAATGTCACGTACCACAACCATTTCATCATTAGAGGAAGTAAACAGTGCTTTATTTAAAATGGCTTCAGGATCTTCATGATAACCCTCTGTTAAAAATTCCCATGCTTTGGCAACACGGCTTGGAGTTTTAAGTAAGCCTTCTCTTTTTGGGTCTTCCCCAAGCAATTCTAATACTTTGCTAACAGCACCTTCAAATTCTTCTTGTCTCTTCATGAAAAAATCCTAAATATTTTTAATTATGGTAGTTTACCATTTTTATATAATTTTTATTGTATATTGGCACTTTATATATTTTAAAAAATAAGGAATTATTATGCCATTATTAGACAGTTTTACCGTAGATCACACTAAAATGCCAGCACCAGCCGTTAGAGTTGCTAAAAGCATGAGTACACCACATGGTGATGATATTACCGTTTTTGATTTACGTTTTTGTGAACCAAATAAGGATATTCTATCAGAAAAAGGAATTCATACTTTAGAGCATTTGTTTGCAGGATTTATGCGAAATCATTTAAATTCTAAAAAAGTTGAAATTATTGACCTTTCACCAATGGGTTGTAGAACAGGATTTTACATGTCACTACTTGGTGCACCAAAAGAGAAAAAAGTAGCCAAAGCATGGAGAAAAGCGATGGAAGATGTTTTAGGGGTAGAAAAGCAAGAAGATATTCCTGAGTTAAATCTTTACCAATGTGGAACGTATGCCATGCATTCACTAGACGAAGCACAAGAAATTGCAAAAAATATTGTTGATGCTGACATTGGCATCATGTCAAACAAAAATTTAAAACTTTCAAAAAAGAAATTAAAAAAGTTGGAACAAGAAGTATAGGTGTATAACAAAGTACTAAGACCCCAAAAAGAGTTGGTACTTTGTGAGGATGGTACCAATACACTTTTTTCAAAAGAGTTTAACGAACCCTATCATTCAACCAAAGATGGTGCCTTACATGAGTCTTTAGAGAAACATGTAAAACCTGCTTTTACAATTAAACAAGAGGCAGAAAACTTAGTCATTTTAGACATTTGTTTTGGTTTGGGATACAACACTTTCGCAACGCTTTACCACATCAAACAAAATAACTTAACGACTAAAGTGCATATTTTATCTCCAGAATTTGATGAAGGTTTAATTCGTTCACTTGCGACTTTTTCTTATCCACGTGAATTTGATTTTTTAAAACCTATTATAAAAGTCATTAGCAAAGCATTTTTTTATGAAGATGAACAGTTCAAAATAGAAGTTTTAGTTGGAGATGCTAGAAAAGAAGTGCCAAAAATAAAAGAAAAAATAGATATTATCTATCAAGATGCTTTCTCTCCAGCTCATAACCCTTTACTTTGGACCAAAGAGTTTTTTTCAGATATGACGAATATATCTAAAGAAGATGCAATCCTTACAACCTATTCAACAGCAGCAGCCATTCGTTTAGGATTATATGAAAATGGTTTTTTTATTTTTACACACAGTGTAGAGTTAATGAGAACTTCAACCGTAGCTTCTAGGAAGATGATTGAAAGTTTTGAATATATTGATATGGAATTGAAAAAAGAACGTAATCCTACAGCTAGAAGTTTTAGGGATGAAGATTATTAGTCTTTTTCTTGAGCTCTTAAAAAGTTAATCGCTACTAAAACAGACTCTTTCCAAATGAGTTCTTTGTCATCCACCATTTGCCATAACTTATCTAAATTTACCCATTTTTCATCCAAAATAATATCTTCTTCATCAGGGTTTTCAATGGGTTCAGCCATGAGATTTGGGTTATGAGCCACATAATAATAGATATTGACAGGAGAGAAGAGTTTGTCAAATTGGTGAAATAAAGACCATTCTTTTGCTTCTCTTTTTATCTCTTCTGCCAATTCTTCTTGGGCTGTTTGAAGAGGATTAAGATGAGGTTTATCCATACCACCTGAGACAAACTTCCAAATCTCTTTGTTGTATTGTTTTCGGTACTCTTTAATGAGTAGTATTTTTTTATTTTGGGCATCATAAGGTAAGACAATGACAATGTCTTTACGTGCTTGTCGTGGTTTTTTACAAAATTTATCACAGAGGGTTTTAAGCATGATTGTTTCCTAAAATTAGTTTTGAGATTATATAGGGTTTATTTGACAAAAAAATAAAAATCGGTTAAACTTCTCACAATAAAATTTTAAAGAAGGAGTGACTTATGTTTAGACATACAACCTATACAAATCAAACTATTGGATTGACGGCACTTCTTCT
>CACVAZ010000211.1:0-1545 GCA_902727995.1 uncultured Sulfurovum sp.
TTAAGAGTTGAGAAATGGGAAGCAAACTATTCTGATTCTGATGCCGTAAATATTAATACCAAGGAAACACTTGTTGGTGGAAAAGTTGGATTAAACTATGAAGCTAATGAAGATGCTTTATTTTATACAACGCTTTCAAAAGGTTATAAACCAGGTGGTGTAAATGCTGATAATTCGTTGACAGCAGCTGAGAAAGAATATTCAACTGAAAGCTTATGGAACTTAGACCTTGGGGTAAATTCATCTCATCTAGATAACAAATTAGTAAGCCGATTAAACTTCTTCTATGGAAAAAGAGATGACCAACAAATAAAAAGTTCAAATACCCAAGTACGTGCAGATGGAAGTACAGACTTTATTGACTTTACGTCGAATGCAGCGAAAGGTTCTTACTATGGTCTTGAGTCTGAATTAGATTACTACCCTACGGATTCATTACATTTCTTTACAAATGTAGGTCTTTTAAAGTCTAAGTTTGACACTTTTAATGAAGCAAACCCTGCTTATGTTAGCTTAAGTGGTAGAGCACCAGCACAATCACCTTCTTACCAATTCAATGTTGGTGGTGACGTACTATTAAATGACTCATTAACTCTAAAAGCAAATATTGAAGGTAGAGGAGCAGCGTATTACTCTGATAGACAAACAGCTGGTTTACCTGCTTATAAAGCTGATGCTTACAAACTTATCAACAGTAGTTTAGAATACACCAACAGTGACTGGACAGCAATCCTTTGGGCTAGAAACATTGCTGATGAAGACTACACAACCAGAGGTTTTGGAAGTTTTGGAAACAACCCTGGAAATGGTTATATATCTGAACTTTATACCCAACAAGGTATGCCAAGAACATTTGGTGTAACTGTTTCTCGTGACTTTTAAGGCTAAATAAAATGAAAATTTCCGTAGACATTAGTTTGTACCCTCTCAAAGAAGTTTATAAAGAACCCATACATGCCTTTATTGCTGCCTTAGACGCAGAAGAAGGTGTTGAGGTGGAACCTAACAGAATGAGTACCCATATACATGGTGAGTACTCAATCATTATGAAACTCTTGGAAAGAGAAATTTATTCTGTTTTTAAAGAGATTCCTGATTCAGCTTTTGTGATTAAGTTGATTGGACATGACAGAGAAGGTGCCTATGCCAAATAGCTTAAATGATTTTTTAGACGCTTTATTACTCATGTCTTCATGGGAAATTACAGCAGCACTTTTGGGTGTTGTTTACGTTATCTTCGCAGCTAAAGAATCACTTTGGGCTTGGTTTTTTGGTTTTCTCTCTACCTTTATCTACACCATTATTTTCTGGGAAGGGGCTTTGTTCTCTTCTTCTTTCTTGAACTTTTATTACATGATTATGGCTGTTTATGGTTATTATTCATGGAACAATGGTTCAGAGGATAAAATGTTAGAAATTACAACTTATTCTTTTATTAAGAACCTAAAAATTATTGGGCTAGGTATGGTATTTAGTCTCTTTGTAGGTTACCTTTCAACCACTTATACCGATGCTAAACTCGCTTACATGGACTCTTTTGTTATG
>CACVAZ010000211.1:1645-6150 GCA_902727995.1 uncultured Sulfurovum sp.
AGAACCTAAACAGTATGCCTTAGGACACAATGATTTACATGTAAAAAATATTATTTTTGCTAAAAAAAGCATCAAACTAATAGACTGGGAATATGCTGGATATTCCGACATCTACTTTGATTTAGTCTCAATTATTATTGAGTATAAATTAAATAAAAAAGATAAAAAATCTTTTTTAAGAAATTATTTTGGCAGAAAAAAAATTAATAAAGTAAAAATTCAAGCTTTCAGCCTTATCTATAAAGAACTTTGGAAGCTTTGGCTTAAGAAATTAGCTAAGGGAGAGTTATAAAGCGTAAAAATGATCTATCGGACCATTTCCTTTACCTAATACTTTATCTTTTCCTGATTTAATTGCTTCATTTAAATAAGTACAAGACTTCACCACAGCCTCTTCAAGTTCAAATCCTAAAGTAAGATAAGTAGCAATGCTTGAAGAGAGGGAACATCCTGTACCATGGGTATTATTGGTCTTGACGGTGTCATTATTAATAATCACAAGTTTAGCAGTTTCTTTAATGTAAAGCATATCCGTCATGAACTCTTGGGCTTCTAAATGCCCCCCTTTTAATAAAACCGACACAGAAAACTTTTCAGCCAGTTCCTTGACAGAAGTCTCCATATTTGAAAGGTCAATTTTATGTCCTATGAGTAATTCAGCTTCAGGAATATTAGGAGTGATTAAATAAGTATGAGGCAAAAATTCTTTTAATCTATCTATTGCTTGATTAGTAATAAGTTTATCACCTGAAGTTGCTACCATCACAGGGTCTAAAACAATTTTTTTAATCCCATAAGCTTTGAGTGTACTGGCTACAACATCAATGACTTCTGAAGAGTGAAGCATCCCAATTTTAACAGCTCCAAACTCAATGTCCGACAATACAGCTTCTAATTGAGCTTTAATATGAGCAATAGGAAGTCCATGTATGTCTGTAACGCCTTGAGTATTTTGAGCTGTTGTCGCTGTAATGACTGTCGCAGCGTAAGCACCATTAGCTGATATGCTTTTGATGTCAGCTTGTATACCAGCACCTCCACTAGAATCTGAACCTGCAATGCTTAAAACACTATTATATCTGCTCATTAAATCGCCCACTTTTCTTGTTTGTAAGCAGAGTCCCAAAACATCCACTCTAGTTTTGAAGTTTTAAGAAATACTTCTTCCATAAGTTCTAAATTCTCTTTTGATGCTGTTGAAGCATATTTATTGGTAATTTCTATGGCTTTAGCCACTGATACAGCAAATTCTTCACCTGCATAAGTGTCTATCCATGCCTGATATGGATTATTATCTTTATTGCCCTGATTTGCCAAAACATAATCACCGACTTCTTTATAGATAGCAAAACAAGGCAGTACAGCAGCTAAGCCAATTTCTACCGAGTAATTATTGACAATACGTGCCATGTAAGAGTTGTAAAGTTCACAAGTTGGACTGGCTAGAGGGTTCAAATATTTTTCATCTAAAAAAATCTGATGTAAAGCTTTTTCAACTTCAATAATACCTGTAGCAGATTCTAAATAAAACTGCGTCTCTTCAGCCTCATAGCACTTTACCCCAACCTGTGAGAGTACTTTTGTGTACTCAGAAAGATAAAGAGTATCTTGGTTAACATAAAACCCAAATACCTCTTTACTAAGTGTTCCAGCCATTAAGTCTTTAATAAAACCATGACTAATAATCTCTTGAAAAACAGGTTCTGTTTTAATTCTTACTTCATCGTACCAAGTGTTCATAAATTATTCCTATTTAAATAAATCAGCTAAAGCGTCTGTATTTGTTGTTTTTTCTACTTCGGATGGGATATTTCCAGAACTTTCACCTGTTCTGTCAGTTACCCCCTCTATTTCATTGAGTTCAATGGTATAACCTGTAAGCATTGAAGCCAGACGAATGTTAATTCCTGACTTACCAATGGCTTTTGCTTTTTGGTCCGAAGTAATATTAACAATAGCTTTCTTATCTTTTGTTGAAATGACTTTTACACTTTGTGCAATGGCAGGTGATAAGGCTCTGGTAATAAACACTTCAGGAATCGGAGAATAATCAACACAGTCAATATTTTCACCATCTAACTCTGAACTTACAGCATTAATTCTTGTTCCTTTAACACCAACAGCTGCCCCAATTGGATCAATGTTTGGAAAGTCTGTTTTAAGGGCTAATTTTGCTCTTTGCCCAGGAATTCTAGCCGATGCCATAATTTGTACAGATTCATCTTCAATTTCTGGTACTTCTTTTGCCATAAGTTTTTCTAAAAACTTTGGTGCTGTTCTGGTAAGTTCTAAAAACATTCCCATCTCAGGGTCAATGCTTACAAAACGTAAAAGTGCTTTAATAGTGTCACCCCTTTTAAATTTTTCACCCTTAATACGGTTACGCTGAGAAAGTAACCCTTTTAATTCTCCAATTTCTACAAAAGTATTTTCATCATCATCAACACGGTTAACTGTACCAATCATTACTGTATTAACTTTGTTTCTATATTTTTCAAAAAGATCTTGTTCTACTTGTCGTTGAATATGATATTGTAACTCTTTAAAAAGGTTAAATGATGCTGTTCGTCCATGTTCTTCTAAAATAAAGGGTGAACGTAATTGATCACCTAACTCTAAATCTTCCCCATACTCTTCTTGTGCTTCTTCTAAAGAAATGAAAGCATCAGGTTCCGTCTCTAGTCTTTCATCACCTACTTTAACAATGGTAATAACTTGTTCAACTGAATAATCTTTAACATCCATGTCTACCGTTGCTTCAAAAGCTGAACTGTAGGTGGTGCATCTTTTTGCTGTTTTAATAAGTGCTTCTTTAAATGCATCTACGGCTGACTCTAGTGAAATATTTTTTTCATGTGCCATAGCTTCTATAATATCTACAATTTTTTCCATAAAATATCCTTTTACAATCATTTCAAACAGAGCTGTTCTAATCTACAATTGGAGACTCGACATGCGTTACAATTTGGTATGATTTTATCTTTTGTTTGAAGAGTTGAATTATATCTAAACTTACCTTTAAGGAAAAGAGGTATAATTTAATCATAAAATACAACATAAACTATTATTATATAAAATAAGATAAAATTATGTTTAAGGATAGGGTAAATGAAATTAAAGCTAGCTAGAGCGTCGGTAGATACCAAACCAAAAGCAATCGAAGTAGATAAGATTGAAGAAGATTTAGAAAAGAAATCTATTTTTTATTTTGATAAAGATAACTCGCATAAAGAGCTAAAAGCGATGATGGAACACTTTGAAACAAAAGATTACTCTGTTTATATGAGAGAAGTAAAGTTTGGATTAAATGATAACGAATACTTATATGAGGTACATATAGTAAAATAACGCTTAATGAAAAAACTATATATAGAAACATTAGGTTGTGCTATGAATGTTCGCGATAGCGAACATATGATAGCAGAGCTTAATTCAAAAGAACCCTACGAGCTTACCGAAGAGCTAAGCGACGCTGATTTAATCATTATTAACACTTGTTCTGTAAGAGAAAAGCCTGTCTCAAAACTTTTTTCAGAAATTGGTGTTTTTAAAAAATTCAAAAAAGAGAGTGCCAAAATTGGGGTAACGGGATGTACAGCTTCTCATTTAGGTAAAGACATTATCAAAAGAGCACCTGCCGTTGACTTTGTTCTAGGTGCTAGAAACATTTCTAAAATAACTGAAATTATAGAAAAAAAACATGCTGTTGAAATTGACATAAACAACGATGACAGTAACTATGATTTTTCTGAATACCGAACCAATACCTTTAAATCTATGGTTAACATCTCAATAGGTTGTGATAAATCTTGTACTTTTTGTATTGTTCCTGCCACACGTGGGGAGGAAGTCTCTATTCCTTCTGACCTCATTGTCAAAGAAATTACAAAAGCTGTTAACACAGGTGCTAAAGAAGTGATGCTTCTTGGACAAAATGTTAATAATTATGGTAAATCCTTTAAAACAGCAGATGAAAGTGCTGACTTTACAGCCTTGCTTCAAAAAATATCTAAAATAGAAGGCTTAGAACGTATTCGTTTTACCTCACCACACCCTTTACATATGGATGATGCATTTTTACAAGAGTTTGCTTCTAACCCTAAGATATGTAAACAAATTCACGTACCTCTTCAAAGTGGCTCTAGCTCATTGCTAAAATCTATGCGACGAGGATACAGCAAAGAGTGGTTTATTAATCGTTGTGAAAAAATTAGAACCCTTTGTCCCAAAGCTACTATCTCAACAGACATAATTGTTGGTTTTCCAGGAGAAAGTGAAGAAGACTTTGCTGATACGATGGATGTTTTAGAGCAAGTACGTTTTGAACAATTGTTCTCTTTCAAATACTCACCTAGACCTCATACAGCTGCTCAAAACTTTGACAATCAAATACCCAATGAAATTGCAGGAGTACGTTTAACAAAACTTCAAACAAGACATACCGAAATTTTAGATGAAGTGATGGATGCCCAAATGGATGCTGAACATATGGTCTATTTTGATGA
>CACVAZ010000211.1:6250-12492 GCA_902727995.1 uncultured Sulfurovum sp.
TTTAAAACCAAGCAATAATAAAGAGTTATAGTATTATTATTAATATTAGTTTAATATTTATTTTAAATTTATTTTATAATAAATACATAAAAATATAAAAAAACATAAGCTGTTACACACAAAAGGTTCGTTATAATTTCTCATCTCTTTTGTAACTCATTAGTTGCAAAACAATGTAAAAAGTTCAAAGATTTCTCTGAACTTTTAAAGCATAGCTCTAGTAGAAAATTAAATAAATGCCAAACAGATAGCAAGTAAAGAGGAAAAAATAGATGTCAAATAAACACTATGTAACCATTACCCATTATAAAGAGAGAGAATTTTATTTCTTAAATCATGCAATTCAAACTCATGACGGTTTTATTACAAAAGACATTGAACAATTTCATGAAAGTGAAAAAGAGAAATTTATTGGACGTATTCGTACTTTACAAGCTCAATATCCCAGCCATCAAGTTATCTCCTTATCACTTGCTGCCAATCAAATTGTCAAAGAAAAAGAAGACCCAACTCAAGCTTCTGCAAAGATTTTTAAAGACAATTATGTGATTCAAGAAAAAATAGATATTGGAAATATTCCTGTAACACTCTACTTCTCTCCTTTTTCTATTCTCTATGAAGAATACAAACATAAACTTGATGACAAACTCATGCTAATGATAGGTCTTTTTGACCGTAAACTGTACATTATGTTTGCTACCAAAGACAAAATACACCAAAGTTGGACTTTAGGGACGCGTGGACTCACAGAAAAACAAGTGGCTGACCGAGTCTATAAAAGTATGAAAGCCTATTATAAAATTTCTTTTAAATTTGCAGACCACATAGAGATGTTAGTCTCAGATGATTCACCAAAACTCTTAAAAGTACTTCGAACAGAATTGTCAATGAATATTTTACCAACGCAAAAAACCATTCATACCCTACTCCATAACATGGGATCTGACCAACGTAAATTTGCAAGTTCTTATATGAAGTCATCTTTGTCAGTACCCAAGGGAACAAGTAACACACAAGCAAGACAAAGTGAAACAAATCTTTACGACACCAACATAGGCAATGACACAGATAACAGTTTAAATGACATTCGATTAAATAATTCATCTGACAAGAGTTTAAAAGATCAGAACTCTGTTTCCTTTTTAGATAAAATCTCTTCTATTTTCAAGTTTAATACAACAGAAACAAAAACTCCATCACTAAGTTTAATGGCTTTTATTCCTTTGATTTTTGTTCTTTTAGCAGGTGCCTATTTTAGCATTCAAGATAAAACAATACAAGAAAAGCTTTCTTTAATCCAAACTCAATCTTATGCTCAAACCAATAATTCCCTCTTAGCCTTAAATTCAAAAGAAGTGTTTAATGCCATGGGTAAAAGTGCTGAACTAAGCTCTGCTAATATATCAAATGAAAAGATTGAACTAAAAGGTGTGGTTTGGGGAATTGAGCCTTTACGAAATAAACTCTCAGAACTCTATAATGACGGTGAATTTGTTATTAAACCACTTGAAAACTTCATGACTGAATTTTCATTTAAATCTAAAGTATAAGAGGTCTAAATAATGTTAAGAAACATGAAAAAATCATCATTGATGACAAAACTATTATATCTATTTGCATTCATAGTGTTTGCTGTTTGGGTTCTTCCCAAAATAAGTGCCTATTACAACAATCTCAATAGCTACAAAAAAAGTCTTCAAGAGTTAAAAAAAATTTCAACAGAACATGATGTCTCTACCCAAACACAAAAGTTTTCAGAAAGTGTTTTTAAACAAAAGAGCGAGTTACTTTTTAGTAAAGTCAGTCTTAAGGATCTCGCAAATAACAAATATGAAGTAAATATTACAATGAAAAAAGAAGACTTACAAACTTTTCATACTTTTATTGAAACAATCTCTTTACGCTATTATGTAGAGATTAAAGATAGTTTAGACTTTAAAACAGAAGATGAAGTCATCAATGTTAGGATGATATTAAAAGCTTTTTAGAAAAAAATCCTTTATCCATTTCTTCCTATATCATAACAAATATTGTTATGATATAAATAATCAATTGTAAATTTATTATCACGCCTCATCAAATGAAGTATCAGTAATCGCTCCACTATCCCCTTGGTCAATCTCCTCAATAGGAGTAGTTTGAGTATCCCCTTGCAAAGTATCTAAGTCATAATAAAATCTAGACCTTTGACTGTTTTGTTCATAAAGTAAAAAGTTACTGTATTCTCCTAAAAAAAGATAAACTTTATTTTCAGTATGGTCAGTTAAAGTATTTCCTTCAATGGTAATGCTATTGGTACCTGATTCTTCTTCGATTAAAGCTCTTTCTTCAATACTATTTGTATTGCTAACAATTTCCCATGTATAGGCTGTACTCTCATTATTAAAGGTATTTTTATAAATAACATTGTTTCCATTTTCATCTACTTGATTATAAAATGTTTTATTGGCAACAAGAGCTTTATTCTTCGTAGTTTCATTGTTAAAGATCTCTACAGATTCATTTTCATCAATTAAGAGTTCGGTAGAAACAGGTGCTAAAACAGCATCAATACAAGTTTGGTCATCATTACAATTTTGAAGGTTCTGAGGTAAGGTATCTCTTACCCCATTGGCAAGTAATTCATCTGCCATCTCTTTCATATTTGCTAATACAGCTCTAGGACTCGAAAGAGCTTTGTCTCCTAAAGTATTGAGATTGGTTTCAAAGTCTCTAAACAATACATTGTAAAAACTTTCTCTTTGAGGAATACCTCTTACAGCATTCACATCATCAGGAACTAAATAACCCTCATCAATCATCATTTGTAATATAGAAAGCTCTTGGGTTGTTGGATTATAGGTAAAGGTAAAGTTCCCTTGATAATAATTAACATTAATACTATCTTGCATTTCCATCAAAATATTTTTAGTAGCATCATAATTTTCTAAAAAGTACTCTCCATCTTCAGTAAGGCTAACTTTTTCTAAAACCTTATCGAAATCATCCCCTTTATTAAAATTAACTTTAGTTTGTAACTCTATAGATTCACAGAACCCATTATCGTTATCATCTTGACAAATATTAACCACAATATTTTGAGGAATACCCACAACTTTTAATAACCTAAGTAATAACTCTGCTGCTTCTTTACTACTACTTCCTCCACAACTAATTAACCCCACTATTAATAGTGGACTAAATAACCACATTAGCTTTTTCATTACTTCTCCTTAAAAATATTTATTTATATTTATTATTACATACTTTCTATTAGTCTAACTAAAGAATAGTACAACTCTTGTATATTTACACATAAAAAATTAAAAGACACTAGAAAGACACCAGAAAGGAGTAAACTACGATTATCTTAAAACATAAGGAATAAACATGAAAACTTTAGCACTCGTAGTAGCAGGGATTTTAACCATCGGAGCATCAACATTAGTGGCAGACAGTGAAGTCACTGCAAGTGAAAACTTAAATGTAAATGTAGTAGCAGACAGTGAAATTACAGATTCAGTAGTTGGAACATCAATTGATGTAGCAGACAGTACTGTAAATGCAAACAATAACTTAAATGTAAATGTTGTCGCTGATAGTACAATTGAAGACTCAACAGTTGGAACTTCAATTGAAGGATCAGATAGTACAATTAATGCAAGTGATAACTTAAATGTTAATGTTGTAGCAGAGTCTGAAGTTTCAGGTTCAACAGTTGGAACACAGATTAATGCTAGATAAGTAGTTTTACTTAATTTTGTTTTTCTCCCCTTTAGACTTAGTATCTTTTTACTAAGTCTTTTTTATTTATTTCTCTTTTCTTAAAATTAAATTTACAGCCTCTTCAAATAAATAAGCCCTCACTTTAACAGGATTTTTTTAATACGACACCATTCTTTAAATGCCTTATTCATAGAAGTTTTTCTATAGGGAGCAATAAAAATTTTATCTTCTACAAGCTCAACAGCCCAAAGCCCTCCAAAAACCAATGAAGTCTCTTTTTTAACTCTACTCTTTGTTGTCCTGAAAGTAGGTAGCCCAATTTTTTTAAACATTTATCGACCAATCTAACTATTTGATATTCATAAGTATAACCCAAAACATAAAACTCTTTTTCATGAAAAAGCTCTTCTGTTTCTCCTATTAAAACTTCTTTATCTTTTTTAAGTAGTGAAAACTTCTTCTAATGCCCTCTTTGTACTCAACCATAAGTTTGTCCGAAAAATTTTTTCTAAAATGATTGCGTTCATACTTTTCATCAACAGTACTAACATCAATAAAATATTTATGATTATTTTTTTTAATTTGGGTCAGTCGCCACCTTAAAAAATCATAAAAATCCGAACAATTTTACCAATAATTCCTAAAAAAGAGTATTAATCAAATATTTGATACTCCTGTTGAAGTTAGGTATTTATCTTACGCACTTAACCAAAAGTTCTGAATCATATGATGTCATTTGAATAGTGCTAGTTATTACTCCAAATGCAGCTGCTCTATTCTCTAACTCAGTTCTTTCAGGAGAAGCCCAATGTACTCCCCCTTGAGTTGGATAGCTTAACATCTCATCTACATTAGGAATTCTCCAATCACTATAGCCACCCCAATCAAGATTCTCACAATAGGTTTTTGCTGTATCTCCAATAGTGATAAATCCATCGTTAGGATCAATCGCCCAAGGTTTCCTTACACTGCTACCATCTTGCCACATTAAGTTTGTAACATTATCTTTAACTATTTTCTTATCTTCATCTTTGGTATAGCTAGGCTCTACTACATTTATAGTAATAGTGTCATAGTTTTTTCCAGAACTCATACCACTACTCCCATATCCTACTATTGTCAACCTCTGTTCTCCTAAACTTGATGGAGTACATAAAGCTGATCTATATCTACCACCACCTGGAGTATTATATTCAAACTGATAACCTGGACTACCACAAGCAAAACTACCACTCCAAGAGTCACTGGAATATGTCATGTATCTAGCACTCATATTAGCAGGAATATATATAGTTTGATCTAGTTTAATTGTTGCATTATTATATCTATGACTCATACCAGCATATATCAAATCGGATGGAACTACATCTATCTGTACAATTTTTTTAGTCTCTGCTCCATCATCATCTGTAGCTGTAATGGTAAGATTATACTCTTTTAACTCATCATACTCTAGGTTATCAAGCCAATTAGATAATTGATATATATTATGATAAGTATTTCGGTCGTCAATAATACAAGACCCCTTAAGATCATCACGACCATTGAGACTCCATTTGCAGGAAACAACCTCACCGTCAGTGTCATATGTCCGTAAACTGAGATTTTCTCCTTGTGAACCCCACATGTATTTTATTTTATCTGTATCACCCCTCCATAACATGATATGTGGAGCCTCATTCTCCTCACAAGAAATTTCAAATGTACTCTGTATATTAAAATCTCTTGGTTCACTTGGTGTTGAGTTTCCATCACTATTATAGGCAATAGTTTGGATAGTATAGGTTTTGTCACATGTTAAACCTGTGATATTTGCATATTGATATATATGTTTTGTCTCATCATTTTTTGGAACCAAAAGGTTAATACCATCTCCATAGACAATAAAACCATCTTCATTATCTGAGTTGTCCAAAAAATTGATGCGAACAGCTGTTTTATTGATATCTGTTACTCCAATGTAGTCTCCTGTTGCACTAGGTAGAGATGATTCTAGTAGAGAAACAACTCCTGTAACACTTAAGAGGCTAATAAAAAGTTTTACTCTTTTTTTTACTAACATAATAAATTTCCTATTTATTGAATTTGTGAACATGTTTTATATTCACAGATAAAATTATATTTAAATATTATTAAATTTGAAATTGAAAACTACACCCCAAACTAAAGTACCGTGTCATGAATAGCCACTTTTTATGCTGTAATACTCCATTAAAAAAATCAGAAAGTAGAAAAAATGGGACGAAGACCAAGATTAAATATGGCAGGATTTCACCATGTAGTCAATAGAGGTATAGAGAGAATGTTAGACTTTACACCCCAACTTTACACCCAACTTTACACCCCAACTTTACACCCCAGTGGTTAAATATCCACTTCTTTCAATACCTTAGAAACATGAGATTTAGACAAACCAAGATATTGAGCAATCTCAACTTGCTTATATCCATCTTTGTATGCTAGAATTGTAGCCTTATTTCGTTCACTTTTACTTTCTACCTCTACAAAATGTTCATCAAGTGTTTTTATTTTACTAA
>CACVAZ010000212.1:0-8188 GCA_902727995.1 uncultured Sulfurovum sp.
TTAGCAGGAATTGCACAGGATTATCCTACCAGAGAAAAAGCAATTTTAATTGCTGGTAATATTGAAGGTATTTCACAAGTAGATGCTGCACAACTCGTAACTTTAGAACAAATTTCTGAAGAAAATGTAAGAGAAATACCAGAAGAAATTTTTTACAGCATTGTAAAAGGTGATACCTTATGGGAAATTGCTACTAAATTTTATGATGATGGATCTAAATATACACATATTGTCGATGCAAACCTAGAAGTAATAAAAAATGCTGACCTTATCTATCCTGGTCAAACCATTAGAATTCCTGAAGTTCTTGCCTAGTTAATAACGCCTAATAAAGATGCCTTTTTAGGCTTCTTTATCCAGCTCAATATCAATCGCAAGTGCTTCAACATCCCCATCCACCTCTTTACGAATTTCCACCCCTTTTACGCCAATATATTTTTGAACCACTTCCATTATTTCAGCTTTCATTTCATCCATAAATGGATAACCATTGGTTCTATCTCTATCTGACATTATGGCAATGGTTAATCTATCTTTAGCCACCGATGCACTCTTTTTTTTCTTAAAAAATCCAAACATTATTTAAACATCCCTGTTAACTTTTTAAATATCCCAGCATCTGAAACCTCAATATCTTTCATGTCAACTTTTTGTCCACATAAACGTCCTGTAATCCGAGTATAGGCTTGACCTGCAATTGATTTTTTATCTAATATAACAGGTTTTCCTTGATTCGAAGCATCAATCACTCCTCTATCTTCCGGAACTTTTCCAAGTAATTTAATATTGAGAATTTCTAAGATATCATCACTTTTTATCATCTCACCACTCTCAACCATATCTGCCACAATACGGTTAATGATCAAATACTTGGCAACATCTTCACCAGCTTTAACTTTTGCTGACTTAGAATCCAAAATACCAATGGCTCGATCAGCATCTCTAATGGAAGAAACCTCAGGATTTACAATTACAATCGCAGCATCAGCAAACTCAATGGTATGCTCATAGCCACTTTCTATTCCTGCTGGTGCATCTAAGATAATAAAATCAAAACCCTTTTTCAACTCAGCAATCAACTTTTCAACTTTTTGTGAATCAAGTACTGATTTATCTTTACTCTGAGAAGCTGCTAAGAAATGAAGGTTTTCATTGGCTTTACTTTTAATGAGTGCTTGTTTTAAACTCGCTTCCCCATCCATGACTTGAACCATGTCATAAACCACACGATTTTCTAAACCCAGAATCATGTCCAAGTTACGTTGACCAATATCAAAGTCTACAACCACACACTTTTTACCATTCATGGCAATTCCAAGACCAAGATTTGCTGTAGCTGTTGTTTTACCAACCCCACCTTTTCCACTAATTACTGCAATTACAATGCCCAATTTATTTCCTTTTTCAATACCGGGGTAATGATTATTTCATTATTTTTTAATTCCACGCGATTTAATCTATCTTCTAATAAAGTATTATCTACCTCTACACCATGAAAAATAATATTTGCTTTTGGTGAGGCCGTCAACATCATAAAATTACCTGAACAACGTATCGCACCCTCAACCACTTTGGTAATAATCACATTACCATTGGTCGTAATGGTAGCCCCAGAGTTCACACGATTTAAAAGTAATAAATCACCTTTAATCTCAAGTTCTCGTCCACTACGTACAATTTCATCAAGTACGGTTAAGTTGTTTTGCAGTTGATTTGAAAGTTTATCTAACTCGCTTTGTGCTATTTGTGCTAAAACAGCTGCATCAACATTTTGAGCTTTTAACTCTTCTTCGAGTGCTTTACGTGTTCGCCCTTTAGGTAAAGTAATATCATTTAAGTAAGTTAATTCTTTACTTTTCAAATATTCTTTAATGCTTGAAGAGCATTCACCCTTAATCACAATTAAGTGATCTTTAAAAAGTGTATAGTTATTGTCAAAAAAATCCATAAACTCTATTTCATCGGTAATGGTTGTTTCAAATACTTTAATTGAATATTGTGTACTTTTCAAAAGCATCCCTACTGTTATAATTTATTAAAATCTTTTTAAAAGTTTAACCTTTTTTCTATTAATACATGGTTTAAGCAACTTTATAAAAATTCTTTTTTAGATTTTTATAATAAATAAACCGTCATAATCTATGTTATGAAAAAATTATTCACTTTAAAAGCATTTAAAATCTTGTTAATGCCTATTTTACTTAGTTCACTCGCCTACTTCGGATTCAAAACATATGAAGAAGCTAAAAAATATGAAACTTATACCACTCAAATTGCTACTGTTTGTGATGTAGAAAGCTTAGCCAATGAAAGGATTGATGCATTCACAGAAATTATTTCGCTTGGTCTGGTTAAAAATGAAGCGAAAGTTATTTTAGAAGAACTAAGAGTCAAGCAAATCAACACAAAAGAACAAAGTCAACACTTTTTATATCGTTTTCTACTCTCCTTAGCACTTCTAATAATTTTTTCTTTTAGCTGTCATGTTAGAACAGCTGCCATGTTTCTTAGTTTTGCTACTTTTATTTCACTTATCTATGGACTTTTAAATCCTATTCTTATGGTCACCATACATAAAGAAGTAGAATATTTAGGAGATGTTATTTTAGCTTTTGAATCAAAAGGAATTATTGGTTCGATTACAAAACTCTATTCAAGTGGAGAATTTGCTGTCTCTTTTACCATTTTACTATTTTCTATTTTATTGCCTGTAGCAAAAAGTCTTAGCTTAACTTTTATGCTGATTTTTCATCAAAGCCCATGGAACAGAAAGCTGGTCACTTTTTTTAAACAAATAGGAAAATGGTCTATGTTAGATGTTTTTGTTGTTGCGACATTTTTAGTTTATTTCACAAGCAACACAGGAGGCATTACCAAAGCAGAAATTCAAGTAGGACTTTATTTCTTTTTAATCTATGTACTATTATCCATGATAACAGCCATATTAACTCAAAGGGTTTTAAATAAAATCCAAATAAAAGCTCCTACATTACCATCTTCACATCCTTATGATCTGAAAAAGCTTTAAAAATTTGATCTCTGTCTTTCTCTGACTCAACTTTACAACGCATATTCAAAGAGTGAAATTTACCTTTACTAGAGGTATTTCCCCCTTTAGTCGTATAAGCTCTTTCACCTACAATGTCAAAAATACACGCTTGTAACGCTGTTTTATCTGTACCAATTAATTTATATCCCCATTCGCAAGGGTACTCAATCTCTGGTTTTTCACAAGAATTACCGTCTAAAATCACCTGACTTACCTCCTGATTTTTCTTCTAACTGTATGTCTCTTATCACCATACCTTTATCAATTGCTTTTAACATATCATAGATGGTTAACAAACCTAAGCTAACACCTGTTAAAGCTTCCATTTCAACCCCTGTTTGCCCTTTTAACTTAACTATTAGTGTTAATTTAAATCCAGGCAGTTCAGCCAACTCTTCAACTTCTGTTTTAATAGATGAAAGCATTAAAGGATGACACATGGGAATGAGTGAACTGGTTTGTTTTGCCCCTTGAATCGCAGCAATCACAGCTGTCTGTAAAACGGGTCCTTTTTTAGCAGAGTTCGTAACCACTGCATTATAGGCATCTTCTGTCACTTCAATAATACCTGAAGCAATGGCAATCCGAGTCGTTTCATCTTTTTCTGAGACATCAACCATTTTGGGTTTATTGTTCTCATCTAAATGGGTGAGATTCATATTTGACCTTATTATTATAATTCAAAGAATTTTATCTAAAAAATAATTATTGTGTATTAAAGTAATACTTTTACAAGAAAGATTAAAAGTTGAATAAAAAAAAATATTACTTAGTTTAAAATAACTTTTTAACATAGTTTTACATAATTTCTGTTATTATTACATACATTTTATAACACTGGAGATACCAAAATGAAGCATTTTTTATTAATACTTATAATTATAGCATTTTCTGCTTGTAGTTCAAAAGATGACTATGTACTTTTTAATAAAGCACATGCCTCAAAAAAAGAAATGTCTACGCAAGTTAATAATATGGAATTTGAATATAAAATTCAACCTCATGATAGAATTTCTATTATAGTTTATAAACATCCAGAATTAAGTTCAACCACCATTGGAAATTCTCAATTTGAAAGAGGGATATTGGTAAATTCAAAAGGTGAATTACGACTCCCACTGATTAAAAAAATCAAAATTGCAGGGCTATCACAAACAGCAGCTGAGATAGCCATCTCTAATGCTTACAAAGTTTATCTAAAACATCCAGATATTCAAATTGAAGTCATCAACAAAAAAGCTTATGTCATTGGAGAAGTAAACCAACCAGGTGAAATACCATTACTTAATGAACGCCTTACCCTTTTACAGCTTCTTGCCAAAGCTGGAGACATGACAACAGCAGCCAATAGAAGTTCTATTCTTATTTTAAAAAATGGTCAAATGTCCAAAGTACATACAAGAATTATAGACTTAACTGATGCCAATGCTATTGTAACAGCTAATTTGATGGTTGAACCCAATGATATTGTTTATGTTATGCCTAATGGAATGAAAGCATTTAACACACGCGTAGGTGAGGTAGCTCCTATATTCCAACTTATAAGTAATATATTGCAACCATTTGTTAATATTAAATTTTTATCTAATTAAAAGGTATAGACCATGAGTAAGCATCAAAATAAACCATCTCAAGAATTTACTTTTCATGATATTGGAAATATTTTTAAACAATATAAATGGTCTATTATTATTATTACAATCATAGTATCTCTTCTAAGTTATGTTTATGTCTATTTCAAAACCCCCATCTATGTTTCTTATTCCATTATCAAAGTAAAAGCAACCGAGAAAACAAATACAGGTGATGTCATTAACAACACCATTGCAACAACTAAATCAAAGGATGTATTAGAAGAAATTTCACTGCTTAAGACATTTAAGATTAACAAACAGCCTTTGGAAAAAATTGGTTTTAAAGTTAGATACTTTATTGAAAAAGAGTATAAAAAAATTGAAATTTATGAAGAAGAGCTACCTTTTGAAATTAATAAGGTTCAAATTTTAAATGAGAAAATTATTGGAAAAATGTTAACGGTTCTTCCCATGGGCAATCATTATGAAATTAAATATGAACCTTCTTATAAAGAAAAGATTAAACAAAAAATTTTTCAAATACCTCCTTTTTCTTTTAAAGAAATAAAAAATCTTAACTATGAAGAAATGATTCGTCATCCTTATTTTAGATTAAAAATAAATAAACGATATAAATTTGAAGAACCCATCTACATTGTTTTACAAGGTGAAAAACGTGATATTTTTGAGCGATCTATTCGCAAGAGTCTAAATATTACTCAATTACAAAAAGATACTTCTCTTATTAAAATCAGTTTTGAGGACACCATTCCTAAAAGAGCAAACTTATATGTTGATGCCTTAACAAAAAGTTTCATTGATTACAGTATCAAAAGTAAAAATACACAAAATAGTAAAACCCTAAACTTCATTACAGAAGAATTGGAAAATATTAAAACAGAGTTAAAAGAGTCCGAACAAAAACTTGAATCTCATCAAATAAGCACCAATATTGTACAACCCTCTGTTCAAGCTAGTCTCTACATAAGAAATCTAAGTGATATTGACATAGAGATCTCAGAAAATAAATTAAAAACAAAACTTGTTCTCAATTTAATAGATTTTGTACGTAACAACTATAATTTAGATGCTATCGCTCCTTCTATATCTAAATTAGAAGACCAAAATACCTTAACATTAATTACAAAACTACAAGATGAACAAAGTCTTGAAGAGGAATTAACACAAGAATATACCGATGAATATCCTAAATTAAAAATTGTTCGTAAACAAATTGATACCCTTAGAAATAAAATTATCTATAATCTAAAAAGCTTACGGACGAACATCAATTATGAAAATGAGAATTTAGCTAAACGAAAACAAACTTATGAAAAAAATATGAAAACACTGCCTTCAAAAGAAAGAGAGCTTGTTAATATTAAAAGAAACTATGAAGTAAAATCTAAAATGTATGGATACCTCTTAAAGAAACAAGCAGAAAATAAAATTATTCAATTAGCCACATTTTCTGATTACCAAATTATTGACGATGCCTACAATACAAATATTCCAGTGAAACCGAAAAAATCATTAATTTTGGCTACGAGCATACTTATAGGTTTACTACTCGGAACCATACTTGCACTCATTCGATATTCAAGAAATGCCTACATTCAAAATAAAAATGATCTTCAAAATATTACAGAACTTCCTTTTTATGGTAGTATTCCCTATTACAAACAAAAAAAATATCAAGTATCTGTTCATAATAAAGTAAAATCGCCGTTCTCTGAAGCTTTTAGAACACTACGAACAAACTTACAATTTATGAGTCAAACCGATAAAGGTACGGTCATGTTAATCACCTCTACTATTCCTGGAGAAGGAAAAAGTACAACCGTGGCAAATCTTGCTACCATTTTGGAAATGACACGCTATAAAACCATTATTATCAATTTTGATTTAAGAAAGCCAACCTTACATAATTTTTTTGATATAGGAAATGAAAAAGGTGTTAGTGACTTCCTAGGAGGATATGCATCTTTGGATGAAATTATCTCCTCTACAGAATTCGCAAACCTAGATATTATACCCTCAGGTCCGATTCCTACTAATCCAGCTGAACTGATTTTATCAAAAAACTTACAAATACTATTTGAGGAATTAAAAGAACGCTATGAATACATCATTATCGACACAGCCCCTATTGGAATTATTAGTGACACAAAAATATTAATGCAACACAGTGATTTAAACCTCATTATTATTCGTGAGGATTATGCAAAAAAAGAGTTTATTTTTACTCTAGAAGAAATGATAGCCAAACACAACTTTAAAAATATTGGACTCATACTAAATGCCTCAAAAGCAATTGGAGGAGAATATGGTTATGGGTACAGTTATGAGTATAAATAATGTTTTTATCATCACTCTTTAAAAAACAACCTTACCAAGCAGTCAATAATCCTTTTAAGGTTGATATTCACTCACACCTATTACCTGGTATTGATGATGGTGCTCAAACCTTAAAAGAATCATTATCTCTTATTAAAAAATTTCATCTACTTGGGTATACCAAACTTATTACCACCCCCCATATCATAAGTGACTACTATCCAAATAATCGAGAAATTATCACCGAAAAGTTAGAAACAGTTAAAAAAGCCCTAGTTACAGAAAACATTAATATTACACTTGAAGCGAGTGCTGAATATTATGTTGATATGAGCTTTCTAAACTTAATAGAAGAAGAAAACCTCTTAACCTTTATGAATCATTATGTTTTATTTGAAACAGACTATATGAGTAAACCTATTATTTTAGAAGAAGTTATTCGTACACTCCTACTCAAAGGTTATATTCCTGTCTTAGCCCATCCTGAACGCTATGCCTACCTTCATAATGATATGGAAAACTATAAACGATTAAAAGCACTTGGCGTACTTTTTCAGGTTAACGCTAAGTCTCTGTATACTAATTCTCAAATTTCTTCTAAAATAGCTAAGAAACTCATGAAATTAGGTCTCGTTGACTTTATAGGAAGTGATGCCCATAGAATGCGAGACATTAATCGACTTGAATCTTTTTTAAGAAGTAGTACTTGTCAAAAAATGATTAAATTAAATACCATAAAAAATAATTTTTAAATTTACAGAAGGAAAATAATGCATTATAAAGAAGTCAAAACTGACTTATTAAAAAATAAAAAAACATGGCTAATCACAGGAGTAGCTGGATTTATCGGTTCAAATCTCGCAGAAGCACTCTTAAAGTTAAACCAAAAAGTGATTGCCTTAGATAACTTTTCTACAGGACATCGTCATAACCTAAGACATATTGAGCAATCAGTTAGCTCTGAACAATGGCAAAACTTCACCTTCATTGAAGGGGACATTGTAGACTTTGAAACTTGTAACAAAATTACGAAAGAAGTGGATATCATACTTCATCAAGCTGCACTAGGTTCCGTACCTCGCTCCATTGATAACCCTGTACTTTCAAATCGCAATAACGTCACAGGTTTTTTAAACCTATTAACAGCAGCAAAAGACAACGGTGTAAAAAGATTTGTTTATGCTTCTTCTTCATCTGTTTATGGTGACTCAAAAGAGTTACCTAAAGT
>CACVAZ010000212.1:8288-12335 GCA_902727995.1 uncultured Sulfurovum sp.
AGAACAAGTCAATGAAGCCATTTCAAACAATATGACATTTACAAATGTCTTAGAAGATATAGCTGATTGTAATATATATATAGTTACCGTACCCACCCCCATAGATAAACATAAAAAACCAGATTTAACCCCTTTACTAAAAGCTTCAGCATCTATTGGAAAAGTACTAAAAAAAGATGATATTGTTATTTATGAATCAACCGTTTACCCAGGAGCAACCGAAGAAGACTGTGTGCCAATTTTAGAAAAAATTTCAGGCTTAAAATTTAATGAAGACTTTTTCTGTGGTTATTCACCAGAGCGAATTAACCCAGGAGATAAAGAACATACAGTTACCAAAATTTTAAAAGTAACAGCAGGTTCAACACCCGAAATAGGAAAAAAAGTAGATGAACTTTATGCCAGTATTATCACAGCAGGAACGCATTTAGCCCCAAGTATTAAAGTGGCTGAAGCAGCCAAAGTAATAGAGAACTCTCAAAGAGACATTAACATTGCTTTTGTCAATGAACTCTCCATGATATTTAATAAACTAAACATTGACACCAATGCTGTACTAGAAGCTGCAGGAACAAAATGGAACTTCTTACCATTTAAACCAGGTTTGGTTGGTGGACACTGTATTGGGGTTGACCCTTATTACTTAACCCATAAAGCACAAGAAGTTGGTTATAACCCAGAAATTATCTTAGCAGGACGAAGGCTCAACGACAACATGGGTATTTATGTCGCTAACCAAGTCATTAAACTTATGATTAAAAAAGGGCATAAAATTGAAGGCTCCAAAGTTTTAGTTTTAGGAATTACTTTTAAAGAAAATTGTCCAGACATTAGAAACTCTAGAGTCATTGATGTCATTCATGAGCTTCAAGATTTTGGTTGTGATGTTAATGTATCTGATTATTGGGCTGATAAAGAAGAGGTTCAAAGAGAATATAATTTAAGCCTAATAGATAAAAGCAATTATGATGACTATAATGCCATTGTTTTGGCTGTCGCTCATGATGAATATAAAAGTTTAAATTTAGTAAAAAATGAAACTCAGGTTATTTTTGATATTAAATCTATTTTAGAGTATAGTCACGGAAGATTATAGTTAGCAAAGAAAGCATAACTTAAAATGGAGAGAGAAGCTTAGTAAAAGTCTTATGATAAAGTTTATAAAACAAAGTATTATTATTTTAATAAGTATTTTTTTATTGTTTTTTTTACTAAACTATCTCTTCCCTTTAAATACAAATCGACTCAACAAACCTCTCTCAACACTCATCTATGACAATGCAAATCATCTCATCGCAGTAAAACTAAGTTCTGATGGTTTTTTACGTATTCCCATTAAACAAAAAGAACTCAATTCAAGCATTAAAAAAATAGTCCTCGCTTACGAAGATCAACACTTTGAAAAACATTTTGGGGTGAATCCTTTTTCAATTATTCGTGCTTTATGGTTTAACCTCACCAAGCAAGGTAAAATTGGGGCATCTACTATTACCATGCAGGTTGCCCGTATGATGCATAATAAACCTCGTACTTTTACACAAAAGCTCATTGAAATCTTTCAAGCCTTTCAACTCGAATGGCAATACAACAAAGATGAAATCTTAACCTTTTATTTAAATAATGCACCCTATGGAGGAAATGTTGAAGGCTTTGCTTCGGCTTCTCTCAAATATTTTCAACTCGAACCCTCTTCACTCTCTTTGTCTCAGGTTGCTTATCTTTCAAGCATTCCCAAAAATCCTAATGCCAATCGTCCCCAAATATATAAAAATAAAAAGCATAAAAATATTAATAAGATTAAAAATAAATTACTGCAACGAATAAAAAATCTTAATCTCTTAAATGAAGAAGATTATCAACGTGCTAAAGTAGAACAAATCTTTGTTAACATTCAAAACTTACCCAACAAAATACCTCATATAACAGCAAAAATTAAACAAGAAGGAGTTGTGCCTACAACCATTAACATGAGTATTCAAACCCAAGTTCAAAACATCATTAAGGCACAAATAAAAGAACTTAAGAAATTTAACATTCATAACGCTGCTGCAATTATCATCGATAACAAAAGCATGAGCATTCTAGCCTATATTGCCTCACAAGACTTTTATGACCACCAACATGGAGGTCAAAATGATGGACTAAAAGCTTTAATTTCCCCAGGTTCTACCCTCAAACCTTTTGTTTATGTTCGTGCTTTAGAAGAGGGTCTCATAACGCCTCTTAAAAAACTCTTTGATGTTCCCTTATTTATAGATGGCTATAAGCCCATGAACTATTCTAAAGAGTATTTAGGGGAAGTCACAGCCACTGAAGCACTGCAACTTTCACTTAACATTCCCGCCGTTGAACTCGATAGACGGTTAAAAGAAAAAAGCCTTTACAACTTACTACAAAAAACAAAAGTAACTTCACTTACATACCCAAAGTCTTACTATGGTTCATCCCTAACCTTAGGAGGCTTAGGTCTACCTTTAAAAGAAAATGCTGAACTCTTTGCTATGTTAGCCAATGGTGGTACTTACCAACAAGCTTCTTACCTCAAATATAAAACTAAAGAGAAAGCCATACAACTACTTAGCCCACAAGCGACTTACTTAGTTTCAAACATCTTAGCAGATGCCCCAAGGCTCTCTTTTTCTTCTACTTGGGAGAAAATGCATAGCATGACAAGAGTTGCTTTTAAAACAGGGACTTCAGCCCATGCTAAAGACCTTTTAACCCTTGGTTATACTCCCAAATACACGGTAGCTGTTTGGTACGGAAACTTCTCAGGAGAAGCTTCCAAAAAATACCAAGGCGTACATCCCACAGGACTAAAAATAGCCTCACCCACCCTCTTTAAGATTTTCAATATTTTAGGAAAACAAACATGGTTTGAAGCACCCCAAGGGATTGTCACAAAAGGTATTTGTCAAGATGCCATACAACTAGGCGTTTGTCAGCAAAAAGTAAAAGACCAAGTCATAGAAAATATTGACACCAAACAACAATGCCATGCCATGAGAGCTGAAGTGCTTTCCTATTTACAAAAGCAAGGAAGTATTAACGCGATAAATGAATTAAAAAATCATCAATGCTATCAAGAATGGAAGTTCTATAAGCCTTTAATTACAAGTCCTATTCATGAAAAAACATATATGCATAATTATCTTTTACCCCAGACCATGAAAGAGACGAAGCTAGAGTGCTTTTCATTTGAAGAAGACGCTAAGATTTATTGGCTCATTGATAACAATGCACCAATTATTGGAACATCAGGAAAACCCATGTATCACTATCTTAGCCCTGGAAAACATCAAATTTCTTGTTTAGATGAAGGGTCTAAGATGATGAGTATTGAGATTACGATAGAAGAATTATAACTTCGTCCCTCTAAGCTCAATATCTAGTCCAACAAAACCCTTGTCATTCGTAACAATCAAATCAGCCTCAACTTTTTTAGCACAGACATACTGCAAAGCATCTTCATAATCTCGAAACTTTGTACCCTCATCTGCACAAATTGACAATGATTTCATGACTTCTTTATCTTTGACTCCAACAACAGAAAAGAGTGAAACTATTTTTTGCATCAGTACTAAAAGTTCTTTTTCTGTGTAGGCTTTTTTTCTACTCATAATATAACAAGCATTGGTCACCGTATCAGAATTTATATAAAGCATTTTTCCGTCAACAATAGATGCTCTAATTAATGCCATTGAACCTACAGCAAAAGGTCGTGTACTATCCATTAAGTCAATAAACACATTCGTGTCTACATAAATCTTACTTTCCATACTTTTCCAGTGCATGTTCTATCCGTGCTGACTTTGCATCCACAGTGGTTAATAGTCCATGAAAAGAGTCTTCTATCTCATCTAAAGTAGCCAACTTCTTTTTGATACTAATCTTTTTATATTCTTTTTCGATAAACTCTTGAATGGTCTGTGTTTGAGTATGCCCTTTGAGTTTTGCTATCTCTTCAAGGTGTTTGGCTACCTCTTCATCAAATAAAAAGTTTTTGCGTATGCTCATGTAATATCCTTTTATATGTATCTATCCATA
>CACVAZ010000213.1:0-2827 GCA_902727995.1 uncultured Sulfurovum sp.
TATCATGCTTGGGGCTTAAAAGCCTTAGATAAATTTAATGGCATGTTTGCCATGGCAATTTTTGATAAAGAGAAAGAAACCCTAACCCTTATACGTGATAGAGCAGGGGTGAAGCCTCTTTATTGGTATTTTAAAGAAGGGCTTTTTCTTTTTGCTTCTGAATTAAAAAGTTTTCATGAGCATCCAAATTTTCATAAAGTCATTGATCGAGATGTTTTGGCACAATATTTACAACATGGTTATGTACTTCAGCCTTATTCTATTTTTGAATCAACACAACAAGTTGAAGCTGGACATATCTTGCATTTAAATTTAAAAACCAAAGAGATAGAAAAAAAACAATATTGGTCTGTTTCAAAATTTTATGAAAAACCAAAATTAATTTTAAGTGATGATGAGGCAATTACTCAGACTGAAGCCATTTTAAAAAAAGCTTTTAACTACCGTATGGTGTCCGATGTGCCTGTAGGTACCTTTTTAAGTGGGGGTTACGACAGCTCTTTGGTCACAGCACTCTTACAAGCTGATAGAGAAGATAAAATAAATACTTTTACCATCGGTTTTAAGGAAAAAGGTTATGATGAAGCACCCCATGCTAAAGCTGTGGCTAAGCATTTGGGAACGAATCATACCGAGTACTATTGTACTCAAAAAGATGCTTTAGAGGTTATTCCTAAATTGGCTGAAATTTATGATGAACCTTTTGGAGATGCTTCAGCTATTCCTACAGTTTTAGTGAGTCAATTGGCACGAGATAAAGTAAGCGTTTCTCTAAGTGCTGATGGAGGAGATGAAATATTTGCTGGTTATTCTGCTTATGATAATCTCTCTAGCATTGAACATACTTTTAATAAAATTCCTAAAATTTTAAGAAAGAGCAGTGCTGGTCTTTTAAACATGGTGAATCCTGCTTACATTCCTTTTACGAGTAAGCAGTACAATTTTGAAATACGTTATGAAAAAATAAAAAAGATGCTAAACGCAGAAAATTCAGCCCAACTTTTAGAACAAAGTTATGAGCAGTATTCTCAAAAGGAGTTAGACAAGCTTCTCTTAAAAAGTCCCCATAAACTTAAAAGTCAATTTGATGCTGATATCTCTAATATATCTGATAGTTTGTCTCAAATGCTGATGATTGACTATAAGACATATATGGCTGATGATATATTAACTAAAGTAGACAGGGCGACCATGAGCGTAGGCTTGGAGGGTCGAGAGCCTTTTATTGATGCTAAGATTATTGAATTTGCTGCACAATTGCCCAATGAGATGAAGTATCGTGATGGAGAAAAAAAATGGGTGCTAAAAGAGATTACTCATAAGTATTTACCTCAATCGATGATGGATCGACCTAAAATGGGCTTCTCTCCACCAATTACGGAATGGTTTAGAGATGAGCTAAAATCTTATTTTTTACATTATCTTAGTTATGAACGCTTGGAAAAAGAAGGTCTTTTTAATCCTCATGAAGTTATTCGTTTACGGGATGAGTATCTCTTGGGTAAAAATGTTTCAGTCCATAGATTATGGTTTATTTTAATGTTTGAAATGTGGTATGAACGATGGATGTAGAAACAACAGAGATAAAGCAAAAAAAACGTCTTGTTGGTGTAATTCATGCTTTAGAAGTTGGGGGTGCAGAACGAATGATGGTGACAATTTTAAATCATTTTGTTGCAGAAAGTTTTGATGTTCATTTAATTGTCTTTGACAATAAAGGTGAATTAAAAAAAGAGCTAAGTCAAGCTATTAGCGTTCATGATTTAGGAATACCTTCTGTTATGAAAGGGATGCCTAAGTGTTTAAAGGCTTTACATAGTATAAAAGCAGATATTGTTTTTACAGGGATTGGACATGTGAATATTGCTTTGTCTCCTTTTATTCCTTTTATGAAGCGTATCTTACCTAAGACAAAATGGATTGTTAGAGAGACCAGTATTGTTAGTTTGCAGAATCAAACGTCTAAATATCCTAAACTTTTTGATTTTTTATATCGTCATAGTTATAAAAACTATGAGGTGATTATTACGCAGTCAGAAGACATGAAGAAAGATTTAGAGGAGAATTATTTTAAGTCTAGTAAAATAATCACCATTAATAATCCAATTAATCATGAGCATGTTAAAAGACTTGCTAATGAAAAAGATATTCTCTCTTTTGATGAACGTAAGATTAATCTTTTAACCGTTGCCCGACTTCGTGAAGAGAAACGGCATGATCTAATGTTGGAGACTTTATATCTTTTACCTAAAGAGTATCATCTAACAATTGTTGGCTCAGGAGAGAAAGAATTAGAATTAAAAGAACTTACTCAAAAATTAAATCTCGTAGATAGAGTCTCTTTTGAGGGTTATAAGTCTAACCCTTATCCGTACATGAAAAAAGCTGACTTATTTGTGTTAACCTCTCAAAGAGAGGGTTTTCCAAATGTATTGTTGGAAGCCAATGTTTTAGGCCTACCCATTGTTGCTTTTATTTGTATGGGAGGGATTAAAGAAATTATTGAAGATCGTAAAAATGGACTTTATACCACTTTTGGGGAATGTCAACTTTTGGCAGAGAAAATTATGGAGGCAAATAGTTTAGATTTTAATAAAAATGAGATAAGTGAAACTATTATAAGTAAGTTTTCTCAAGAAATTATATTAAAAAAATATAAAGAAATATTTTTAAAATAAATAAATTTGAAATTATTAAACTATAATTTATCTATTATTTAATATAATGTTATATAATATTATTCAACATTAAAAAATATAAGGATTTAAAATGTTAAAAAAAATAATTTATATGAGTATAGTATTTGTAAGTATGCTTTCATCAGCTA
>CACVAZ010000213.1:2927-12327 GCA_902727995.1 uncultured Sulfurovum sp.
ATAATTTATCTATTATTTAATATAATGTTATATAATATTATTCAACATTAAAAAATATAAGGATTTAAAATGTTAAAAAAAATAATTTATATGAGTATAGTATTTGTAAGTATGCTTTCATCAGCTAGCGTTAATACAGATAAAGAGCGTTATGAAAGTAATGAATCAATCATTGTAAACTACAGTGAGATGGAAGCCCAAAGTAGTGAGTGGATGGCTATTTATCCAGCTAGTAGTAGTAATGACTTTGGCAATATTATTCAATGGAAACTTAGTAATGCTGATGTCAATGGTAGTGTTACTTTTGAGGCACTTAGTTTAGGTACTTATGAGGTTAGAGTATTTAATAATGCTGACTTTTTAGTGAGTAAACAAATTGTGGTAGAAGAGGATGCTCTTACCACAACACTAGAGACAACAAAAGATATTTATTTAGCAGATGAAGAGATTGTGGCTGTTTTTGATAATATGTCTGGTAATGCAGATGATTGGATTGGTATTTACCCTGCAGGTAGTAGCAATGCTTGGGAAAACATGTTACAGTGGGAATGGATTGAGGGTGGTTTAGTGACTGGTACACAAGCCTTTGAAGCCATGCCTGTTGGTGACTATGAAGTCCGTGTCTTTTTTAACAACTCTTTCACGGAAGAAGCTGTTTATGCTTTTTCTGTAGAAGCTCCAGTTGTTCTTGTTGATTTAGCTGTTAGTAAAAATAGTTATGACCCTTTTGAACTCATCCATGTAGAGTACAATAATATGAGAGGAATGAGCAGTGATTGGATTGGAATATTTTCTATAGGGGCTGATCATGAAAAAATGAATGCTCTTGAATGGAGAGATGCAAAAAGTTTAGTGAGTGGTAATTTATCGTTTAATGGATTGATAGCAGGAACTTATGAAGTAAGATCTTATTTTGACAACCTACATCAAGAAACAATTACCTTTACCGTTCAAGATACAGTAGCAGTGAGTACCCTCTATGATGACTTTGAAGATGGTATTATTGACCCACGATGGACACGTTATGCTGGACCAGCAATGCAAATATTGAATGTTGGGGCAAATGGAACGGTACATGCGCAAATACAAGCAGCGATTGCAGGTCAACACTCTATGCGACATACAAGAGATTATAGAGGAGGGTTGAATTATGCAGGGTATTATTTTACTTTTGGAGAAGTCGATCAAAAAATGAAGTTTTTAGAGTTGGACATGAGAATTGGAAACTCATCACATGTTTTTGCTTTTGGTGTTAAGATCAAAACTAAATTTGGTGACCGTAGAATTGAATTTGCTTCTTGGTTAAATCATACTTTACCTTCTGGACAACAAGTTATTCGTGGTCCTTATGGGAATGTATTAGAAGGACATAGACAAGCATTTACACAAGATAATTATCTTCATGTACATCCTGGTCCTACAGACTATTATGTGGGGACAAGATATGGAGATTTTGTACATTATAAAATTAATATCGAAGAGAAACTTAGAGTGCTTGAACCAGATAATGAGTTGATAAGTATCACCTTATTTACAACTTCTGGTGGAGACTATGATAACTTAACACTTGCTTCACATTAATGAAGCTAAAAATATTTAAAATATAAGGATTTAAAAATGTTAAAAAAAATAATTTATATGAGTATAGTATTTGTAAGTATGCTTTCATCAGCTACCGTTAATACAGATAAAGAGCGTTATGAAAGTAACGAATCAATCATTGTAAACTACAGTGAGATGGAAGCCCAAAGTAGTGAGTGGATGGCTATTTATCCAGCTAGTAGTAGTAATGACTTTGGCAATATTATTCAATGGAAACTTAGTAATGCTGATGTCAATGGTAGTGTTACTTTTGAGGCACTTAGTTTAGGTACTTATGAGGTTAGAGTATTTAATAATGCTGACTTTTTAGTGAGTAAACAAATTGTGGTAGAAGAGGATGCTCTTACCACAACACTAGAGACAACAAAAGATATTTATTTAGCAGATGAAGAGATTGTGGCTGTTTTTGATAATATGTCTGGTAATGCAGATGATTGGATTGGTATTTACCCTGCAGGTAGTAGCAATGCTTGGGAAAACATGTTACAGTGGGAATGGATTGAGGGTGGTTTAGTGACTGGTACACAAGCCTTTGAAGCCATGCCTGTTGGTGACTATGAAGTCCGTGTCTTTTTTAACAACTCTTTCACGGAAGAAGCTGTTTATGCTTTTTCTGTAGAAGCAATTGCAACAGGTGTTAGCTTGGTTTTAAACAAGACACTTTATGCCCAAAATGAACTTATTTATATAAACTATAATAATATGCAAGGTAATAACAGTGATTGGATAGGGATTTATCCAGCAGGTGCTAGTTTTGAATTTGAAAATGTCATTGATTCAAAACAAACGGAAGGTAATATTAATGGTGAAATCTCTTTAGGTGGGGTAGATGCTTTACCTGATGCTGAAAATAATCCTGGAGGATTAGCTCCTGGGAATTATGAAGTAAGAGCGTTTTATAATAACAGTTTAACAGCACAAACTGTTGCAACATTTACGGTAGCGAATGAAGCTGTAAGTTCAACTGTTTATGAAGCTGCTACTGGTTCTATTTCACCAAACTGGGTTCACATTTCTGGACCTACTGCCCCTTATTACAATGCAGGTAGAGTAAATTTGAAACCAACTTGGATTAATAACTATACAAATACCTCAGAATACCGTTTGGTTTTTCCTCAAATTAACACAACACAAAAAGTTTTAGAGTTTGATGCTGGTGGTGTTCGATGGCAACCACACTTTTTTATTGGGGTGGTCTTAGAAACAATAGAAGGAACACGTAAAATGATTTGGGATCCGTTCTTTAATCATGAAGGAACGACAGCCTTTAAATCAGGTACTTATTTGTCTTATCCTTTATACCTTGATATTCAACGTCGATCAACTGAAAAATTACATGTTCGTTTAGATGTTGAAAAGTATCTTAGAATACTGGAACCAAATAACAAAGTGTTAAGTATTTCAGCGTTTATGGCATCAGGTGGTGACTTAGATGAGATAAAACTCTCTTCACACTAAGCCTTTTAAGAAGAAGATGTTTTTTATCTTCTTCTTTCTTCTTTTTCTTTCTTTACACCCATCTTTTTCTCCAAGCTACATAGCTCATAATCATCCATATAAAAGTAGGGTTTCCTATTTTATTGTTCTTTAGATTATGTGTAATTTTTTGAAGTTCTTTTTCTTTAAATATGGCATCTTGTTTGAGTAGATTAGATTCTAAAGCTTCAATGGCTGTCTCTTTTAACTCATTGAGTAACCATGATTTTAAAGGTACAGTAAAACCAGCTTTTGGCTTGTCTGTAATTTTGGTAGGAACATATTTTTTTAATACTTCACGTAATAAGTATTTTCCCTTATGTTGTTTGTATTTTAATGCCACTGGAACACGTGCAAGGTATTCTGAGAGCCTATGATCTAAAAGGGGTTCTCTACCCTCTAGTGATACAGACATAGACGCTCTATCTACTTTACATAACACATCATCTACCATAAAAGTTTTGTAGTCCATTGCCATCATCTGGTCAATGTTATTAAGCCTATCTAGTTTTTTAAAATCTCGAAAAGCAGTTTTTTCAAAATTTTTAAATTTTCCCTCTTGTAAAACTTTATTTAAAAAATCACTTTTTACTTTAGAAGAAGCACGAATGAACATTTCTTCATTATCTTTTGCATTGACCATGCTTTTAAATTTGTTAAATTTGGTGATAATATTGGCTTGTTTTTTAGACTTGGGTAGAAGATTATTAAGTAGAGAGACAGAACGTTCATTTAAACAATTAATGGTAAACTTCAAGGCTGAGAATTTAAGTGTTGAGGCTTTTAATTGCATCATTTTGTTAAGGGCAAAGTATTTACTGTAGCCAAAGAAGACCTCATCTCCTCCATCAGCAGAGAGGGCAACGGTGACATTTTTTTTTGCCAATTTTGAGACCAATATAGTCGGTAAAGCTGAATCATCAGCAAAGGGTTCATCATAATAAAATGAGAGTTCATTTATGAGAGCCAACATATCTTCTTGCGTACAATATTGCTCTTTGTGGCTTGTTCCTAAAAGTTCAGCTATTTTCTTGGCATCATTGGCTTCATTGAACTCTTTTTCTTCAAACCCTATGGTAAAGGTATTGATCTTCTCTTTTTGGCTAGTTTGTAATAATGAGCTAACCGTTGAGCTATCATAACCCCCACTTAGAAAAACACCAACAGGAACATCAGAGACCATGCGTAATTGACAGGCATCGCTTAACAAGGCTTCAATGTCATTAAGAATCTCTTCTTCACTTTTCTCAAATTTATCCATAAAATAAAAATCATGAATGTCCCAATATTTATGCATTTCATAACTTTTAGAGTCTAAGTCATATTCTATGTAATGGGCAGGTTTTAGTTTAAAACAGTTTTCATAAATGGTGTAAGGTGCTGGGATATAGGCAAACTGAAAATAAAAAGGAAGTATTTTTTTGTTCAGTTCTTTTGTAAATGTTGGGTACTGATGAAAAGCTTTAAGTTCCGAAGCAAAAAGAAACGTGTCGTCTTTTACGTAGTAGTAGAGAGGTTTAACCCCAGCTCGGTCACGTAGTAAAAAGAGTTTTTGTTTTTTTTGGTCATAAATGACAAAAGCAAACATGCCAATAAATTTCTCTACAGCGTTAATTCCCCACTCTTTATAGGCATAGAGAATGACTTCGGTATCAGAATTAGAAACAAAAGTATGACCCAGCTTTATGAGTTCTTTTTTGATTTCTTGAAAGTTATAAACTTCACCATTGAAGATGATACTATAGTTTTCACAAGAAGAGACAAAGGGTTGATGGGCATGAGAAGAGGTATCTTGGATGGAGAGCCTGTTGTGTCCAAGATGAACACCTGTTTGCTCATCAATATATATGCCGTTGTCATCAGGTCCTCTATGGTTTTGTGTTTGAACCATCTTTTTTAACGTTTTTTCTTTTTTCTCTTTGGAGATAAATCCTACTATGCCACACATAAAACTTCCTTGTATTGTTGAATAATCTTTTTTAAAGCATATTTTTGACTTTGTACTAAACCATTAGCGATGTATTCTTTTTGTTTTGGGCTATCTGAAAGCATTATTTTTATGGCTGAACTTAAACTTTTTTCATCGTCCACAGGATATAAAATACCATTTTTAGCCAACTCTATATTAGATCTAAGTTGAAAATTGATGTCTATGTTGGGAGCTAGTATCTCTCTAGGTCCAGAGATACAATCAGTTGAGATAACAGGCGTAGCACAAATCATTGCTTCAATAATGACATTGGGAAAACCTTCACCCTGAGAAGCTAAAACAAAAATATCAGCCTGTTTGATGTACTTAAAAGGGTTTTCTTTTCTTCCTAAGAAGTGTACTCGTTGTTCGAGCTTATTTTCATGGGTAAATCTTTTTAAATTTTCTGCTTCTTCTCCTTCACCAATTAACAGGAGTTCAATGTTTTCATCTAAGTTTTTTAAGACATTTATGAGCGTAATAAAACGTTTTTCAGAAGAGAGACGACCCACACTCACAAGATATTTTTTTACTTTAGAAAATGTAAAATCTTCAACAGGCTCTTGAGCTAAAGTTGAGATTTTATGAATATCATAGGGATTATTAATGACCGTATAATTTTTAACGTTAGGAATGTTTTTTAAAAATTCTTCCTTCATTTTTTGTGCTTTAAAAATCACCATGTCAGCATGTTGATAAAGTAGTTTGATAAGTGCATAATTTATTTTTTTAGAGAGACCACCCTCTTTTAAATTGTTAATACTGGTCACTTCGACGACTTGAACTTGATGTTTTGCTCCAAATATTTTTGCTAAGATATTGCTAAAATTGGCTCTGTAAATATGGCTTTGAATTAGTGTCGTTTGATTTTTTTTAATATACTTTTTCAGTTTATAGGCGACATAGGGAAGATAGAGTAGTTTTTTTAAACTACTATCATGTTTGCTTAACGTAGAGAGATAGGTTATTTTAACCTCTTTGGGTAAGCTATAGACATTGTCTTTTTCGATGCAGAGTAAATGAACTTCCCTCTGCTGTGCTACAAGTTCTGTGGCAATGATGGAGAGAACACGCTCAGCTCCACCTGAGGTTAATGAGTTTATAAACAGGGTAACTTTTTTCAATGAGACTCCTTTTTGAAGATTATAGCTTATATGTTATTTTATGTTAATTATAATTGCAATTGTATGGGTGAGGGTTTAGCTGTTTTTATTTGATTGTTGATGGTATTGTTTGGAAGTAAATCATGTTGCTTACTTTTGTCTTCTTTGACAATAGATTTTAAGACAAGCCCCATGTTTTGTAGATTTTTTTCTTGAATGAGCCTTTCAATATCTAAAATAGTTGATTTCTTTGACATTTTTTCTCTAATGACAATGAGGTTTATGGTTGAGAATTGCATTAAAAATAAGCTTTCTAAGGCTAGGTCATAAGCAGCTGTATCAATGAGAATATATTCATATTTTTGTCTTAAAGTTTCAAATAATTCACTTAAACGTTTTGATAATACAAGTTCTGAGGGATTGGGAGGTATGGGCCCAGCTGGAATGATATCTAGATTGGTAAAATTGGTTGAGTAAATGATATTTCCAATATTATCTCGTTGACTCAAATAGGTACTAATACCAGAATATTGTTGCTCTATTCCAAAATGACCATGCAAACTAGGTGCTCTCATATTGAAGTCAATAACAATGGTTTTATAGCCAGAATTTTGAAACACTCCTGCTACATTCACAACTGTACCTGTTTTTCCTTCTCCTTGGCTATGGGAAGAAAATAAAATAATGCTGCCAATATCTTCTTTTTTAGAAAATTGTAAATTGGTGGCTAATTGATGGTAGGCCTCTTTGAGTTTTAGTGTTGAAAACAAGGCATTTTTATAGAGAGGAATGATGCCATAAATAGGTAGTTTTGTCATCAGTTTAATCTCTTTTTTTGTGGCAACTTTATCGACTAGTAAAGCACGAAGTAAAGCGATAATCACAGCGATAAAAAAACCTATAATACTTGCAATTATAAGCACTATTAAACGTTTAGGTTTCACAGGTTCTGTTGGTGTATATGCGTGGTCAATGACTTCATAGTCCGAGATGGTAGCTACTTTGATTAATTCATTTTCTGATTTTTTTTCTAAAAGATAAGTATACATTTTTGAATTGACCTCATAGTCTCTTTTAAAATGTATGAGTTTTTTCTCTTTTTGGGGAAGTTCTTTTAAGATTTTTTCATATTTATTTTTTTGTTTCTCTAAACTTTTTCGTTTTGCAATGAGTGTTGACTTTAGGTTTTTGACATTCAGAAGAATTTTATTTTTAATTCTTTTAATTCTTTTTCTTATATTTATGAGTTCTGGATATTGTCCTGTAAATTCAATACTTAGTTCATCTTCTTTTTGTTGAAGTGTTTCAAGGTTATCAATAAATTTTATGGTGGCTTGGTCATTAAACTCTAAAAGTGTCGGACCAATGGCATCAAGATTTCGGTTATTTTTTACAAAAATAATGAGATTTTTTGCCAATTTTTCTTTCAGTGCTAGTGCCGATAAATCCAAATCGAGGGTACTTAGTTTTTCAAATGAGTCTTTTAACTTAATGTCGGGTTCTACACTGTTGAGTGTTTTATATTTTTCCAATTCACTTTCAGATCTTTCTAGCTTTACTTTTAGACTTTCTAGTTGTAGGTCTAAAAAACTTAAAACTTTGTTGTTGGTATTGTCTTTTTTGTAAAGACTCTCTTTCATATAGTTTTTGACCAGTGCATTTACATAAGCATTGGCACGTTGTGGAATGTTGTCTTGAAAAGAGACTTGTATTAAATTTGCTTCTAAGTCCATTTGCTTAACAGAGAGTTTTTTAGAAATAATATTTTCATAAATATTACGATTATTTCCATTTAAAATAAGGTATATGGGTTCAGTAATGGGTTTCTCTTTACTAACAATCCCTGAAAAATAAGGGGTCTCAACTTCCATATCAAAAGGATAGACGGTTAATATTTCAAGTTTTTCTGTATTTTTATTGCTTAAGGTAAAGCCCTCATCTTTTGCTGTTAATATTATTTCTTTATGTAAAATATCTCGATTAACCTTTTGTGTGAGTTCCAAACTTAAAGGAGCATTATTATAGAGTTCAATGGGTTTGTAATCTTTTTTTTGAAAATATTGGACTGAAAAATCTACTTCATCTAAAGCTTTAGTGTTTATTTTAAATGTTTGTAAGCTTAGTACTTCTTGTTTAATTCCTACGGTACTTGTGTTATTAATGCTATCTCGTAAAAAATCTTGTGTTTGAAGTTGATTATTGACTTTTACTTTAATAATAGAAGAAGATTGGTAGGTAGAAGGTATAAAGTAGAGATAAAATTTTGCCAATAGTATGGCTATGAGCGTTATAAATGCGATTGACCATTTATAAGGAAGAACCGTTTTAATGAGTTCTAAAATATAGTTTTCAGTGTTTATGGATTCTTTTTGATTTGTTTGCATAATTATATGAGTATCACTTTGTTTTAAAATAAATAATAACAATTTATAACTTGTATTTGACTTATATTTAATTATTTATGTATTTTATAGTCTAATTAATAAAAATAAGCTTATTTTAAATATAAGAAAATACCAAAGAAAATACCAACTTAGTTATAATACATGAAAAAGAAATGATATGAATTTAAAATCAGACTGTCTCTCTTGTTTACTTAATCAATCTTTGCGTGTTGCTAAAAATCTTCATTTAGATGAAGAGACTTCTAAAAAAATGATGCAAGTGGCTTCAGCTTCCATAGGGACTTATGGGGAAGTGTCACCACCTGTTGCAGCAGCAGATTTGTACCCTAAACTCGCTTCTTTTACAGAGGGTGACGATGTTTACAAAGAACTTAAAGCACTCTCTACTAAAGAGGCGTTAAGACTTCTTCCTAGCGTAGAAAATAAGGTGCATACGATTTCAGATGCCATTAAAGCTGCTGTGGCAGGAAATGTTATTGACTTTGCAACTCCTAATCATTTTGACTTGACCACGGAGTTTGAAAAAGTATTTGAAACAGCTTTTAGTATTGATGATGAAAGCATATTTTTAAGCCATCTTGAAAGTGCAAAAAGTTTTATGATTATTGGTGACAATGTAGGAGAACATGTTTTTGATAAATTATTATTAGAATGTATTGCTAAAGCATTCCCAAATTTAAAACTTTATTATGCTGTCAGAGGTAGACCAATTATTAATGATGTAACACTGCTAGAAGCCAAAGAGTTAGCCATGGAAAAAGTAGCAACCATTGTAGACTCAGGTGTGCCAACTCCTGGACTTGATTATGGCTATGCCAGTAAAGAATTTATGAAACTTTATAATA
>CACVAZ010000214.1 GCA_902727995.1 uncultured Sulfurovum sp.
CTTCTCACGTTGAACCCGTAGAATCTCTTTTTGTGACAGCTTAAGTTTTAGCAACTGTGTTTTCGCACAGTTGTTAGCTTCTTTCTTAAAAATATTATATAAACACAATTTTTTGTATTTTTCTAATATTTTCTTCGTTTATTCATTCAAAATATAACTCACTTTCAAGGTACTCACATGATTTCCTCTTTTGTAATCACAGGTTTTTTAGGTGTAGGTAAAACTACCATGTTAACAAATAGCGTCAAAGAAAATTTTTCTGATAAAAAAATAGCCATTATTGTTAATGAGTTTGGAGATATTGGGGTAGACAGTAAGATTCTTAAAAATGTTCACTCTGAAGTGCTTGAAATTTCAGAGGGGTGTATCTGTTGTCAATTGGCTCAAGAGTTTGAAGCTGGTGTACGTGAAATTATTGAAAAATATGACCCTGAAATGATATTTGTTGAAACTTCTGGTGCTTCTGAACCTTTTCCTATCTTTTTATCATTACAAAATATGGGTATTTCTGTTGATGGTGTTATTTGTGTGGTGGACTCTAAAAACTTTGATACTTATAAAGAGAACTCTACAGCTAAATATCAATTAGGTGGTTCAAACATTATTATACTTAACAAAACAGACTTAGTCACTGAAGAAGAGCTAAAAGCACTTGAAATTGAATTGATTGAACTCAAAGAAGAGTATAATATTAAAAATACTATGACAGATAAGCCTATCTTTAAAAATTATGTTATTCATAAGGCAAAGCAAGGGATAGTTGCTAAAGAGGTCTTTGAGGGTGTTTATAAGGTCGAAGAGGTAGCAGAATTTGCCAAAAATGTTACACACCTTGGACATACGTTAAAAGATTCAATTACTCAAAAAGTTGCTTATTTAAAAGAAGATATTAATTTTAATGATGTAGATGAGATTCTAAAAAATGTTCCTGAGTCTATTTATAGAGTCAAAGGAATTGTAAAAGTTAAAGATGTTCCGAATGCTATTTTTATTAACTATTCATTTGGTGATGCTTCTTTTGAAGAGCTATTTGATTATGAAGATAAATCGTTGTTAATATTTATTGGGGAAAACGTAGAGAAAGAAGTGACTGAATTAACTAAGAAGTTTGACATTTTAAATGTACCAAAATTCTCTATTACGAAAAGCTAATGTCTTTTCGTATGGACTAAACCTAAAAAGGTTTAGTCACAATGTCCCCCACCACAACATCCTCCACCACCACCAGGTCTGTCATTAACAGCAACTACAAATTGACCTCTGTCAACTTCTTTTGCTGTGAAGATATGTGCTTTACAAAACTCTTCATTCATTAATTCAGCTAATGCGTTTGAATAGAGAACGGCATCGTCTCTTGTTTTAAAATCTTTTTCTCTTTCATATTCGCTTTTACGAAAACATCCACATTCTAGTGCGACTTGTACATTGAACATTATAATCCTTTAAATCATTGTTGTAGGCGATAATAGCCACTAAAGCTTAATGATAACTTTAGTCATCATCCCAATCATCTTCTTCATCTGCTGGAGTTAAAATAGTGTGTATTACTATCTCATCTCCTCTGTCTTCTGCTTCAAAGTAATGGGTATGACAAAATTCTTGGCTCATACGACACTCTAAGACTTTGGCTTTTAGTAGAGCCTCTGCTTTAGTCTCAAAAGTGAGGTTATTTTCAAAGTCACTTTTTTTAAAGCAAGAACATTCATTTTCAATACGTACGGTAAACATTTTTTTCCTTTTATAATATTAGATTATTTAGAATTTTA
This sequence comes from uncultured Sulfurovum sp., assembly GCA_902727995.1. Lineage (GTDB taxonomy): Bacteria > Campylobacterota > Campylobacteria > Campylobacterales > Sulfurovaceae > UBA1140. Next base: position 1,767 of record CACVAZ010000214.1, read on the forward strand.
ACTAGTATACTAATCTAATTCTTTAATCACGATAAACTCACCAAATTCATAAGAGTAAACCTTTTTAGCCTCTTTATCAATAATAATAGGACGTATCCACTCATTTAAGATAAAAGGTTGAGCAACTGAGTTTTCAACAGCTTTGGCTACCGTGTCAAGTGGGGCTTCCATATAGGTTAATAAACGGACAGGCTCATGATAAGCTTTCCCTTCTTGAAGCACACTTTGGGTTGGAAGACCAATTTTTAAGTCACTGTAGTTGCCATTATAAACACCAATTTTAGAAACGACATTATGATAAACTTTCGATCCTGCACCATAAATCTTATTGTCTACAGTAGAGAAATAATGTTCAAGGTTAATCCATTCTCCAACAACCAAAGGTCCATCAAAGATACGGGTGAGTATGTCAGCATTTTCATTGTCTATGTTTGAATCATAAGAGTGTAAAAAGAGCCGATTGTTCAGTTCCATATGTCTACATGAATTTCTTGGACCTGCAAATACACCCATGTTTCCAGCAAGACCCCATTCTGGTCTAGGTTCAGACCAGTCCATGGTTTTTAGAAAGATATCTGCTTCGGTATTAGCATTAGGTAAATCTAAGGCTCTCTCTTCTCGTGAAGCTTTTGAGGCTTTTTTGAAGTCTACTTCCATGTTAGAAAAAAGTTCTAACTCTTGCTCATTGAGTATATCAGTATCATAGAATGAGATTTCATCCGTTGTGGTGGTATGTAGAGATGGAATAAATTTTGTCTCTTCAGGAATATGAATATCTTTGCCTTTAAGTATTTCACGAATCTCTGGTTTATTTGCAATCATACTCAATGCTCGTGCGTTGGGTAAACTAATACTTCCTCCACAAGCACCACAATCTAATGCTGATTCAAAAGGATTATTATCTGAAAGACTTTTATGTCCAGAGATGATGACAAATTTTGGAAAGTCTTTGTTTAGTCCAATCATTTTTAGAAGATTGTCAATGTACATGGCTTGTTCATCTAAGGTAAAGCCAACCATGCTAAGTTTCTCTTTTTGAATTTGATAATCTTGATCTGAGACATGATAGGCATATTGAAGCTTGTCGAGCATGGATTGAGAAATTTTAATGCTCAAATCTTTACCCAATACTAAGTGTGCCCATAAAACATCTATTTCTTTTTCACTTAGTATAATGTCGGACTGCGTGGTTAATACTTCATTGATAATATTGATATGAAGTTTTTTGATATATTTTTCTATTTCATCTTTGCTTAGTTTATTGAGCGTATAGGTTGTTTTAGGTTTATTAGGCTTTATGTTATCAAATAATTTTTTTGTTTTATTTGGAAAAAATGTTTTTCCAAATAATTTGATACCAAATAGCCATCCAATTGCTTCAACCATAATGTAGGGAGTGTAAGGGTTATTTTTAAGATCACTTAAAACTTTTTTACTTGTTTTGTTAAAGCCTTTTTTTGAATTGTAATCATCATGATTTTCAACAGGTATTTCAAAAACAATGTTTTGAGGTTTAATAACAGCAGGAGCGAGTGCCAAGGCATGTGCTTTGTCAAACTCAACAAAAGAGATAGGAATACCAAGGAAACCACCAGCACCATAGGTGTTGTAGGGACCAGACTCTTCTACTTTTCTACGCATGACTTCTGATCGTACATCCAAACAGAATATGGTAGAGGAGATAGGTTTCTTTTCATATGTATGCATTGAAGTAAATTCATCTACATGCTTAGTAATATAGGTGTCTTCTAAAGACTTTAGCCAAAGAAAGCCTTCTTCTTTTTTAAGTAAATTGGCAAAATTTGCAAATTCTATTAGAGACATTTCTAAGTTAGGCAGGGCTTCTTTGGCAAGTTGTATTTGTAAAGAGTTTAAATTGATTTCATCTTCTACATAAGCATCTAAAATTTGTTGATAATCTTGATGCTCTTCCATAGCATCATCATAAGTACCTGTTAGTTTTCCTTTTGCCTGTAAGAGTTTTAAGATGGCGTAAGGAGTGTTCTCTTTAATATAAGTTTTTAGCTTATCAAAGTCATTCACTTTTTCTTTTTTCATGTATTTTAATTCAAAATGCAATCGAATAGCCATATAGTCCATAAGGGTCGAAGGATGCTCTTGTTGTGCAAAATATTCTTTGTCTTCTGAACGGTATTTGATGTATCCTGCCCATCCATGTAGCTTAAGTATGTGGGTTAAGAAGTATTGTTCTACATCTTCTACTTTAAGTTTTGTTAAGGCTTCTTGAACATAATCTTCTGCATCAATAACATAATCAATATCTTCATAGAGCTGAAAAGTTTTAAACATTCCTAAGTCTCTATCGGTCATGCTTAGTGTGGTTTGTTCTTGATCTAGAAAACGTGCAATGTATTCAATAACATCTTTTTCAATTAACTCTTTTTCTGTGGTATCAAAGAGTGCATCATGAATTTCATAGAGTGTCATGTGTTTGGTTAATGAGCTAATCCATGCGTCATTATCTAGGTAGACAGAGCTTTCTTCTAGATAATTATGAAGTTCATGATCTATGTCATTAACTTTTAAGTCTTCATAACTTCGTAAAGTATTCCAAACGGGACTTACTTCTATTAGAAAATCTTTAGCCTCTTCAAGATGTTTTTCAAGTTGTGCTTCGACCAAAGGTCTTAGCAAATTCTTTTTGAGTATGTCAGGCTTAATTTTACCTTCATGATAGAGACCTATGTAATAGTCTGGATCCATATAAACTTTTCCACCAAAGATGCCTTGTGCTTTAGTGAGGGCTTCTTTAAAGTTTAGATGCTCAAATCCTTTAAGTGGATTATGATGAATAAAAGCACCAATAGGCCAATAGTGTGGTACGGTGTCTTTAACTGAATTTAATTTTTCTAATATACTCATGCAAGTAACTCCTTAAGTCCTAGTACACTTAAGACTAGTAATATAATAAATAGAATTAGGTGTAGCCATCTTTCTTTGGGTGCGAGGTCAATGTAATGTACATTATCATTGGGTTTTCCAAAAACAGTTTTTGCCATAATTCTCACAGCAATTATAAAGTTTCCAAAAAAGATAATTACGACAATGAGATACCAAACGCTATTGACTTCAGCATTTAATATTCCATTGAGGAACATAAGTGAGTTTGGAAATGGTGGATAGAGTGCTAAGGCTGTTAAATAAAGGGTTAGCATTAATCCAGCATAGGGTGCAACCAGTGTAATCCCTGTGACCGACTTATAGTTTGCACTACCATAGTTACGCTCATAATATTTTCCCATAAGAAAAATACCCAATAGGGTTATGAGTAGTGATAGTCCATATAAAGTACTCTCTTTTGCCTCAAACATAATGAGTATTGGGGCATTAAAAAAAAGTATGTAGTATGCCAATTTATAAAAATTGTTTGTCTTATTTGCTTTGTAAAGTGAAAATAGGGCAGAGAAGAGTGCAATAATGGCAAATGGCATTGATGTTGTTTGTGGAAAGACATTAGTCAGTATCATTCCACAAATAACAAGGAAAGCAGAAAGAAAAAAGATTTCTTCTTTTTCTAATAAATTTGTCTTTTCAAAAAAGACGTAGTATGGTACTCCTGCAAATAAAAACAGTAAAATAAAATCTATTAACATTAAGATTCCCCCTTTAAAATATTTTGAAATATTTGATATACAGATCTGATAAATAACCTTCTTTTGCCAGTATCTTGTAAATTCGCCATTTAGACTTACTTGGTTGATGTTTGCCTATAGGTATGCCAACAAAGTGTTGTCTATAGGTAAAATACCAACCAATTATCATAATGGCTCCTAACATGAGCAGTGTCATGGTTCCTGTTACGTGGATTGTTGCACTTTCATAGAAAAGAACGCCATTCTCTCCATATAAGAAATGTTCAAGAGATAGTCCCACAAACTCATAGGTAAATAAGACAATTATGAAAGAACTAATCAACCCAAGAATGACTTTTGGAGAGTTTACTTTGTTGACTTCAAAGAAAGATAAAAAGAGCTGTGTCCCTGTAAGCCAAGCGAAGGCAAGAATGAGAATGGCTGCGTTGAAGTGGAAAACATCTTCTCCTAATAAAAACTTTACACCCATGAAAACAATAACAGGTAATACCGTAAATAAAGCAATCATTCGGAACATATTGATACTATTGTATTGTGGTTTTTCTTCCCAGAAAAGTTCATGTGAAAGTCTTTTGGGAACATTGGGGTCTTTTCTTGCTGAATTGATAAGGCTTCCAGATTCTAAGAAGAGTGAAGCTTTGAAGATGCCATGTACCATAAGGTGGTAAATCGCAAGAGAAAAGGCACCTAATCCAACTTCCATAATCATGTAACCCATTTGACCTACGGTTGAGTATCCTAAAGAACGTTTGATGTCAGATACGGCTAACATGAGGATTGAAGCAAAAATTGCTGTGATAAGTCCCATGATAAAAGCAACATTGAGTACCGAAGGGGTTAAGAGTAATAGGAATGCCATTTTATTGAGTAATATACCTCCAACATTCACCACCCCAGCATGCATGAGTGCTGAAACAGGGGTAGGGGCTTCTGAGGTATAAGGCAACCATAAATGAAAAGGCATAATAGCCGATTTCATCATGGCTGCAAAAAGAAATAAGAATCCAATTACGTAAATGAGAGGGTTATCTACTGGGCCACTCTTAGCCATCTCTAGCCAAGTTTGACTTAGTTGGGTTAAATCAAAACTACCAAACACTTTATAGGTTAAAATGACAGCGATGATGAAGAGCAAGTCGGCTAATTTATGAATAATCATCGTCCAACCACCATTTTTAATTGCTGATTTTGATTGAACATTAAAGGTGATAAGCAGATAGAGACTGATACTCATAAGTTGCCATGCAATGGTAAGAATAATAAGATTATTACTCATAACAAGTAGATAAATGGCAGAGAAGATAAAGTTTAAGAGAACAAAAAATCTTTTATATCCTGGTTCATCCCACATGTATTTGGTAGAGTACTTACGGATGACAAGCCCTAATATGGCAACGTAAGGTACGAGTATGGCAGAGAGCTCATTAAAAACAAGTAAGCCTCCAAAGCCTTCAATCACTTGATCGGTACTCATGACATAGTAAGTACCATAGAGTGCGAGTAGGGCAACGCCTGAAGAGAAAAAGATACTGACTTTAGGCATTAGAATTTTTTTATCTAAAAATCCTATTAATAAAGCAATCATGATTGGTATAAACGGAATGAATAAAACTAATTTTTCCATTAAAAACTCCACTATTTTTTAAGGTATATGTACTTATAGGAAATAACATCTTAATGGGTAATTAAAATAACTTTATTTGTTAATTTATTTTCAAGAACTAAAAACAAATTTCCTAACATATTGGGTGTAAAAGAAATCATAGCAGAAGTTATAAATAGGGGTTTAGAGATGTTATAGGGAATATTTACTTTAATTGTAATGTGAGGTAAAATGAAACGAAAACTAGGGTTATATCTCTAGTTTTCGCATGAAGTTATCGGCAATTTGATTACTGATATCTTTTAAGTAGTCACCAGCAAAAGGCTCATAGGTTTCATCAATGGTTTCATTGAAAAGATTTAACCATATGCCAAAAGCTTCACGACTAATGCCTTTAATGTTAAAATGTGGTTGCAATGGATTTCCAGTATAGTCATCATAGCCTAAAGCTGTTCTTTTCCAAAATTCTCGAATTAAGATTAAATGCGTTTTCCAGCTAGGACTTTCAATGTCCTCTCCGAGTTTTTCTATGAAAAAAGGAGCTAAAATAGGGTCTTTTAGTACCTTCGGATAGAAGGCTTGAACAAGCTCTTCCATATTTTCAGCATTCATACTTTTATATAATGTTTTTTCCATCTTAGTCGTCGTTACCTGTTCCTTTATAAATTGCATCATAATGTGCAGCTAAGTCTGTTGTGAAAACAGCTGCTGAAATAACATCACAGTTAAAGAGGTTTGAGTAACAAGACGGTTCTTCAAACAGTTCTTCACCTGGGTCAATAACTGAAGTAGCTTCAATAAGACCTTGGTTGTTTTCACTCGCATATTTAAGTGCTGCTATTAAAACTTCTATTCTTTTACCTTCAAATTGTTCTTCTAAAAGTTCTTTAGTATAATCATCATTTTCATAGTCATTTAAAAGTTTTTTAACTTGTTCAGGAGCGAGGTAGGCACCAGCAGAAAAAGGACCATTTAACTTAGAAGCAGAGGATAAATCTTCTATATAGTCGGCATCTATAATTTCTCTCCATGGGGTGAAATACATTTTAGAAAATTCTTTATCAATAACAGAAGAGAGTGCAGCACCTTGTACAAAATAGAACTTTTCAAAGAAACCTTGAACAATAGCAAGAAAGTATCCATGCCATTTATTAAAGTTCTCATAGTCAAGATTTCTAGAACGTTTAAGCATTTCTAGATATTTTCCTTTGTAATAAATTTCAAGCTCTTCTAGGTTCTCATGTTTGAGTTGTTCTTTTGGAATTCTTACTTTTAAATCTTCAGCTGCACCAAGGTCTTCAAATACGTCAAAGTACCATTCTCTCATTTGTTCTGTTGTAATTGGGTGATAACTTACGGTAAAATCCATTTTTTTCCTTTTTCTTTAATTTTATTCTATCTTTTATTTTTTGTCAAAGCCTAACATTTTACCAAAAAGCTTGTCTTCCGTTAATCCCATTTTTGCTGAAGTCATTAAGTTGTGTTCTTTGTAATATTTCACTAACTCTTCTGCATCTTGTCCACTCATCATGGCTTGGTAATAAAGTGCTGCTTGAATTTCATGCTCATCAACACTTATGCCTTCTTTTTTTGCCAAGGCATCAACAATAAGTGCAATTTTAATAGAATCTTCAGCTTCAGGTCTTACTTTGGCCCTTAGTTGTTGAAACATGTCTTTGTTTTCTTTGTACCCTTCATGTTCTTCTTTAGACATGTTTTGGGCTCTCTCATTTACTTTGGCATCAATCTCTTGTTCTACGACATTCTTAGGTAAGGTAAAGTCAAATTTACCTAAGAGACCTTTAACCAATATTGGTTTTAACTCTTCTTGATAAAAGATCGAAAGTGCTTGAGAGTTAATTTGCTCTCCGAGTTTTCCCTTAAGTGTATTAATTGTTGCTTTTTCATCATTTAGAATTTTTTGTGCAAAGGCATCATCTGGCTCTACGTATTTTTGTTCTTGTATCTCATGAAGTTTTACTATAAAATTGGCTTCTTTTCCTGCTAAGTCCTCTGAAGAATAATCAGCTGGGAAAGTAACGGTAATGGTTTTCTCTTCGCCATACCCCATGCCCACAACTTGTTCTTCAAATCCAGGAATAAACGAGTCAGAACCAACTTTTAAATTAAACTTCTCAGCCTTACCACCATCAAAAGCTACCCCATTAACAAAACCTTCAAAGTCAATCACCGTAATGTCACCATTCTCTACCGATTTAGGCGTTGCTATTGTTGTGAAAGGTGCTTGTTGGATTGCCATCTCTTTAAGTTTGGCATTGACTTCATCTTCTGGTGCTTCTGGTGTTGTAAAAGTAGGCACAATATCTAAATAATCAATATTTGTGTCAATGACAGGTGCTGTAGATATTTGAACTTCAAGATAAAGAGAATCTTCTCTTTGTTCATAAGTTTTAAACCCTGGTTGTCCTAAGATATCATCTATAGGGATATTTGCTTCTTTTAGCCCTGTTTCAATGAATTCTTGAAGAATCAGTCCCTCTGCGTCTTTCTGATAATTTTTGCTGTCCATACCTTTAAGAACATCATTAACCATCTTCTCATCTGCAGGAGCATCATCTTTCATTTCGTTTGCTAACTCTTTTTTTGTCTCAATTTTGAGTGCTTCTGCTTCTTTTTTAAGTTTTTCAACATTGGCTTCTATCTCTTTTATTGCAACTTCTCCAGAGAGAATAACATTGATATCATCTATTTTTTCTACGCTAACTTTCACAGCAATCCTTTTAAGATTTAATTACGCGATTTTAGCTAAAAAATGATTTTTGTTGCTGATTAGGGGTTACCATAAGTGCTTATTGGTTAGGAGTGAGTAGATGTAGATATATTTTAACCTCTAAGTTAAAACAAATCTAGTTAAACTCGCATTAAAATTAAATGCAAAGAAAAACAACATGAATGATGGTTTAGTCTATATAAAAGATGCTAAAAATATGAAAGAGGCTCTTAAAAAAAATCTTTTTGGTCAAGACAGAGCAATAGAAGTTATTGCGAATAGTATTAAAAGTAATATAGTCATTGATCGAAATACACCTAAAGCTACTTATCTGTTTTTAGGACCTCCTGCAACGGGTAAGACGTATTTATCTGAGCTTATGACCAAACAAATGTCAGAGTATAAAATACGAAAATTTGACATGACACAGTACCATGAACAAAATGGTGGTGAGTTGTATGGTTACCCTAAGGGTTGGTCTGGTTATGGGGTAGGGCAGTTGACAGGTTTTGTGTATGATAATCCCAAAACCATTATTGTTTTAGATGCTTTTGAAAAAGCAGATAATGTCATTCAAAACAATTTACTTTCTATTTTTGAAGGTGGAGAGATGCGAGATGCTTGTGGTTGGGATAAGATGTCAGATCAGCCTTGTAGTGATGATGATGGTAAGATTTACAATGATGGTAATGCGAATTTTGTGGTTAATTTTAGAGAAACCATATTTATTATTACTTCTTCTTTGGGTAAAGAACTTTATGGTGACAACAAGTTTATTCAACTTGTTGATGATGATTATATTCAAGCTGAAACGATGATCCTTGATGCGTTAAAAAGAGAAGAGAAACGAAACATTAAAACAGGAGGAAATCAAAAAGCGATTATTCCTGAGCTTATTTCACGTTTTTCACAAGCGACCATTGTTTTATTTAACAAGTTGAATTATGTGGCATATGAAGCCATAGGAAAAAAAACTTTTTTAGAATATCAAAAAGTTTTTAACGAGACAATGGAACTAGAATTTAAAGTAGACAAGAATTTTGAAAATTTTTTAAAGACGCAGATACTTGTTTTTGCCCCAGAGTTTGATGCCCGACGTATTAAAAATAAAATGGGTGAAATCTTTTTTTCTAAAGTGACTGACTATATTGAGAGCATTGGAAAAGACATCGCACAGTTTGATGAAGTAAAAGTGAGCATCTCAAAAAAAACAGTTGATTTTTTAAATGAGCAGATTTACCCATTGATTGAAGAAGAGAAGCTGGTTAAAGAACTTTTTAGAAAGAACATAAAACTAGAAGTAGAAGATGGTTTTACGGTTAAGGATAGTGTACTTACTTACAAAGTAAAAAGCTGTAGCTTTAAACAGGTAAAAAGAATCAAAGATTTCTCTGAAGATGGATTGGTCTTTGACATCCCCAATGTTTCATTTAATGACATTGCTGGACACCAAAAAGCAAAAAGTAGGCTTCTAGAAGTAATTAAGTTTTTAAAAGCACCACAATTACTTAAAGACTTTGATGTTCAACCTCCAAAAGGAATGTTACTTTATGGCCCTCCTGGAACAGGTAAAACACTTTTAGCAAAAGCATTCTCTGCTGAGGCAGAATTACCGTTTATTTCCATTACAGGAGTAGAATTACTGCAACTCGACAAAATTAAAAAAGTTTTTGAAAAAGCAAAAGATTATGCACCGTCTATTATCTTTATTGATGAAATTGATACGATTGGAAAAAGAGAAAAAGAGAACAGTCGTGAAGTGCAGATTAACAAATTTTTAGCAGAAATGGATGGTTTTGGTAACAAAGAAGATGAAAATGTTTTTATCATTGCAGCGACCAACTATAAAGAAAATATTGACCCAGCCATAATAAGAGCTGGAAGAATTGAGATCCATATTCCCATTGATGACTTAGACAAAGAAGCTAGAAAATACTTCATCAATAAGATTATCAAAGAGAAACCTACTTCTGGTAAGTTTGACATGCATAAACTCTTGATTTATACAGCAGGACTTACGGGTGCTGAGCTTGAACTCATCTCTAAAGAGTCCTCTTTTTATTGTATACGTCATGACCTTTCAGCAATTACTCAAGAAATTTTGATGGAGCAGATTAATCTTGTCAAATATGGAGAAAGAAAGGCTTCTTTTCAAGAAGAAGAGATGTATGAAAAAACAGCGATAAGAGAAGCTGCACATGCGATTATTTCTAAAGAACTTATGCCTCATGCTGAAATAAAACAGATTGCACTTATTAAATATAATAATAGTAATGGGTTTATAGCCAATAACTATGATAGTTTACAAAAAAATATGAGCATTGAAGACATTCAAAACCGAATTTGTGTTTCTCTTTCTGGTCGTGTGGCACAAATTAAAAAATATGGAAGCATTGATGGTATGAATATGGAGTCTTCTGCTGATTTAAAACATGCCATGAATGAAGCCTATAAAGCCATTGTCGATTATGGAATGGATAAAAAATTACGCTTTGTTAATAGTAATAACAGTACAACAAATGTTAAAAATAAGGATT
>CACVAZ010000215.1 GCA_902727995.1 uncultured Sulfurovum sp.
GCGTACATTGCGAAAGAAGTGTTACGCCATAGAATTGTGCTTTCTTATGAAGCACAAGCTGAGGGCGTGACGCAAGACATGATCATTGACAAAGTATTGGCAGCAGTTCCGATTCCGTAATGATTAAGAGCTTTATCGAAATAGAAGGATAAATTGGTTAGAATAAAATTTATAAAATATGACAATTTGACATATTAATAAACATATTAAAACTTTTATTGTTATACTCCTTTATAGGCTAAAGGGGTTATTATGCAAATAAAAAGTTTATTTGATTTTATGGACGATATAGATAATAAAGGACAGAATATAAAAGCTTTAACATATGTATCTCTTTTTTCTAGTGCAGGAGTTGGTTGTTATGGGTTTAAACAACAAAAATTTAAATGTGTAGCAACCAATGAATATTTGGAAAAAAGATTAAAAATACAACAATATAATAATAAATGTACCTTTTCAACAGGTTATATTCAAGGTGATATATCAACTAAAGAAATTCAAGATAAAATTTATAAAGAATTAGACAATAATAATGTGAAAGACTTGGATGTTTTGATAGCTACTCCACCATGTCAAGGTATGTCGGTAGCAAACCATAAAAAGAAAGATGAAACTAAAAGGAACTCTTTAGTAGTTGAATCAATAAAAATAGTTGATAAAATAAAACCGAAAGTTTTTGTATTTGAGAATGTAAGAGCTTTTTTAAATACTATTTGTACCGATATTGATGAAGTAGATAAAGCTATTTCAGAAGTTATCAAACTGAGATTGGGAGGAGACTATAATATTCTGTCAAAGATTGTAAACTTTAAGGATTATGGAGCTAACTCTAGTAGAACACGAACTTTAGTCATTGGTGTTAGAAAAGACTTGGTTAACATTAGTCCTTATCAACTTTTTCCTAAAAAACAAAAAGCAAAAGTCTTAAAAGAGCTCATTTCTGATTTGCCACCTCTCTCAACTATGGGAGAGATAGATAAAGATGATATATATCATGCTTTTAGACGATATGATAAAAAAATGTTAGCATGGATAGAGAATATAAAAGAAGGACAATCAGCATTTGATAATAGTGAATCCCATAGAGTTCCACATCAAATAAAAGATGGAAAAATTGTCTTTAATCAAAATAAAAATGGTGATAAGTATTCAAGGTGGTATTGGGATAGGGTTGCTCCTTGCATACATACTAGGAATGATATATTATCAAGTCAAAGTACTATACACCCAACAGATGATCGAGTTTTTAGTATTCGAGAATTAATGAAAATGATGACTATTCCTAACGGTTTTAGATGGTCAGAAATAGATTTTAAAATATTAAACAGATTGTCTGATGGAGAAAAAAAGAGATTCTTAAAAGAGGAAGAGTTAAACATTAGACACTGTATAGGAGAAGCTGTTCCGACTAAAATATTTGAACAAATTGCATCCAATATCAAAGAAGCCCTTAATAATAAAAAAATTTCTATTAATGAAATTAATAAATTAATTGAAGAAAATAATTTTTTAGAAAAAGATATTTTAAAACAGTTTTTAGAAAAAAATCCTTTAAAATTGAATATAAATATACTTTATAATATTTCAGAACTTTCTAATTTAAAGAGAACAGAAACAAAAGCATACTTTACAAGAGAAGATATAGTTTTTAATGTAATAAGTAAATTACCTGATTTTAAAGGTAAAAAAGTAATTAAAATTTTAGAACCATCTGTTGGGATTGGAAATTTTTTACCACAACTCTTTAAACGATATGAGGATATAGATAGTGTTATTCTTGATGTCATAGATATAGATAGTAATTCATTAGAAATATTAAGAATTTTACTTCAAAAAAGTAAAATCCCAAAAAATTTTACTATTAATTTTATTAATGCTGATTTTCTATTATGGGATAATAAATATCAATATGATTTAGTTGTTGGCAATCCACCATTTGGGAAAATAATAAAGAATAAAGAACTACTTGATAGGTATAAATTAAATTCTTACAATAAAAAAACAAATAATTTATTTTCATTTTTTATCGAAAAGTCTTGTGAAATAGCAAAGAATGTTTCATTGATTGTTCCCAAAAGCTTGATTAACTCTCCTGAATTTAATCAGACGCGAGAACTTTTAGAACAGTATAACATGCAAAATATTACTGATTATGGAGAAAAAGCTTTTAAGGGTGTTAAAATTGAAACCATTAGTTTTATGTTGGATACTTTCTCAAAAAAAATAGATACACAAATAACCATAGAGAGTTATATTACAAATAGTGTAATGTATCAAGATAAAAAGTATATTTTTTCAAATGAGTTTCCTTATTGGTTAATTTACAGAAATAGCTTTTTTGATATGGTTGTAAATAAAATGGAGTTGGATATTTATGAGAGTTTTAGAGACCGACAAATTACTAAAAAAAATACTCTTTCTAACGGTAAAATAAGAGTATTAAAGTCAAGAAATATTGCTAGTAACTCTATTAAAAATATAGAAAATTATGATTGTTTTATGGATGAAATAGATAGTTTTGTAGTCTCAAAATATTTAAATCAAAATAATATAATACTTATTCCAAATCTAACTTATAATCCTAGAGCAACTTTTTTACCTAAAAATAGTATAGCTGATGGTTCAGTAGCATTGTTAAGAGCTAAAAATAATACTGAAATAACTTCTAATCATTTAGAGTACTATAATACTAGAGAGTTTATAGAATATTATAAGATAGCAAGAAATAGAGGAACTAGGTCTTTGAATATAGATAATAATTCTGTGAAATTTTTTGGCTTATTAAAGGAAATATAAATGATAAATAATATTGAGAACTATTTTAATTCATTTGACTTTGATATTAGAAAAACACATAGTAATAGATTTATGGATCAAAAAGTTACTCCAGATGTTTTATGTATGGTTGCAGATTGTGTACATGAATATTTAGATACTCATGAACATGCTACTAGAGAGTTTACATCTAAGGATATTTGGCATTTTGAATATTCTAACAAAAATGTAAAAGATGTATTTGGTAAACCAGACGTATTAGATAAAAATGCAATAAGCGAATATAATAAATTTTTTCATCAACCTTTAAAAATGTTATCATATGCACAAGTTTTAACTGAAAATAAAAAAAATGGTAAGGGAAATACTCTCTACTTTACTTTAAAAAATAAAGATTTACTTGAGTATCTATCAATAAAGGAAAAAAATTGTTTAGATTTTATTAATATTTATTTAGAAAAAATATTAAGAGATAGTAATGTTTGGTATTTATTTCAAGATTTTTTTATAGTAAATACAAACGATAAATTTTATACTTTAAAAAATAAATATATAGAATTTATTCAAAATAATACAGCTACAAATGATAAAAAAGATATTAGTAGAATTTTTACAAAAGTTATTAATCCCTTAAGCTTTAAAAGAAAAAAGCATGGTACAAAAGGTGGTTATTTCTCTAAAGATATTATTGGCAGAGATGAACTAATGTATAATAGAAGAAATTGGCGAGATATCAAGAAAAAGAGAGAGGAAACAAGAGAAGAGTATGAATTAAGAGCAAAAAAGGAAGTAGAATATAGAAAAAAAGCTTATGTTAAATATACTCTAAATAAAGCAACGAATATTGTTAGGAAGTTACATACTCCAATAAGTGAAGTAGATGATAATTTAGCAGTTGGTGAGGCAACTCAAGTTCATCATATTTTTATGAAATCACAATATCCACAAATAGAATCCTATATAGAGAATTTAATTTTATTAACAGCTACTCAGCATAATACAAAAGCACATCCTAGTAATAATACAAGAATTATAGATAAAGAGTATCAGTTAATATGTCTTTTAGCAAAAAGTAAAACTATAGAAAAGCATATTCACATTTATTCAAAAGAAGACTTTTTATATGTTATTAAAATAGGTTTAGGGCATGAATTTGAGAATGATATTAAATTTAAACAATTACAATCTAAATTAATAGAGTTATATAATGATTAAAAAAATACTACTAAAAGCTCGAAAGCAAGTCTTTGGTGAGATGTTGGGGAATAATGCCTCATTGTTTCAAGGTGAAGGTTTTGAGTTTACGGAACTTCGTGAATATGTTTACGGCGATGATGTACGTAAAATAGACTGGAAAACCACGGCTAAACTTGGAAAACCATTCATTAAGATTTACCGTGAAGAGCGAGAACTAAACGTCATAACAGCTGTGATGATGGGTGGGTCTACCTACTTTGGAACGGTTAAACAAAAATCTGATGTCATGGCTGAGTTGGTAGCTTTACTTGGTTTTTCAGCTGTTAAAAATGGCGACTTGTTTTCAAATATTATTTTTGCAGATAAACTTTACAAGATGAGTAGACCTAACAAAAAGTTTTTTGCTGTTCAAGATGCTGTAACACAGATGCAAGAGTTTGAGATGTTGGGAAAAGGTTCTGATTATAAAAGTTTTGCTGATACCTTGTACAAACGTATCAAACGTAAATCTTTGCTTTTTATTATCTCTGATTTCGTGGGTGAAGTTGATTTGGCACTTTTGTCTAAAAAACACGATGTCGTAGCACTGGTTGTTCGTGACAGGTTTGAAGAGAATCCACAAGCTTTAGGACAAATGCGTTTAATGGACATGGAGAATCAGCGTTCTTTTGAGGGCTTAGTAGGGAGTGCTGAAGTTAAAAATTATATACAAGCACTTCATGCAAATGATAAAAAACTTTATGCGCATTTTAAAAGCTCAGCTGTGCGTTACACTAAAATATATACCGATGAAGAGCCGTACTTAAAGTTGGCAAAATTACTTGGAGGTCGCTAATTGGAAAATGAATTAAGAGATATAAAACCTCTGTTAGAGATACCTGATAGTTCCTATTACTTATTTTTAGGCTTAGTTGCTTTGGGAGTTATTCTAATTTTAGGACTGATTATATTTTTAGTTAAAAAGTTTTGGAAAAAGAAAAAAATAAACATGCAAAAAGTTTACTTTGAACAGTTTAAAAATTTAGATTGGGAAAATGCTAAGAAATCTGCTTATGAAGCCACGGAACTAGGACGAAAACTAACTTTAGAAAATGAAAGAGCTAAAGAGATTTACTCACAGTTAGTTCCCATGTTAGCGTCTTATAAATACCGAAAAGAAGTTCCTACTTTAGATGAGGAAACCTTGAAACAATATAATTTACTGGTGCATATTATTGATGAATCAATTTAGTTTTGAATACCCTTGGTTATTGGGGTTAATTGTTGTTTTTATTGTCTGTGCTCTGTTTTGTAAAATCAAAGCAAAGTCCATTTATTTTCCTCATTTAAGTTCTTTGATGCTTGGAGGAAAACATCGTAGTATTTTACTGCCTTTTTTAAAATGGTTGGGAATTCTCTTAGCTATTGTAGCATTGGCTTCACCTGTTCTAACCAAAGAGTACTCTAATTCTAAGAAACATGGACGAGACATAGTGTTAATCGTTGATACCTCTGAGTCTATGAAGCAACAAGGGTTTGATACCTCTAATCGTGCTAAAAATAAATTTGATGTGGTTAAAGAAGTAGCAGCCAATTTTGTTAAAAAAAGAGAAAATGACCGAATAGGATTGATTACTTTTGCAGATATTGCTTTTGTCGCATCACCTTTGACTTTTGAGACCAAATTTTTACAACAAATCATAGGGATGCAACGTTTAGGAATTGCAGGTAGACGAACAGCCATTAACGATGCGTTGGTACAGTCCTACTCTATGTTAGAAAAATCAAAAGCGAAAACAAAAATTGTCATTTTACTAACCGATGGAATAGATAATATGAGTCAAATTACGGTAGATGAGGTAAAGTCTTTGGTTGAAAAATCAGAGGTTAAACTTTATACCATTGGGGTAGGGACAGAGCGTGATTTTGATGGAGACTATTTACGTACTTTAGCAAAAGCTGGAAAAGGGATGGCTTTTGCTGCTAGAAACTCAACCATGCTTTCTAAGATTTATGATGAGATTGACCATTTGGAAGTTTCTAAAATAGATGATAAAAAAGTAGTTAAACATACTTATTTATACACTTATCCTTTGGTCTTTTCTATCTTACTTTTGCTCTTTTTTATTTATTTTAGATCCATGAGGAGTATGGTATGACTTTTGTAAACCCTCAACTTTTTTATCTATTGATTTTACCTTTAATTCTTTTTGCCTTTGTGATTTTAAGACATAAAGGTTCTGTTAGTTCTGTGTTTAATGAAGATGTTTTAAAACGTTTGTCGGCAGGGGATGATTCTTTGCCCTTAGTATGGCGAAATATGTTAATGCTTTTGGGTGTTTTATGGTTAGTTATAGCATTGGCAAGACCTGTTTTTGACCATGGTGACAGAGTGGTGCAATTAGAAGGACTCTCTGCTGTGGTGGCTTTAGACATTTCAGGCTCAATGAGGGCTAAAGACATTTACCCTAACCGTTTAGAATTTGCCAAAAAGAAAATAGTAGCATTGTTTAAAGAGATGCCCACCGATGAACTTTCGGTCATTGCTTTTGCACACTCTTCTTTTATGTTGGCTCCATTTTCTTCTGACAAAAGAACACTTGAACAGATTGTTGAGGGAGTTACAGATGAATACATTAACATGAGTTCAACTGATTTTTCAGCTTTAGGTGAGTATGTGGCTGAATTGTTAGAGAAAAAAGAACCAAAAATTCTTGTTGTCTTTTCTGATGGAGGAGAAAAAAAAGATTTGGAAGATTTTGCTCAGACGATTAAAGATGAAAATATTTTTCTTTATGTTGTTTTATTAGGAACAGAAGAAGGTTCACCTGTTATTGACAAAGAGGGAAAACCTTTGAATCATAATGGGGCGATGGCGATTACGCAACGAAATGATGACTTGGGTGAAGTGGCTCTTAAAAATAAAGGAGCATTCATTGTGGCAAGTACAGGTACAACAGGCATTAAAGATTTAGTAGCCACCATAAAGGCACAACATCAGAACAAAGAGCAAGGGGAAGTGACCATTCATGACCGTGAAGAGCTTTTTTATTATCCTCTTGGTCTAGGACTTCTCTTTTTGTTACTAGGGTTTAGCTCATTGCCAAGGAAAAAAAATGTTAGATACTAACATAGATAGTAGAGGTAGTATCTGGGGTTTATGGGGAACTTTTTTATGGGGTATGGTGCTATTAGTAGCTTTCTTTATTGGACAAGTTCTTCCTTTGTTCTTTTATATGCTTTTTCAAAATATAGAAATTACAGAAACTTCTTTTGATCTATTGGCTTCGAATGTGAGTAAGGATGCTTTTTTACTTTTTCTTTCAGCTATGGGAGGGATGCTTTTGGCTGTGCCTGTGACATTTGCCATTGCTAAATTTAAAAAGGGTTCCATTTTAAAAGAATACTTTTCGCTTAATGGGTTTAAGTGGAAAACACTTGGATTTTGGATACTTATTTTTATTGTATTAGAAATTGCAGTGGGCTTACTCATTGAGGCTTTAGGTGCTAAAGAAATTCCAAACTTTATGCTCAACTTGGAATATCCGACACTTATGGACAAAGTTTTATTGCTTATAGCTGTGGTAATTGCTGCTCCCATAGTTGAAGAGCTTGTATTTAGAGGATTTTTATTAAAAGGTTTTTCCAATACTTTTATGGGAGTACATGGGGCTATTTTTTTAACTTCTGTCTTATGGGCTTCAATTCATGGGCAATACGAAATCGACTATTTAATAGCAATTTTTGTTATTGGTGTGGTATTTGGTTATGCACGTATACAAACAAATTCACTCTTTATTCCTATGATTATGCATGGGCTAATGAACACATTAGCAATAGTTGGATTATTTTATGAGAAAGGGGTATTTTAATGAAATCTATAATATTTGTATATTTAGAAAATATATGTCATTCTTCATTGGCTTAAGGTGTGGCTAAAAAAAGAGTAAAAGCGTTGGGATTAAGTCTGGAAATTGAATCAGCATGTGTGTGAATTTAACTTAGAAGCTTTTGATTTAGTAGTTGCGTTAGATGAAAGTAATAAAACTGAGCTTGAGTTTTTAGGGCTGAGTAATGTGAAGAAACTTGGTGATTTTGGTTTTGATGGAAAAGATGTGGCTGACTTGTATTATCATCCTGAAGAAGAGAATGAGGTTTGGGAGATGGTTTCTGTTGGGGTTGAGAATATATTAAATTTCTATATTAGCAAAGATTCAAAATAAAAAGTTATAATAAAGTATGAATAAATTATACAAAGGATTAGTATGACAATATTAGAACAAACTAAGTCACAACGTAAGACATTTACTTTACCTGCTTATATTGTAAAGGAATTAGAAACATATGCTATTGATTTTGGAAAAAAGCAGTCACAGATTATTGCTATAGCCTTAGAAGAATTTTTGAATAGAAATAAAACTACTAATAAAGTTAATAAACGAATGGATGCTTTAGATAATTTAATAGGTATTGCTCCTGAGGGTTCTCTAAAAGATTTAGATATGAAAGAGATAAGACTTAAAAAGGCACTTGATGCATAATTGTATCTATTTTGATACTAATGTAATTGTTGATTTATTTGATATTAAACGACCTTTCCATGAAGACTCTGTAGCTGTCTTTAAGAAGATTTTTGAAAATGAAGAGATGAACGTGTTTATTAATACGGATACGTTAACCAATCTTTTTTATATTTTACGTTTGCACATGAAATTTAGTTTTGATGATGCCATAGAGAAGTTAGAGTTTGTAAAAAATGCTTTTACGGTTATTAGTACAGAGATAAATGAGATAGATGCTACTCTTGAAATATGTAAAGAATATATTTTTAATGATTATGAAGATGCTATGCAATATGTTTGTGCTTTAAAAGAGGATTGTACTTTGATTATTACTAATAATGCTAAAGATTTCAAGAATGCTTCTGTTGAGATAGTGACGAGTAGAGAGTTAGCAGTAGGAAATAAATATTGATTTTTTACACATACTAATATTTACGATATAATAAGTATAATAAAATACTTACTTTATATGAAGTATTAAAAAGGACTAAGAAATGACAGTAAGAAAAAACTTTACAATGCCAGAGTCAATAGTTTATGATTTAGAAGAACTTTCACGGGTACTTAATAAAAAACAAAGTCAAGTTATTCAAGAATTGATAGAAGAAAGAATGAAAAAAGTGATGAAACAAAAAAAACTAGACTCATTGGCAAAAATGTCAGGAATGTTTTCAGGACTAATCCCTGAATACCTTGATATGCAATGGATAAAGAGTCAAGATGAAGATTAAAAAAATATTTTTTGATGCCAATATTTTTAATGATATTTTTGATGACAAAAGAAAAACCCATAAAGAAAGTAAAGAAGCTTTAATGTATGCTTTACAGAATGATATTATTGTTTATACGAGTTGTGATATTGCAACAAATATTTACTATATAACCTCAAAATATACAACAAAAATTAAAGCTTTAGATGCGTTAGAAGTTTTAAAAGACACGGTTGAGATTATTCCTTTTGCTAAAGATGAACTAAGTCTTGCCATAGAGTTAATGAGAAAAGATAGTGACTATATTGATATGGAAGATGTTATCCAGTATGTATTGGCAAAAGAAACTGAGTGTGACTTGATAGTAACTAATGATAAACGCTTTGTGGCTAAAGAGATTGATTGTGTGGCTTCTGAGGGTTTTATGGAATTAGTTAGAAATTGAATAAGATAAAATAATTATGAAAAATAAACAACAAGCATTCAATTTTGATAACATAGAAGAGAGTGATTTCTTAAATCAATTTGATGAATCAAATTTTGAAGAAGATACTGAAACTGAACATACTGATTATGAGTTTCAAATTAGAAATCTTCTTGCATTACAACCTATTTTTAAACTTTTTATTTATCAAAGTAATATTGACAAAGAGACAGTGTCAAATGATAAAATTGATGCAAAGATTGATTGGATTTATCTCTCTTTGGTTGGATTAGAGTATATAGCACAAGTCTCACTTTTTCAAAAAGGTGTTTTGTTTGAAGAGTTTTGTAGTTATTTGGCAAAATTTGCAAAACATATCTGTCCTGAACTTGATGATGAGAGTGCTTATGAAAAGGCAAATCGTGTTTTTGATGCTTTTATAAATCAAAAAGAGAATGGTAGAGCGTTTGAGTTTTATTATTATAGCCCTCAACAGCAAAAGAGAATTTCTTATCAGTTTCGGCTTCTAGAAGTTAATAAAAACTCTGATTTTCCTTATTACCGTTTAACCAAAATTGGTACAGAAGCCTATTTACTTATGCGTTCTATTAAGCCTGAACTTTATTATAATGCTGAAGAGATTATAGTTGAAGACCTCATTACTTCTGGACAATATAAAGAGGCTGTTTTTCTTGCAAAACGAACACAAGTTAGGTCAAATCAGTACTATAAAGAGATTATGCAACAGTTGGTTGAAGCACAAAGAGATATACATGATTTTAACTATGTTAGAGATTTAAAAGATTCATTGGATAGTTCGATGAAACATGTAGAAGCTGAAATAGGTAAAACCTCTACACGGTTAGCTTCTCTTGAAAAAGCAAAACGAAAAAGTAAAATTGAGAGTAAATCAGTTAGTGATATTAATCGTTTACAGAAAATATTTGAGATACTAAGTGAATCTCATGACCGTCTATTTAGAAAACTTCTTGGTGCTGATGATGACTATTTGAATATACAGATAAATAAATTTAAAAAGCCATTACGCACAACGCTTCCTTCTCTTGAAAAAGAGATTTTTCCTATTATCGCAGAGTTGAATTTAGAAAATTTATCTAAAGAGTGTGATACAGTTTTATTACCTTTTTTTAGTTGTAATAGAAAAAGAAGAGTTTTTGACCTTGATTTGGCTGTTATATTGGTAAATGATGGCTTAGAAAAAGAGGCTGAGCTTGAGATAGTAGAGTTAAAAGAGCAAGAGGTTGAAGATATAAATCCATCTTATCCTGAATGTTTTGATAAGGAAATAGAAGAGGAAGCTTTAAGAATTCTTTTGGCTATTCTTCAAGAGAAAAAAGAGATTAAAATATATGAATTGATGCAAAATGTTCAATCTGAAACAGAAAATGCTAAAGTTTTAGATTATTTAGCCTATTTAATTTATGCAAAATATTCAAAAGGAGAATTTGAAAAAATACCCATCTCTATAGAGAAGGATGATAATAAATTTCATTATTTACATATGCGAGGAGATTCGCTTTTATTAAAACATACAAAGGATTAAGATGAAGTATGAAGAAGATGATATTCGTCTATCACAAAGATTATTAAAATTGGCTCTTACTCAAAAATCATCTGATAAAAATATAGATTATCAAGAAGCATTAAAAGAGTATTATAGTAATCAAAAAGTTCAAGAACTTACCAATATTTTAGCTTCTGAATTTGAACTTGATGTGATTAAAATTATGAATTCTAATAGAATTTTATTGATGCCTACGAAACAAGAGTCGCCCTTTGCGATGAGGTTAGGAGATATTGATAAAAGATTAGATACAGACGCTTCTCGACGAGCTTCTACCATTTTAATTATGATGGGGATTGCTTGTGCTTTTTTTATAGATGGGGATGAAATATCAATGCAAACCATTCGACTTACAAAGAGTCAATTACTTGATTCTATTAAAAATTTATGTCAAAAAATTGCTGATAGTAATAATGAAGAGCCTTTACCTAAACTTTATAAAAAGGGTTATGATGAGATTCTAGTTATAGATAGCAAACCACTTGAATCAACAGATTCAAACTCTTTAAGTGGAATACTCAATAAGCTTTTAAACTATTTGATTGAGGAGAAGTTTATAATAGAAGAGAGAGGTAAGCCTTTGATTTATAGTGCCTCGGAACACTATTTAGAATCATTAAGGGAACATGGTATTCCTGAACTTTATACATTTGCAAGAGATTGTGCCATAGATTTAAATATTTCAAAGGGTCGTAATGTTTAAAATAAGTCGTTTCTTTTTAGATGGATTTGGTACAAGGTCAGCTTTTTACCAAGATTTTGAAATCAATTTTTTAGATGATGAGCAGAGAGCAAAAGATGCTGTAATTTATGGAATTAGTGGTACAGGGAAAACAACTTTTCTTTCTGCTTTTTTTACACTCTTTTCTCCATTGAAAAAGCATTTTATTTCACAAAAAAGAGATAAAACTGTCAAAATTACAGATTACTATAGCAAAGAGCCAACCGTTGTTTTAGCCGAAATTCCTATAGATGATAATAATTTAGGTTTTGATG
>CACVAZ010000216.1 GCA_902727995.1 uncultured Sulfurovum sp.
CTAAGGATGGGGTGGAGTTTTTTGAGGTTTGAAAATTTATCTTTTTATTTATAATTAAAAGGAAGAAGCTACTTTAAACTCTTTTGTTTTTTATGAATTATAGATGTAGTTATCTTTTAAGTAGCCTGTCCCTTTTAATCTCTTTTAATCTTCTTTTATATTTTTTAATTATCTTAGTTATAATACGAAGCTCTGACTAGGTAGTAGAAGCTAGTAGGACTTGATACTTGGATAATAAAAGGGAAATAAAATGCAAAAATATGAAAACACAACAATAGCTAAAGTAATGGAAGAGATGAATACAAGATATTTTTTACCTGATATTCAAAGACCTTATGTTTGGAAAGCAGAACAGATTTATGCTTTATATGATTCAATTATGAGAGGTTACCCTATTAGTACTTTTTTATTTTGGGAACAGTCTGCTGAAGTTATTGATGAACTAACTCCAAGATATGAATTTATTAGAACAAATAGAATAGAAGATAGAGATAAAATAAATACTTCAAATGATAAAGAAAAATATATATTAGTTCTTGATGGACAGCAAAGATTAACAAGTTTATATCTCACATTAATTGGAAATTTTGTCATTAGAAATAAATTACAAGATTTATATTTTAATATTTTAAGTGGCATAGAGGAAGATGAGAATGGTAATATATTTGAGTTTAAATTCTTTGATTATAATTTTGATAAATTATTTGTGGATAATGATAAACTATGGATAAATATAAAGTACCTATTTTCTTATATAGATGAATATGATTTAGAAGATTTTATTGAAAAATTTACGGAAGAGAATAATATAACTTTAGAAAGAGAACAAAAAAGATTTTCTAAAAAATTATGGTCAAATTTAAGATCTAAAGAGTTAATAAATTATTATCCTGAACGAGAAGAAAATATGGACAAAGTGCTTGACATATTTGTTCGTACTAATGCAGGTGGCACAAAATTAAGTAAATCAGATTTATTATTTTCAACTATAAAAAAAGATTGGGGTAATGCAAGAGATGAGTTTAAATCTCTTATTGCTACTCTTAATCAGCAAGATAAGTATAGATTTTCTCATGATTTCATTTTAAAAACATCTTTAGTACTTTTCTCTAAAACACAAGAAGATATAAAATATAGTGTAAAAAATAGTAAAAATATTGTTCAAAATATAGAAAGTAATTGGAAAGGGATAAGTTCTGCAATTACACTAGTTATTAATAAAGTAGATAATAATTTTAAATTGAGTTCTCACAAGGTTATATCAAGCTATAATGCATTAATTCCCCTTATATATTTTATTTATAAAAATAACTTAAAAACAATAAGTTCTAAAGATAGTCTCTTAATGAGAAGATGGTTAATTAAAATTCTTTTAAATGGAATATTTGGAGGACAATCTGATACTATGCTCTTTATTTCTAAAACATCTATTGATAATGCTACTACAAAAGATTTTCCATATCAATTATTAATTGATGATATTTCTACAAAAACAAGAAAAAGCTTTGATAGTGTTTCAAATATTTTAGATAATCAAAAATTAAAATATAATTCAAGAGATAGCTATTTGCTTTTATCACTTTTATATAGTGGCAATATTAACTTTGGTGCTATAAATAATGGTAACCTACCACAACAAGACCATATTTTTTCAAAAGAAGAGTTAAAGGAGAATGGTATTTTAGAGGAAAAAATAAATAGTATCTTTAATATACAATATTTGGATGCTCATATTAATCAAAGTAAAAGTGCTATGCTTTTTAGTCAATGGTTAAGTAAATTAACAACTTTGCAAAAAAGAGAACATTTTATTCCTCATGGAACATGGGATATTAATAATTTTGATGATTTCCTGAAAGAAAGAAGAGATTTATTTCATATAGAACTACAGAAATTAATTTAAGGCAAAATGAAATGGGAAAAGAGATGATATGTTACTTTAATCAATAAACCTCTTTCCTATCAGCAACCCTAATAATAGTAATAATTAAAAACTCATTCTCTCTCAGATAAATTATTCGGTAGTTCCTAGCTCTTTTTCTAAATTTACCTTGGTGATTACTCTTTAAAGCTTTGTCATTGAAAATTAAAGGTGACAAGCTACTTTATTATGTATCAGAGGTAAAACTAGTATTCCTTTCTAAAAAAGCTGAGAATGTGTACCAATACGCATTAAGATAACTTCATCTTCTGAATTTTCAATATAAATAATCAGCATATCCCCACCCAAATGAAACTCTCGACAATCTTTGTAATTGCCACTAAGAGCGTGGTCTTTAGACTCTGGAGGAAGCTTTATATCTTCTCTTAAAGCATTAATATAATAGACAAATTTTTCAAATTGAGAGTCACTTAGTTTTATGTCTCTAAAGTCTTTTAAAAACTTTTTATGTCGTCTAATTCTCATTTTCTCTTTAACTCATCAAATGAAAAATCTTCAACATTAATACCTTTTCTTGACTCTTCTATGACTTTTTGAGTCTCTTCATTTGGGATTTTTATTTCAAAAGGTATTCCATTGTGGTATTTTATTTGTTGATAAAAAATGTTTATGGCTTGTGTTGCACTTAATCCTAAATTTTTTAAAATTAATTCAACATCAACTTTTAAATCAGACTCAATTCTAGCATTGATAACAGCATTTTTCATTTTAAATCTCCTTGCTTTATGTATGACAAGTGTAACACAATTTAAATTAAGAGCTCTGTAGATACAAGGCTATTTAAAAAAACATCCCCTAAAAAACCTCCCACCAATAATACAACTATTATTGATAATAAAATTATTTTAAAAGATTTAAAAAATCTTTTTTAGATAGTGAATTATAAGAGATAATTGATGCGAAAATTTGCAGAAAAGTTAAAAAGAGTTTTTATTTTTGTTTAAGTAGAATTGTTATAGGATGTTGGAAACG
Organism: uncultured Sulfurovum sp.; assembly: GCA_902727995.1. Lineage (GTDB taxonomy): Bacteria > Campylobacterota > Campylobacteria > Campylobacterales > Sulfurovaceae > UBA1140. The sequence goes on from CACVAZ010000216.1 coordinate 2,915, forward strand.
AAAGTCAAATAGAAGAAGTGAAGAACCTGAGACTTGCAAATCCAACAACTTCACTTCCAAGAGAATTTTACAGAAATAGCTGTTAAATTCTGCTGTTGTGATGCACAATTTTATCTGATTTTTATCAAGAGATGTTGGTAACTGGACTCTTGAAAATTAAATTTTTCAAGGATTCATGATGTCAAAAAACCCTCAAAACCTTCCTAAACGTACCAGAGTCTTGGTCAAAGATATTCTTTTTCAAGAGAAATACAGACTCACTCACACCCAAGTAGACATTATGGCGTATATTATCAACGCCCTTGTCTGGTCAACCAAAGTTGGGGCTTTTTTCCCTGTAACCAACAAAAAATTTCATGAAGATTTACCTCAAATCAGTGAGAAAACCCTTGAAGAGTCGCTTCGTGTGCTAAAAGCGATGGAACTTATTGAAGTGCAGATGATAACCGTGCCCAAATGGAACAATGCTTACGTTCGAGGCATTGCTGTTTTGCCCAAAGGGTTGGAGTATAATGCCCGTTATTACCAAGCCAAAGAGCAAACAGTTATCGATAATTTAAATGAACAGATGTTGACTAAAGACCAAGAAATCAGGGAACTAAAAGAGCAGTTAAAAGAGTTGGAAGCGACAAAGACCAATACCAAAATAGTAGAAGAAGCCATAGAAAAGGATAACGATATGAATTATAATGATTTGGAGTTTACAAGCTTAGTCAAAACCGTCACCAAAGAGTTTGGAGCAACATCCCAACCGATTTGTAATGGAGTCAAAGGGTGGAAAAAAGAGGTGCAGTTTTATATCAACAGTTACAACAGATTGACGATTTTAAGCCCCACAGGTGAGGTAGTGCAACTGAAGAGTCCCCTTGAAATTAGCGACTTTTGGAAATATCTCTCTAAAAACAGACATCAAATAGGCAAAGTGATTGATTTTACAAAAAAACTAACGGTCAATGAACTCAATAATCGTTATGTCAAAATGAACATTGTTTTTAAAGAGAACAAATTTAAAGTACACCAAATTGAGAAGCTCAAAGAGGGGGTACAAGTTTTGATACAAAGTAGTGACACTAACAATATATCCGTACTTTCAAAACATGGAAAAGCTATTGTTTTCAAGCTTGAAGAATGCGAGAAGGTTTTGTTGGGGCTTCGGAGGTAAAATATCACTATCATAAGAAAAAAAAGAAATGAATTTTGTGGGTCTAAGGTTTTTAAAGGTGGAAACTGTCCCCTTTATCTTATATATTTGGAGTAGTGAGATTCTAATCTCCGTTGTGCTATAATAATCAAAAAAAGGGGTATTGATAATGCAAAAAGTTACCTTAGAGATTAACAACTCAATATATGAGTATATTATGTTCTTTCTTGAAAATATTCCAAAAAATCTGTTGAGTATCAAAAAAGAGATTCCAGAAAAAGCAGATAGTGCAAATATGGATAAAAATTGTAATTTTGATGAGACAGAGCTTTTAAACCGTGTTAATGATATTAGATACAATAAGGTAAAACCACTCTCAAGAGAAGAGACTTTCAATGATATTTGCTGAATCTTTTCATCCAAAATTCAAATCTGATTTGAAAAAGATAAACATCTTGATATTATCTTGCAAGACCCAAAGGTTCACGACAGACTAAAAGGCAAACTCTCTCATCTTCACTCATACCATTTTCAAAAAAATTCTACTCAATATCGTATCGCTTATGAAGTGCTTGAAGATGATAAGATTGTGTTTCACTATATGGTTGCAACACAAGAGAATTTTTATAAGAAGTTAGAGAATAGGGTATAGGTTTCAAACGACTTTATATTTGTGACATGACCCTTCTTTTTCAGCATCATCAAACACTTGCATCTTCATATTACCTCGGTTGATAATATGATAAATGCCTCCTACGGTCTCTCCTCTTGCTATTCTGGGCATGGGTTCTCTTTTGTTTTTTGGATTTTTATTTGATTATAGCTATTTCATATTTTAAAGTAGCCTGTCCCCTTTTCCCTTAGTAGATTTAAAAGTGAAACTTCTTTAGCATTATATCTAGGTATGACTAATCTTGATAATAGCTCTGGTAAATATACAGGAACAAAGAGAAGTATCTCTACAAATAGACATGCAAAAATGGCAATGATAACAGCTACAATGAAACACGCTCAACATACAGAACAATCAAAAAGATATTTGGAAAAGAAAATATCAGAAGGTAAAAAATACCAACAAGCTATACGCTCCTTAGGTAGAAATTTAGTCAGAGTTATCTGGGGAATGATACAAGGAGATAGAATTTACGAAATAAGGGAAAAATAGTGCTTTTTTAATCAAACTTTCAGGAGGAATGTTCAGGTTTTAGTGTTTTAATGATAGACCCCTTTAATTTTGACCCTAAATTTCAAAAGTTTTCCTTTTCTAACTTAAAGTCTTTAATAACTCATCCAACTCTTTTTTAAAATCACTCTCGTCAAAGCTGTTTAAAATATTTATATTATCCTTTAAGCCATAGCTTTTTGAGTGCCATTTAATTTTTTGCCAATTCCTATAAGTTAGCATGTAGGTAGAAAATGCATCTTTAGAAGATATTTGTAGTTTAAAATCTTGATGTTTTATAATACCAAAATGAATTCGCTCTTTTCCTATAAAAATCAAAAGTAATTTATTATCATCTATCTTATAAAATGAACCAAAATCTCTATCTTTTCCTTTAAACCAATCTTGACACCTCTTTTTTGTATAAATAAAATTTTCATGATGAACTTTAATCTCATCATTAACACTCTTAAATCCATCTATCTTTTGCTCAAATATCTCATATAAGTACTCTCCTAATAGAATGGGTATATCCTTCTGAATATCAAGTAGTAACTTTAAATTAATATTTTTATTTTTTACATGCTCTTTTAGAGTCATAATCTCTCCTTTATAGGTTTTATTTACTTTTTTTACAACATCTATATACTGTTTTATGGACTCATTTAAATTTGTAATATTTTTAACTTCTAATTTAGAATGTTCCAACCAGTTGATTATCTCATTTTGATAGCTTATTTTTTGATATTTAGCTCTATATGACTTAAGTGATTTATCACACTTCCTTAGCTTTTCTTCATCTTTAAAATAGATATATCCATCTTTATCAAGAACATGTCCTTGTGGAACTTTTTTAGCTTTAGGAGAAAGATAGAAAACTCTTAAATTACTCTCATCAATTACCATACTTTCTGATACTATTAAAGCTTCTTCATTCTCAGATACAATTGTATTGATATATCTCATCAATTGACATGGTTGGTCTACTGCATAAACTTTATTCTCTATAATAATATGTTTTTGCCCATCGGTAATGTAGATATCAATATCTTGATACTCTATATAAATGTGAACCATAGATAAATCTAAACCCCAATCTTCTAACCCAATAACCTCTAGAAAAATTTTAAGAAATAACTCCTCTTGATAATGACTTTCCTTAGGGTTTAAAAGTGCAACCATAACCCTTGAATGCAATCTTACTTCATCGCTATATTTTAGTACCGTAGTTAAAAGATTAAAATCATTTACCCCTCGATTTCGCTGTTTTTTCTGTAACTTTTTAAAATTTTTATACTCTTTTAGAAAATCTATATTATTCACAAATACCTCTTCCCAATTTCAACGCCAACTTCTCTATCAAATCTCTTCTCATCAATCCATCTTTATACTTTTTAGCTATAGAATCAACCCCATAGTAAGCTCCTGCCAACTGACCATAAACAGCTCCCACAGTATCTGCATCATCTCCAAGGTTAACAACGAAAATTAACCCTTCATCAAAAGTAGAAGTATTATAAAAAGCCCAAAGTGCTGATTCTAAAGTACTAATCACATAACCCTTTGCCTCTATAGCATCACGAGATTTATTTTTATAATCTCCTTTTGACAATGCCACAACTTCTTGATGAAAAGTATAGTTTTTAATAAGTTCAAACAACTTTTTAGCATAACCTACACTCAACAATTCATCTTTAGATTTACCCTCTATCGCTCCTATTATCAGACCTGTCATATACATAGAAGCATCTGAACAGATAGCTAAACCATGCGTAGTAAGTGAACTTTTTGTTGCCATCTCCATCGCTACTTTTACATCATCAGCATAAAAAAGAGCTACAGGTGCAATTCTCATTAATGAACCATTACCTGCCCCTTTACTTAGTCTACTATTTCCACACTCACTACAATCTTTACTCATGTAGCGATACAATGCTCTTAAAGTAACTTTGCCACAACCGATACTTCGACCATTGGCACTCATATAACCCTCTTCAAACCATTTCAAATATTTAGAAAGTTGGTCTTTTTGGTCAATCCCATTTTTATCAACAAGGCTTTGAGCCAAACATAAAGCCATTGCCGTATCATCAGTATATTCTCCAATGGATACATTAAATTTTCCACCTCGTCTGTAGTGTTCTATCTTTTCAAAACTATCTTTTTTTGTGAACTCCACAGGTGCACCCAATGCGTCACCAACGGCTAAACCTATCATTGAGCCGAGGTATCTATTTTCTATTTCCATTTTTGAGGAAGCAAATCAGATTTCAAATAAAGAGGATGAGATGGTTCTCCTGTCTGATTCATCTTAAGATAAAAAAGATTATTAAATTTTTTTCTAATATGATAACTCCTATTTTTATACACACCATCATTACCCCAAGCACATATTATTTTATCTACTTTTTTAGAATATATCTCAATAAAATTATCATTTTCAGAGCCAACAGGATTCAGTGCTTTAAACATATCTTTTGGTTCAGTAGCACGAAAAGCAAAAAGGTTTAACATATAAACCCCACCATATCCCCATGACTTAGAAAAGCTTATACATCTTCCTATAGTAGGGTCATCTTCTGTTTCATCTGCTGTTGATGGATTTAAGCCAATAATCATAACCATTGGTTTTGTTTTATCCCAAATTCTTGATAAGATATATCTATATTCTCTATCTTCCGATAGAATTGCATTTTTCTGCATTTTAAAATCCTTGATTTATTATTAATTTTAAATTATACATTTAAATAATAAAACTAAAGGGATAACAACTTTCAATACGAAGTTATACTAACCCAACTAAAATAAAACTTAGAATAAACTTTTCTCATATCCAAAATCATGACATTTTGACATATTTTTAACACTTTATGATTTTTTATGTTAAACTACCAGGATTCAAATTCAAAAAGTAAAAAAGTAAAAAAGTAAAGGGGTCTATCATTAAAACTAGCAAGAGCAAAGCATAATCAGCTAAAGAGTTTTAGTAGTGATTATACCTAAATCAAATATGATATAATTGTATTGGACAAAGGTGTAGCTGTAAGGGTCGGCTTGAAAGTAGCTTCGCCTGAATTGCTGCCTTTGTCTCTTGCACCATCTTAGGTCTTTGACTGGAATGGTGCCAATTTTAATGATAAAATCGTGGCTCTGAATATAGACGTGAGTAAGATGGAAAATTACGCACAAGGATATCGTTATGACCACAATATATACTCCCAAAAAACTAGAAATCGGAATAGATGTAGGAAGTCTCAATCACGCTATCGCAATTGGTGATGGTGTAGGTAATATAATCAAAGAGTTTGAGATAACTCATAACCAAAAAAGTTTTGATAAATTCTTTAAAATTATAGAAGATGAAGCCTCTAAAAGAGATGCTACTATATCTATAGCAATGGAAGGATACAATGGATGGGCTAGACCTCTTGATGCCCAAATATTAGCAAAGGGATATAGACTCTATAATGTCAACAATGTAAAACTAGCAAGATTTAAAGAGATATTCCCAGCATCTGCAAAAACAGATAGTATAGATGCAAGAAAGATAGTCGAACTCTTCTCTTTGCGTAAACAATAAAAGGGGACAGGCTACTTTAAAGTAGCCTGTCCCCTTTTATTGTTATTCTTTTATTGTCCCCTTTTATTTAAATATTGCTATCAGAAAATCTTGCTAGTTTTAATGATAGACCCGTATAGGTATAGTATATTTTTTCAGCAAAACAGTGATACACTAATGATATACATCAAAAGGAGTGTCTCATGCGTTCAGAAGTATTAATATCGAAGTGGGGTAACTCACAAGGTCTTAGAATTCCCAAAAGTATTATAGATGCTTTACAGATAAACATTGGTGATAAGGTTAGAGTGTTTATTGAAAATAATAGAGTTGTGATTGAGCCTGTTAAGAAAAAAAAAGTATACAATATTGATGAGCTTATAGCTGATATTCCAGTGGATTATGTGAAAAGAGAAGAGCTACTTACTAAACCTATGGGAAGAGAAATTTGGTAAAGAGAAAATATATTCCCAATAAGGGTGATTTGGTTATTTTGACTTTTGACCCACAAGCAGGGCATGAACAAAAAGGTAGAAGACCTGCTCTTGTTGTTAGTAATCAAAAATTTAATAGGGCTGTTGGTTTTGCTTTGGTTTGTCCCATTACCAATACAAACAGAGATTTCCCTTTTCATGTGGAGGTCGGAGGGAGTCAGATTGGTGGGTTTATCTTGACAGAGCAGGTTAAATCTATTGATTATGAAGCTAGAGGCATGAGGTTTGTTGAGGTGCTTGATGAGGATAGGTTAGATGAAGTTATGGGGATTATTGAGGCTATATTGAGGTGAATAAACAGAATATGCAAAAGTTTTCAAATGCCTCTTAAACTCCAAATCCCCAAAGAGATAAGCAAAAAACTAACAACGCTTTATAATAGAGCCGAGCATCTTACGGCGTATTTAAATCAAACAGAATTTACGATTACCATTAAGTTTAAAAGGGTTTCTCAAAAAGAGCTAGAGACAAACTTTACAGAGATTCGTGATTGGATAGAGGCGTTAGAGAAAAGCCCTTTTGAGGTTGAGTTTCAAGAGATTGCTTATCGCTCTTTGGGGCGACAACGTATGCCTTATCTTTTAACCATGAATCAAGAGGAATTTTTGAGACAGCTCTCTAAAGTGAAAAGGTTTGAGAAACATCTGTCTTTAGTGGATAAAACGCTTTTGGCATTTCCACAAACCAAAGGGCTTTTACAAACTCGGGCAAAACTACTGATGGAATAAAAAGGGGACAGGCTACTTTAATTTTTCAATTGTCAAAAAAGCTAAACTAGCTATTCAAAAAAATCTCCAAACTCAAAACATCTAATCCCTCTATTTTAGATAATTGCTTATCATTAGAAATCAATGTTGCACCACTCACTAAAGCAGTTGCACAAATGATACTATCAGGTAATTTAATGCCATAATTTTTTCTAATTTGAATGGTCATTTCTTTTATCTCATCATTAATATTTTTAATTTTAAAATGACTTAAAAGCCGTTTGATATTATTTTTTTCAAATTCACTCAATTTAGGATAAGAAAAAAGTTCCATCTCTGTAATAATAGAAATAGAATATTCAGCAGGTAGTAGTGTTAACCCAGCATTTAAAGCATAAATAATTGCATTTGTATCAAGTAAAATCTTACCACTCATCTCGTATCTTTTTTTGATATTCTAATCCATCTAGTTCTTTAAAGCTATCTACTTTAAAAGAAGAAAAATCTAAGCCTTCTTCCTTTGTTTTAAGTATGGGTTTAAGTTTTTCTCGATTATTCTCTATAATCTCTAAACCATCATTTTTAAAACTATTTAAAAGCCATAGTATTTTTTCAAAAAGTTGTTCATTTGATATGTTTATGGTTAGTTGCATAAGATTTCCTTTTTATATTTAGTATATTAAAAGTTTTTTAATAAGGAGCTGATGTTGTGTGATGGCAAGAAATTCATACTCAAAAGTATTAGAGACAAGCTACTTAAAACCATTCCACCCCCCCCCTAAAAAATCTCCCACCAATAATACAACTATTAATTGATAATAAAATTATTTTAAAAGATTTAAAAAATCTTTTTTAAATAGTGAATTATAAGAGATAATTGATGCGAAAATTTTGAGAAAAGTTAAAAAGAGTTTTTATTTTTGTTTAAGTAGAATTGTTATAGGATGTTGGAAACGAAAGTCAAATAGAAGAAGTGAAGAGCCTGTGTCCTGATAAACCAACAACTTCACTTCCAAGAGAATTTTACAGAAATAGCTGTTAAATTCTGCTGTTGTGAGGCACAATTCTATCTGATTTTTATCAAGAGATGTTGGTAACTGGACTCTTGAAAATTAAATTTTTCAAGGATTCATCATGTCAAAAAACCCTCAAAACCTCCCTAAACGTACCAGAGTCTTGGTCAAAGATATTCTTTTTCAAGAGAAATACAAACTCACCCACACCCAAGTGGACATTATGGCGTATATTATTAACGCCCTTACGTGGTCAACCAAAGTTGGGGCTTTTTTCCCTGTGACCAATAAAAAATTTCATGAAGACTTACCTCAAATCAGTGAGAAAACCCTTGAAGAGTCGCTTCGTGTTTTAAAAGCCATGGAACTGATTGAAGTGCAAATGATTACCGTGCCCAAATGGAACAATGCTTATGTTCGAGGCATTGCTGTTTTGCCCAAAGGCTTGGAGTATAATGCCCGTTATTACCAAGCCAAAGAGCAAACAGTTATCGATAATCTAAATGAACAGGTATTGACTAAAGACCAAGAAATTAGGGAACTTAAAGAGCAGTTAAAACATCTTGAAGCTACCGAAACCACAACCAAAATAGTAGAAGAAGCCACAGAAAAAGATGAGGGTAGTTGTTATGACGATTTGGAGTTTACAAGCTTAGTAAAAACCGTCACCAAAGCGTTTGGAGCAACCTCAGAACCGATTTGTAATGGGGTAAAAGGTTGGAAAAAAGAGACGCAATTTTACATCAACAGTTACAACAAACTGACGATTTTAAGCCCCACAGGCGAAGTAGCTCAACTTAAAAGTCCCATTGAGATTGGTGACTTTTGGAAATATCTCTCTAAAAACAGGCATCAAATCGGTAAAGTCATTGATTTTACAAAAAAGCTAGACATAGAGGAACTCAATCATCGTTATGTCAAAATGAACATTGTCTTAAAAGAGAACAAATTTAAAGTACACAAAATTGAAAAGCTAAAAGATGGGGTACAAGTTTTGATACAAAGTAGTGACACTAACAAGATATCCGTACTTTCAAAACATGGAAAGGTGATTGTTTTTGGGCTTGAAGAATGCGAGAAGGTTTTGTTGGGGCTTCGGAGGTAAACATAAGTTCTTTTTGTAAAGAACCCTTAAAAGTTAATTTTCGTTATAATACAGCAATTTTTTAATCACAAACTCATAGGACATAACATGGCAAACATTTCATACAAAGATGCTGGAGTAGACATTGACGC
>CACVAZ010000217.1 GCA_902727995.1 uncultured Sulfurovum sp.
GGTCGCCAAAGTTTTGTCCTTAAAATTAACATTTCGATATATGGTCGCTTAGCTCAGTTGGTAGAGCGCTACCCTTACAAGGTAGATGTCACAAGTTCGAGTCTTGTAGCGACCACCATGACAATTAGTCATAATTTTTCAGCCATTAATTTGGTTTTGGTGCGGTGGTAGTTCAGTTGGTTAGAATACCTGCCTGTCACGCAGGGGGTCGCGAGTTCGAGTCTCGTCCACCGCGCCACTCTTTTTAAACAATCTAACTTATATTTCTTCAAAATAAACATATCATCAAAAATTACAATATATTATAAAATTTTTACAAGAAGAAAAAGAAGTTTGTATTTATGTAAACTAGAAAGTTCTACAAGGGGAAAACCCTTATAGAGAAGATATCTTAGTGAAGTTCAGCGTTTAACTTAACTTCTCTTGTACTTCTTCTTACAATAATCTCACCTGTAGTAGAATCTTGTCTAAAGTGAAGACCATCTAGCCCTTGGAGTATATCAGCTCTCCAAGTTGTTTTTGACTCTAAATTAATCCCAGGATTTGCTTCATTAATAAGTGCTAACTGTTCAGGTGCTATTTTAACTTTTGTTCCAGCAAAAATAGCCAATCCACCATCTAAGATACAAGCATCCCCTAAAGGAATACCACATGTCGAGTTTGCACCAAGAAGCGTGTTCTCACCAATAGAGATTGGGTTACCATCTGTTCCAGACAACACACCTAATATACTCGCTCCTCCACCAACATCTGAACCAGCACCAACAATAGCCGAAGAGGAAATACGACCTTCAACCATAACAGCACCAAGTGTTCCAGCGTTAAAGTTAATGTAAGAAGCACCTGGCATAACTGTTGTCCCAGCTGCCAATTGAGCACCCATTCTAACTTTTGAAGATTCTAAAATTCTTGTATTATCAGCAGGGATAACATGTTGTAAGAATCTTGGGAACTTGTCTACTGAATCAACTGTTGGGTAAGTACCATTTAATTTCATCTCTATTTCATGATCCCTTAAGTATTCTAATTCATAAGGAGTTGTTCCAACCCATGCAACATTTGCAAGAATTCCAAATGCACCATTTAAGTTAACAGTTCTAAGTTCAGCTTTTGCTAAAGAGAGTGCATAAAGCTTCAAGTAAACAACTTCTACACTTTGAGCATTTTCATCTTCAAATAAAAAGACAATTCTAAAGTTTTTAGCCACATCATCCATTGCTGCTAATGTTTTAATAACTTGAATATTTTTATGTGCTTCACCAGTTGCCTCACCAGCATAAACAGCAAATGCATTTAGGGCATTTGTTATAAACTCATCGTTAATGGTTGCTACAAATTCAGAACCTGAAAAGTCTACCTCACAGCCAGACTCTTGAAGTGCTTTTACAAAAACTGCAGCTGAACCAAAATTTTCTTTCCAATTAATTAAACCATAATTTGCTTGTAAAACTTTATCAGCATTTTTTTGACCCCTATCGACTCTTGCAATACCAAAAGCCATTGCTTTTTTGTACCCTGCTTGTGCTTCAATATCTGCTACTAATGTTTTAAATTCTTCTACTGTATTTGTTGTTGCGATTGCCATTTATATTACCTTTAATTCACGAATTTATAATTTCGTGAATTATAGCAAATTTGGCTTATAGCTTATCTACAGCTTAGGGCCACTGTAAACAAGAAAACATTTTATTACTACACTTTGGTCCCGTTGTACAGGAAGCTTTTCCTCCTCCTGCACGTGTACAAACATTACAACCATCTGACCACATAACACAAGAAGTTGGAATGTCTGCACCAATATTTCTCATTACTTTTGTCTCTTCAACAAGTGTTTCATTTTTTCGTAGTACCATCTTAGGACTTACCGTTTGAGGAATGATACTTTGAGTCTCTTCCACTTCTGCAACTTCTGCAATTTCAACTACTTCTACTTTATTCTCACTCACTTTTTCTACTAATGGACTTTTATTACTACAAGCTCCCAAAAATACTACTGAAAAAAGTATTACTACAACTAAGTATAAATGCTTCATTATTTTTCCTTTCTATCTTTAATTTAAAAGCACACTATATCATAATTAAAGTTCAACAACAATTCTAAAACCAACAAAGTAATTACGTGAACTAGCCCCTAAATTTATACGTGTAGAAGAACGAAGATTATCAGGTTGAGCTGACCAAGACCCCCCACGAAGCACTATCCCTTTTTCACTACGAACCATATAAGGTGAACCATCATTAGATGCCTTCTCATAATTTTCAGCATAACGATCAACACACCATTCCCAAATGTTTCCATGCATGTCATAGAGTCCCCATGCATTGGCTTTTTTACTAGCAACATCATGTGTTACTTTTTCAGAATTTTCTTTATACCAAGCATAGTCTCCAAGCTCTGAAATATCATCTCCAAAACAATATTTAGAGTTTGAACCTGCCCTACAAGCATATTCCCATTCAGCTTCTGTAGGTAAACGAAATCTCTTTCCCTCACGCTCACTTAACCATTTACAATAAGCAACAGCACTTAACCATGTTAAGCGACGTATGGGAACATTTACCCCCAAATGTAAGTGCTTCTCTTCAGGCATTTCTGTTCCTGTGGCTTGGGCAAACAACATGTAGTCTTCAACTGTTACTAAATACTTTGACATAGCAATGTCATAGTCAATCTCAACTTCATGAACAGGTTGTTCATTTTCTTTATACTCTGAACCCATTAAAAAAATACCACGTGGTAATGTTACAAAATTTTCTTCTATCATCTTTTCGACCCTATTCTAATTTTTTTCTAAATACATTTATCTATTTTATGAATAAATCCAAAAGGCTATAAAACCCTTTTTTCTGCTTCTAATCAACCCTATACAACACAGCAAACATCAATGGCACAAAATAAAGGTTCAATACCGTTGCCCATGCAATCCCAAAACCAAGGCTAATTGCCATTGGCTGTAAGATGAGTGCTTGACCAGAAGCAAAGAAGATTAGAGAACTAAGACCTAAAACAGTTGTTACGGTAGTTAGAATAATAGGACGTAAACGCTGTCCAGCATACTCTAAAATTTCTGCTTTATTATTGGCTTTTCGTACAAATTCTAGCATGATTAATCCATCATTCACCACAACCCCTGCCAAACCAACTATGCCCATAGCACCTGTCATGGTCATATTTAAACCCATGATTTTTGTTCCCACTAAAACTCCTAAAAGAGAAAGAGGAATAATAGACAAAATAATTAAAGGCTGTACAAAAGAATTAAACATCCACACCAAAGTAATGAAAATTAAAAAAGCTGCGATTAGTGCTGCCTGTAAAATTTCAGAGACTATTTTATCATTGGCTTCTTTCTCTCCTTTAATAATCACTTTCACTCCACCCTCTCTTAACTCATCTAAAAGTGCTTCAAGCTCTTTCATGACATCTTCAGGAACAATAACTTCTTTGTCTACAGCAGCGTAAAGTGAATTGACTTTAATCCCATCTTCTTTAAAAATACGCACAAAACTTTTTTGATAATAAAAATCACACACTTCTTGAATGACAACCACTTGCCCATCAGGTGTAGTGAGTTTAAAGTCACTTAAAGTACTTTTTTCATCTTTATATTTGTCTTCCACTTTGACTCTAAGAAGTCCTTCTTCATTAAACATTTTACTGTATTCAGCTTTAAAAAATGACCCTCTTAATGCCTGAGTAACATAGTTTTCATTGAGACCTAAAGACTGCCCATACTCATTAACTCTAAGCTTCAATTCTCGCTCTCCTTCAGTTGCATTGTCACCAATGTCATGAACACCTTTAATATTCTTTAACTTCTTTTTAACTTTCTCTAAGGCTGTCAAAACCTTTTTTTGAGAACTATCTGAAAAGCCAATCTCTATATCATTGCCAACCATCCCTGTTTGTTGAGCATAAATATTAAACTCCTCAAAAACCTTACGTCCTTCTTTGTCTTTTAATTGACGCATTTGTTCTAAAATACCACCTTGAACTTCTTTAGAAATAGATTGTGCCGAACGCTCACGAATCATGTTCCTGTTATCATACTCTAGAGAAAAAATAGGATTGACATAGGTATCAAAAAAATTTTCAGGAGCACGTTCATGAAGATTAATAAATATATGAAAAAGATTTTCACCTGTTTCAAAGCTTTTATCAGGATTCATTTTAAACCCAATAACCGAGGTTACGGAGTCCACATCTTTTTTATCTAAATATTGTAAAAGTTGCTTTTCTATCTCTGTTACATATTTTTCTGTTTCTTCTAAAGTATTGTTAATATTAACTTTACCATTTAAATAGACTTGTTGTACATCAAATTCAGGCATGAGTTGAAACTTGGTTATCTTCATCATAGCCATACTCCCTGCCAAAATAGCAGTAACTAAAACAACTAAAGCAAAACCCTTAAAATATAAAAGTTTATTTAAAATGGCTTTATACCATTTTTTAAGATGCTTCCAAAATCGATTTTCTTCTTTTTGAATTTTTTCAACTTTTCCTAGGGATAATAACTCTTTTGCATGTAAAGGTAAAAAATAAAAAGCTTCAAACAAAGAAGAAATAAGCAATATCGTAATCATAATAGGTAAAATTTTCATAAACATACCCATCTGCCCTGTCATAATAAGCAATGGTAAAAAAGCAAATACCGTAGTTAAGGTTGCCGTCAAAATCGCTGGAAACATCTCAGCTGCCCCATCAATGGCTGCTTCTCTGGGTGCTTTTCCCATTTCAACATGTCGGTAAATGTTTTCAGCCACAACAATGGCTTCATCGACTAGCATACCAAGGGCAATCAACGCCCCCATGAGACTCAACATATTAATACTCTCACCAATGAGTTCAGCTGAAATAAGGGCTATCATAAATGAAGTAAATATTCCGATTCCTACAACAAAAGCAATACGAACATTGAGGGTTAAAAGCAAGGCTATCATCACTAAGATGAGTCCAAATATAATATTGGACGAAACCAAATTCAGACGATTTTTAATCCAAATAGAAGTGTCCGTATAGGCTTCAAAAAGTAATTTATCTTCATATTTTTTATTGTACTCAGCGAGAACTTCCCTTACTTTTTTTGTAAGTTCAATGGCGTTTCCATCTTTTGTTTTTTTAATGTCTAAAGAGATATTTGCCTTAGAGTTAAAATGTGACAGTTGTAATGGTTCAGCCAATCCTACTTGAACCGAAGCAATGTCTTGCAAATAAAAACGTTTACCATTTACGGAGAGCATACTTTGCTCTAATTTCTCTTTGCTCTTTTCACCATTAATTGTTGAAACATAAAGATGTTCCCCTTTAGCTTTTACCGTTCCCACAGGAAAAATGGACGACAATGAACCAATGGCAGAATACACAGCCGACTTAGAGAGACCATAAGCATCTATCTTTTTTTGATCAAGGGTAATTAGCACCTCTTCATCCGACTCTCCACGAATTACAATATCAGCCAAATCATCAATAAGGGTTAGTCTATCTTTTAAATCATTCGCCCCATCAACCAATTCTTTAATCGAATTTCCACCAGCAACGGCTACTAAAACTAAAGGATAATCATGCACTTTTATTTTGGCAATGGGTTCATCCATGTCAGAGGGTAAGTCACGTTTATTCGTTGCAATAATGTCTTTTACATCTCCTAAAACAGATTGATTGTCATTGCCTGGTAAGATTTCAGCCTTAATGGTAAAAAAACCATTTTGAATGGTAGAAAATATGGTATCTATTTCAGAAATACTCTTTAAATCATCTTCAATATTTTTAACAGCCATCTTGTCTAAAACATCAGCACTTGCCCCAATATAAGTACCTGTGATTGAAATTTCATCTAACTGTGAAGGAGGAAAAATTTCTTTAGGAATACTTTTATAGGCAAAAATCGCCATAACAAACATCAATATCATCACCAAATGGTTTAATACAGGTCTATCAATGGAAAATTCAAGAAATTTTCTAATCATCTTTTAGTTCTCACAATTTTTACCTCAAATTCTCTTGAACATTTATCTCTTCAAGTCTATTTCTAATGATAACTTGCTCTTCTTCAAGGGTTATTTTTATTTTGTTCAAATGGGCTAACTTTCTACTTTCATAATAAATCTGATTGTCTAAATAAATATTAGGTAAAGTTAAAAGCAATACCAGTGCTGTTAACATTATGGTAATAAGTATCATGCTATTGGTAACCCCATTTTCAGCTATCTCTTTTATTTTTGCCATATTATTTTGCCTTTTTAAAAATAAATGTTCTAAGTTTTGCTGAACGTGAACGTGCATTTATTTTTAGCTCTTTTTTCGTAGCCACAATTGGCTTTCGTACTAACATCTTACCTAAGTCATTGTCCTTAGAACAAGTACAACGCATTGCCTGTGAATCACAAATACATTTTGTTGCCCAAGTTTTATAACGGTTTTTTACCAATCGGTCTTCTAAAGAATGAAAAGTAATAAGCGAAACTATCGTTCCCTCTAACTCTCCAGCTTTATACTTTGCTTCAAGCACCTCTAAAAGCCCTTCTATCTCACCTAGTTCATTGTTTACTTCAATGCGAATTCCTTGAAAAGAAAGCGTTGCTGGGTGAATTTTTCCCCCACGAGGAATGACCGTACAAATAATACGCGATAGTTCTTTTCCACTCTCAATGGGTTTCACCGAACGTGCTTGAACAATGGCTGAAGCTACTTGTTTGTAGGAACGTACTTCTCCATAATGATTTAAAATGTATTCTAATTTATCTTGAGGATATTCATTTACAACTTCATAAGCAGACAAAGAAGCTGTCGTATCCATACGCATGTCAAGCGTTTCACTTTCAAACGAAAACCCTCTCTCCATCTTGTCTAACTGTAAAGAAGAGACCCCAAAGTCTGCTAAAACACCGACTATGGGTGATTCTTCTAAGATAGGTAAGGTATTGGTAAATGTTCCTTTATAGAGTTTAAAACGTCCTTCAAAAGGTTCAAGTCTGGCTTTTGAAAAAGCCAAAGCTTCATTATCTCTGTCTATTCCTATGTGCTGTATTTGAGTATAAGTTTCCAACATGGCTTCTGAATGTCCAGCATAACCAAGGGTACAATCAACAAAATAACCTTCTCTAATCGTAGAAAATCCATCAAGAACTTCATCTAACAAAACGGGAATATGGGGGATATTATTCATACTTTATTCACTTTTAGTTTAACTTTTTATTTTGATATAATAGCAGAAACTTATTAGGATAATAAACTCCATGGATGACCATCGCCTTAAAGAACTACAACATATATCTCATTCAATGTTTGCAAAAAATTACTTTGGTGTTTTTCATGGTTCTCTTTCTGCAAAAACGGACATCAATGCCTTTATTATTAACAGAAAAAATATTATACTCGATGAAATAGATCAAAATGGATTCATAAGACTCACTTCAAATACTAAAAAAGATTATAGATGGAAAGAAGCTTCTCCTGATACTGACATTCACTTAGAGATTTACAATGCTCTACCCAATGCTAAATACATCTCCTATACCATGCCTCCTTATGCTACAGCTTACTCTTTTGATCATGCAGTGGTAACACCCCAAGATTATTATGGATACAAAGACTTAAAAGAAGTACATGTTTATGACCCTGGAAATTTTAATGATTGGGAAGGACGAGCCCCACATGAAATTGCAAACTATTTTGAAAAAACTACCAAGCATCTACTACTTATAAAAGGATTTGGTCTTGTCTCTTATGACAGAGACTTGCTAGAAATGGTAAAAAAAGTAGCCATCCTAGAAAACTCTTGTCGACTACTAACAATAAGAAATATGAATATATAAGATAAAAAAATATTATAGTTAAAAAAGAGTTAAGTATTATTTAAACTAATAACTATTATAATTATATCAACAAAACAAATACTAAAGGTAGAGACAATGAAAAAAATTATTTTAACAGTAGCTTTAACAGCTACGATGATAACAACAGCTAATGCAGATTTCTTTATGACAGACATTATCACTGATATGACAGACTCTATGAGAGACTCAGTTAAAAATGAAGATGGTACAAAATCAACTTCTTCATTTCCATTTGGTAGCATGATGACAGACATGACAGACAGCATGACTGATATGACAGACAGCTTAAGAGATGCCGTTGATGACGATGATAAAACTTCAACTTCTTCTGATTTTGCAATTGGTGATATGATGACTGATATGACTGATATCATGAGAGACATGTCTGACAGCATGAGAGATATAATGACTGACATGACAGATGCAATGACAGATTCTTTTGATGATATTAAAGACAATGCTACAGATCTTAAAGAAACAACAACGAACAAAGCTGAAACTACAGCAACGGTACAATAATTTCTTTAAGCCCAAGAGTTACCATTTAAGGGTGGCTCTTAACTTCTTCCTTTTCTTTTAATTCAAATACCCAAATATCAGATATAATAATGAAGCTATAAAAGCACCTATAAGTGCATATGGCATTTGTGTACGCACATGTTCTATGTGGTCACAACCTGTTGCCATAGAAGAGATAATCGTCGTATCAGAAATAGGTGAAACGTGATCACCAAAAATTCCTCCTGAAATAACTGCTCCAATCATTAATGGAATAGCCATGTCAAACGTTCCAGCTAGTCCTAAAGCAATGGGCATCATAATAGAAAATGTTCCCCAAGAAGTCCCTGTAGAAAAAGCTGTTAACGCTGAAACTAAAAAGACCAATAATGGTAAAAAGTAAATAGGTATGGAAGCTACTTTAACTTCTGTAGCAATATAATTTGCTGTTCCCAGTTCCTTTATAATATCTCCAATAAAAAATGCCAGTATTAAAATAAGTGCAATAGGAATCATGTCTGCAATTCCTTCATAGAAACCTGAAAAATACGCTTTATGTTTCATATAACCTTTGACAACATAATAAACATACATAAAAATTAGCGTGGCAATCGTTGCGTAAAAAATAGAGGTTGAACCAGAACCATTTAAAATATCTCCTTTACCTGTGTAATAAAGTGAAATAGGAACCATGGCTATAAGTACTAAAATCGGTAGAATCATCACCCATATAGAACGATGAGTATGCTCATCAACAACCATTTCCACATAAGGAACAGACTTTGCTTTTTTCATAGGTCCAATGTTAATGTCAAAGAGTATGGTCAAAAATACTATCAATACAATAATGAGCGAATAAAAATTATAAAGTATAGACTCTATAAGTAAAGGGATTCCCTCTCCTACAATAACCTTATCATTAATTCCTGTCACAATGAGTCCTAAAAGTAAAGCACCCCAAGCATTAAATGGGAAAAGTGAACAGACAGGTGATGAGGTAGAGTCACAAATAAATGCTAACTTTTCTCTGCTGACACCATTTTTATCACAAAGTGGTTTTGCTACTGTACCTGCTACTAAAGCTGTTATGGAAGACTCTATAAATATAATCACCCCAATAAAATAAGCTAAAAATTGCGCTCCTTTAGGCGAGTCAATGGCTTGTTGTTTTTGACTCAAATAGTGTACAAACCCATCAACCCCTCCAGAACGCAAAATCAATTTAATAATTGCCCCTACTAGAAGAACAAATATAAGTGTTTTAGTTATCCAACTTTCAGAAAAAAGCTTAACCACTCCTTCTAAAAGTTCTATCATTGCTGTTAATGGATTAAAGTTATGAAGTACCAATTCTCCAAAAAAAATGCCTGAAAGTAACGATACCACGACATCTTTTGTTATAATTGCCATAACAATAATGAAAAGTGGAATAAGTACTGATAAAAACCCTAAGTCTTCCATATTTTCTCCTATATGTATTAAAATATTAAAAAGGATTATATCATAATGAAAAACCTTAGCCTTTTAGTTCTAAGCGTCCTATTTCTTACAGCTTGTAATGCGAGTAATCAAGCCCCTCTTGAAACTACTTATCAAGAAGTAAAACCTCAGTCCAATAACATAAGCATTCCAAAGGATGCATCTCAACTCTTAATGGTGACTACAGCCAATTGGTCTAGCAAAGAAGGAATATTGCAACGTTATGAAAAGAAAAATAATCACTGGGAAAAAGTAGGTGAAAATATTAATATTATTTTAGGTAGAAATGGACTCGGTTGGGGAAAAGGATTACACCATACCCCTAATGATGCAAAATATATAAAAAAAGAGGGTGACGGTAAGGCCCCAGCTGGACTTTTTTCTTTAGGAAATGGCTTTGGCTACAGTCAAACTAACTTTGAAATGAACTTCCCTTACGCTACTTACAAAAGAACTGACCATTGTGTTGATGACTCTAAATCAGTTTGGTATAACCAAATTATAGACTCTAAAATCATCAAGAAAGATTATAAAAGCTTTGAGTACATGAAACTATCTAATAATCTCTATAAATATGGGATTACGGTAAATCATAATCCAAACCAGATAGCCCAAGCTGGTTCTTGTATATTTATTCATATTAAAAATAAAAGTGGAAAAGGAACAGCTGGATGTACAGCTATGCGTGAAGATCAGATTATTACAGTCTTAAAGTGGCTTAAAGAAGAAGAAAAACCACTTTTATTACAATTACCACAAGAAGAAATGGTAAAAATTAATTTAAACTAAAAGCCCATTCTGCTTAAGAAAAGGTCTAACATCTAAAGATATTTCTGATAATTTACTAATTAATAAGTTTAAAGTTTTATCTTGTGAAACCCAGTCAACAAGATTGTCATTACAATATTTTTTTTCACTAGAAGTTAGTCCAGTATACTCATTAAGTGCATTTTGAATAACATACGCTTGATTTAAGTCTCTATCGTGTCCCATTTTACAGCCTTTTTATAGTATTAACATTTAGTTAGATAAAATATCTTAACTAATTATCATAAAAAAATAAGCATGTTATTTTTTTTACTATATTTTCTTAAATTTATTTTAAACTAAAATAAATAAATAAGAATATAATTAAACTATTTTTTATCAATATGCCATTAAACTAATTTTATATCATAATATATTATAATATTTCAAGAAAATAATATTATGGAGGAAGATAAAGTTATGTTTAAGGGAAATCAGAAATCATCAGAGGCAAATGAAAAAAATATAAAAAATACATTCATTGCAA
Organism: uncultured Sulfurovum sp.; assembly: GCA_902727995.1. Taxonomy (GTDB): domain Bacteria; phylum Campylobacterota; class Campylobacteria; order Campylobacterales; family Sulfurovaceae; genus UBA1140. Next base: position 11,111 of record CACVAZ010000217.1, read on the forward strand.
AAGAAATTGAAGTTAATGGGAACTTTAAAGGAGAAGGTTCTGTACAAGTTGAAGGAACCTTACATGGTGACATTCTCGTCACTTCGGTTGTTATTGGGGAACATGGTACAATCAATGGTACCATTACAGCAACCAATGTCATTGTCAATGGAAAACTAAATGGTTCTATTTTTTGCGATAGCCTAGAAGTTATGTCCAATGGAAATGTCTCCAATGACATTCAAGTAAAAGAACTTTTAATTTCTGGTAAAGTTGAGGGCAAGATAGAAGCCAAAGAAAAGATTACTATTGATACAAGAGGTCAAGTCAATGCAAACATCATGAAAAGTAAAAATATTTTAGTTAATGGTACCTTTAAAGGTAAAGTCACTGCCTCACAACTACTAGAAATAGGAAACAAGGGTTCTGTACAAGGTGACATTACTGTTAAAAATATTAAAACTCATGAAGGTGGAAAACTTCTAGGTTCAATGCATACTTATCTGGAAGAAGCCACTGAATTATTTACAAAAATTACAGACAATTAATCAGCAATATCTACCCCATCCCAAAACTCATCATAGTCAAGGTTAGTAGCACTCTCTTCCTTCTCTATGAGTCGCTCTTT
>CACVAZ010000218.1 GCA_902727995.1 uncultured Sulfurovum sp.
AAGATTAGAATTATATTTTCTCTTTATAGAGCAAACAGAAGACCCACAAGCTAAAAGATTTTGGAGAGATAGGGCAGACTTAGAAAAAGCTACTCTTCTCTTTTGGAAGAAATATTATGTAAAGGAAAATAAAAATGAACAATCAAAATAATAAGATAGACTACATATTCTTCAATGAAGACAATGGAGGTTTTAATCATGGTGATGTTGCAGTAATTCAACCAGCAGATAACTTTAAAGATGACGAGACAGTTTTTTATAAAAGTGGTGAGGTTTGGGAATTTGGATTATTTTCTAATGTTCAATCTTGTGCAGACTCTTTTTATAAATTCATAGAGAAATTTTAACAAATAAATTTTTTTCAATATAAAGCCCTTTTTCTCCAAGAGGGTTTTAATGTAAAATGCAAGTTATATCAATAACATATAATATGGTATAATGCTTCTAATAGAAACAGTTAAAAAAATTATGAAATTTAGCTTTTTGATTGTCTTTAGTGGGTTTTTTGGTGGGCATTTCTATCAGATACCTTTTAAACCCTACAGAATAGGACTGTTCAATTCCCCCTCGTACAATTCAATAACCCTTCAAAAGCCCCTAAAAATAATTATCTTACTTTTATTTATCGTTTAAGGTAGTCTAATATGTAGTAGTCACATCTAAGGTTTAGAGTATTATTGGTAATCATTTTATACAATGACTACCAATAACTTAACTGCTAAAATGGTGTAAAGTTTAAAGCCTAAAGAAGTAAATGGGGTTTTAAAAGATAAGGACATTAAAAGAAAGAGCAAATGAAAATAAAAGTAAATTTCAAGAAGTTTGTGAGGATTGGCTAGGGAAACAAGTAGGCTTTATTGCTGGGTCAACACTATCAAGACAATGTTTTTGTGGATAAAGGTAAAATCTTTAAAACAAAATTAAACATTTTTTAGTTATTATAAATAAAAATAAACAAAAGGATAAAAATGGCAATTAGTGATTATGTTGAACAGATACTCAGTAGCCCTGTTTATGTTTTTGATGGGATTATTGATAAGTTAATTGGTAAAAACCTTCATTTTGCAAAAATTGAACTTCGTCGCCATCCTTTTGAAATTGATGTCATACTTCTAGACTCCATAAAATTGATATTAAAAGATTTAGAGAAAGAAGAGGGTAGCATCTCTTGCTTTTTATATGCAAAATTTGGTTTTGAGATGAGAAAAAATAAAAGAAGAGCACAGTTAGTTTATTTGGGTTCAGAGTTAAAAGTGCAACATAAAAAGATAATCTCTAGACTCTACGGTGTTCATCGACAAAAAGAACGTCTTTCCTATAGTATTATAGATTTAAAACGTCTTAGTGAAGGTTTTCATAATAAGAACATGTTTTTTGAAAGTGATAATGTTAAAAATAAAAATAAATTTTATATTGATGAGATAGATCGAAAAATAGAAGAGTTACAAAAAATACAGCTTTCATTGCTCATGAAATATGACAGTTTTTCTGAGACTGAAAAGATTTATCATAAATTATTTAAAAGAATACCTCGGCATGAAAATTTAAGGGAAGAGACCTATCTTTTATTGGTAAATCCCCTAAAAGTTTAATTTCTAGACATTGTTTTTATTAAAAAAATAAATAACTTTATTTTAATTTACCCATATTTATAATTCTGTTATGATTTACAAATTTTTTTAAAGTGAGTTTGTTGAATGTCTTTAGATTCTTGGGCTAATTATGCCGATATTATAGCGATTCCGATTGCTGTTGTTGGGGTTTTCTTGATTGTACAACAATTAAGTTTGAGTCGGCATGAGAGTGAAAGTGAACATCGACGAAGACAAAATGAAATGACCTTAAATGCTTACAATACTGTTAGAGGTGATTTACGTGCAACCATTAGACGTGTGCGACCTAAATTGGAACTTAGTGATATGTTTTCTCCTTTTACTGAAGATGGATTAAAGCGTATTATGGAAGATAGTGAATTAAGAGATGATGTGGCAAGAATGCTAGGTTTTCTTAATAAGTTTGCTGTTGGTGTTAAGTATGATGTTTTTAACATAGAGCTTTTAAATGATTTATCGGGTACACTATTTGTGCAAACATTTAATCAGTTTAAGCCCTATATTGACTGGGTACGTAAAGATTCAGAGATCTTTTATGCTGATTATGAACGTTTGGTTGATAAATTAAAAATCTTGCAACAGGGCAAAGAATTATAAGAGTAGCACTTCTAATTCTCTCCTAATTACACTTTAGATATAATTCCAAGAATTTTGTCTTTATATAAGGCACAAACTTCGTATTTATCTTAACGAGGATTTACATGTTACTTTTTACCCCTGGACCAACTCCTGTACCTGAGTCTGTTAGACAAGCAATGGCTACCCCTACCTTACATCATAGAACCCCTGAATTTGAAGCGATTTTTAAAGAGGCACGTGAGCGTTTACTAGAACTGTTTGGCATGGATGAGTGTGTAATGTTGGCGAGTTCTGGAACGGGTGCTATGCAATCTTGTGTTTTAAATCTTTGTCAAACCAAAGCCTTAACCATTAATGCTGGTAAGTTTGGTGAGCGTTTTGGAAAGATTGTCACGGCTATGGGTAAAGAGCTTGTAGAGTTAAAATATGAGTGGAATACCCCAGCTTCTTTAGATGATGTTAAAAAAGCACTGGAAGAGAACCATGATATTGATGCTTTTTTCATACAAGTAAGTGAAAGTGCAGGAGGTCTTAGACACCCTGTGGAAGAGATAGCTGCTTATGTTAAATTGGTTAATCCAGAAATTATGGTGGTTGCTGATGGTATTACAGCTGTGGGTGTTGAGAAGATTGATATTTCTAACATAGATGCATTGGTAGCAGGTAGTCAAAAAGCCTTAATGCTACCTCCTGGATTAGCGATGATTGGGTTAAGTAATGCTGCTGTGGAGAAGATTGGTTCAGGTGTGGATTATTACTTTAATTTAGCAACTGAGATTAAAAAACAGCAACAAAACACTACGGCATGGACTGCACCAACAACATTGATTATTGGATTAAATGCAATATTTGATGAGATAGATAAAGAAGGGTTAGATGTTCTTTATAGCAAAACAATTGCTAGAGCTAAAGCGACCCAAACTGCGTTAGAAGCACTTGGTCTAAATATTTACCCAAGTACTCCTGCAAAGTCAATGTCTACGGTTATTGATGAGGATAGCGAAGCAATTAGAAAGTTGTTGAAAACAAAGTATGCAGTAAACATGGCAGGTGGACAAGACCATTTAAAGGGAAAGATTTTCCGTATTAATCAAATGGGGCTTATTCCTGTAAACGAATCAGTGTGGGTTGTTAATGCTATTGAGATGGCATTGGCTGATTTAGGGCGACGTTCTTTTGATGGAACAGCAAGTAAGACTTTTAATGAAGTTTATTTTAAAGAGAACTAGATGATATTTGAACACGAAATACCCAGTAAAAGCAAACTCTATTTTGGAGAGTCTGCAAAAATTAAACGACAAATAGAAACAACTTGTGCGATTCTTTTAGAAGAAAAAGGTTTTGAAGAGATTGTAACACCTCTTTTCTCTTATCATCAACATGTCTCATTTGAAGATTCAAAGCCTTTGTTAAAGTTACACGATGAACATAATGACATGATAACCCTAAGAGCAGACTCTACAGCTGATGTCGTTAGAATCGTGACAAAGCGAATTGGACGGACAACAGCGTCTAAAAAATGGTTTTACATTCAACCAGCTGTTTCTTTTCCAACCCAAGAGCAGTATCAAGTAGGAACAGAAGTGTTTGATGGTACGTTTGATGAGGTCGTTAATTCTGCTACAGCCTTGCTCGATAAGTTAGCGATTGATGCTTTGCTTCAAATCTCAAACATGAAAATTCCTTTGCTTCTAAATGAAAAATATGGGGTTGACTTAGCCTTTTTACATGACACAAAGATTGAAAAAATATTGGCTTTAGATTTACCGTGGATTTCTAAGCTGGTTAGAATGCATAGGGTTGAAGACTTGAATAGCTTAGAAGGCATTCCTGCTGACATTCAAGCTGAATTATTATTAATGAAAGAGATGGCTCAAAAGATAGCGAGTTCTAATTTAGTAATAGCTCCTCTTTATTATGCAAAGATGAGATATTATGGTTCATTAACCTTTAGAATGTTTCATGAAAATGAGTTGTTGGTTCGTGGTGGACTGTACCAAATAGATGATGTTAATGCAGCAGGTTTTGCACTGTATACGGATGCGTGTATTAACCAAAAAATGAAAAATATAAAGGCGTAAAATAATATGAGTTCTAAAGCAGATTTAATTGTAGGATTACAATGGGGTGACGAGGGTAAAGGTAAAATAGTAGATCACATGGCACAAACACATGATTATGTATGTCGTTTTGCTGGTGGACACAATGCTGGACACACCATTGTAATTGGTGATAAAAAGTACGCATTACATCTTATTCCTTCAGGGGTCTTAAACCCTAAAGCTAAAAATATTGTGGGGAATGGGGTTGTTTTATCGCCTGTAGATTTTATTAAAGAGATGGTACAGTTTGATGATTTAGAGGGACGATTGTTTATTTCAGATAAAGCACACATGTTATTGCCTTATCACGCACAGATTGACCAAGCACGTGAACGTCTAAAAGGTGATAAAGCCATAGGGACAACAGGTAAGGGAATTGGTCCTGCTTATGGTGATAAAATTGCACGTGTGGGGCATCGTATGGGGGAGTTATTTGACACAGAAAAACTTTCAACAAAAATTGTGGCATTTTTTGAGCAAAACAAAGCCATTTTTGATGTTATGAAAATTGCACAACCTATTAAAGCTGAGTTAAAAATAGAGCTTGATGAGTACGCAAAAGTATTAACGCCTCATATTGTGGACACCACACAAATGATGTGGAAGATTTTAGATGAAGGTAAAAAAGTACTTTTAGAAGGTGCTCAAGGAACCATGTTGGACATTGATCATGGAACATATCCTTATGTGACTTCTTCAACGACAGTTTCTGCTGGTGCTTGTTCTGGTCTTGGGATTAACCCTAAAGACATTGGAAAAGTAACAGGTATTGCCAAAGCCTATTGTACCCGTGTTGGAAATGGTCCTTTCCCTTCTGAAGATTTTGGAGCTGAGGGTGAGCTTCTTCGTAAAAATGGTCATGAGTTTGGAACCACAACAGGTCGCCCACGACGATGTGGTTGGTTTGATGCTGTAGCCATGAGACATGCTGTAAGGGTAAATGGTGTTGACCAAGTTTCACTTATGAAGTTGGATGTTCTTGATGGTTTTGAAGAGGTTAAAGTCTGTGTTGCGTATGAAATAGATGGTCAAGAGATTGACTATGTACCTTACGATTTAGAAGAGGCAACACCTATTTACAAATCATTTGCAGGTTGGGATAGAACAGAGGGTTGTCAAGTATTTGATGATCTTCCAGATACAGCAAAATCTTACATAGAAGCACTTGAAGAGATGGTTGGTACAAAAATGGGAATCATCTCTACCAGTCCTCAAAGAGATGACACAATAATTCGTTAAGGAGTTAAGATGAGACTAAAAGCAAAACAGACAGGTTATGTGGCAGCAAAAATTGGAATAGATTTAGCCAATGCAGATTTTGCAACCATGCCAAAAGGGAAAGAAGCCGTTGTTGAGGCGTGTAAAGCAATTATAGATGCTAACCTTGAACAAGAGAGAAAGCTTGATGCTAAAGTCGAAGAGATGCTTGATGCAAATTATGATGAGATTGAGGTTCAACAGGTAAAAGAGCGTGAGCTTTTCTTTATGATTAAGAAACGTTTAGCACCTGATTTTGGGCTGATTATGAATTATGATGACCGTTATAATGAAGTTTCACATTTAATTTTAGATGAACTTTATGAGAACTATTTATTAGAATATGAAGTAAACGATAATCAAATCCGTAATGTAATTTTTAAAGCATTTAAAGCCTTTGCAGAGGCTTACGATAAGATGGATGATACGGTTTATGAAAAAATTCAGAACATGCAAAAAGAGTATGTTCCAGGTTCAGTTGAATATGAGTTGGTTTATGAACGTTTATATGAAGAAGAGTTAAAGAAAAGAGGAATGTTCTAATGGGAAAAGTATCACTTTATTTTGAAAATGGAATATATTTAGAAGCTAAGAGTTTTGGAGCAGAGGGAACATCGGTAGGGGAAGTTGTTTTTAACACCTCTATGACAGGTTATCAAGAGATTGTAACTGATCCTTCGTATGCTGGACAGTTTGTAACCTTTACCACACCAGAGATTGGTAATGTTGGCTGTAATGCAGAAGACATGGAGAGTAAAGGAGCGTATTGTAAAGGGATTATTGTACGTTCTTACCAAGACAGACCCTCTAACTTTAGATCTGAAGAGACTTTGGCTACTTTATTGAAAAAGAACAATATCTTAGGTATTACCGATGTTGATACACGCTTTATAACTAAGATATTAAGAAGTGAGGGTTCAATGGAAATGATTGCTTCGACTGAAATCCATGAAATAGATGAACTTAAAAAATTGCTTGATCTTGCACCAAGAATAGAAGATATTAACTATATTGAGCAAGTAAGCACCAAAGAGGCTTATGTACATGACCAAGGTCGTTACTCTGAAACGAAATTTGAGTATGAGAAGCCAAATACTTCTAAAAAGATTATTGCTTTAGACTTTGGGGTTAAACGAAATATTTTAAATGAGTTAACCCATGCTGGTATGGAAGTAGAAGTGGTTCCAAATAGCATTGAAGCTTCGGTAATTATCGAAAAATATCAAGCCAAAGAGATAGATGGTGTATTTTTATCCAATGGACCGGGTGATCCTCTGATTTTAAAAGAGGAACAAGAAAAAATTAAAGCATTGATTGAACAAAAGATTCCACTCTTTGGAATTTGTTTGGGTCACCAATTACTTTCCATTGCCCATGGTTATGACACGTATAAGCTAAAATTTGGTCACCACGGTGGAAACCATCCTATAATGAATCAAGAAGGTAATACAGTAGAAGTAACAGCACAAAACCACAACTACAATGTACCAGACAACATTGTAGAAGTGGCAACGGTTACCCACATGAATTTGTTTGACAATACTATTGAGGGTTTAAAGTACAACGACTCTCCAAGTATGTCAGTACAACACCACCCAGAAGCAAGTCCTGGCCCTCATGAGTCGGCTTATATTTTTACTGAGTTTAGAGGGATGTTGTAATCTTTTATGGGCTATGACCCGACTGTAGAAATACGAAAGGGACTTTATGCATTTCTTTCATATACATTCCCCCCAAAGGTCGAGGGGAAGCACTAAGGAGTTAGAAAAACTTATTGTACTAAATACTTATGATCATATGAAGTTGCTATACAACCTTCAGAATCATTAACCCTCCCTGTCTCATCCTCACAATCCTCATCAATAGACGCAATTTCCCCGATATCTTTTTGCATATACTCATACCAAATATCAGTTCCTGTTATTGACTCATTATTAATTGTTGTAGTATAAGTTTCTACACATCTTTCTTTTATAATGTCTCCCGTATAAGTATAGCCTCCATGGTAGAACTCAGTAAGGGTAGCTTGTACCATACATGAGACTTCTGTCTCACTAGAACCACTTTCTTCATTATAGGTATCAGTCCATATAGTATCACCTATATTAAAATATCGAGTTAAGTCACTATGTTGAATTTCCTGAGAATTTTTAACTGAAATATTATTTTCGTTTATGGTTATTATATTTGAATCACCCTCATTATATTTATATTCTAAAATATTATTTGTTCTTGTTATTGATTCTGTATTAGAGGATATAACCTCTTCAGAATTTAGTCCGAATTTATACTTTTCTATGTAGTTTTTGACTGTAGAAACAGCAGGTAAGTAGTTAGCAAAATCAATTTTACCTTGGTTTGGATCGGTAACTATAGGCTCACTTTCTTCTACTTTTGCAACGATTGCATTGGCTTCTGCATCGGTTAATACTAGTTCTATTGAAAGTGGATTAAGAATACCATCAACACAAGCTTGGTCATTATTACAAGCATTCATCTGTGCTGGTATGGTATCTTCTATACCATTAATAAGTAATTCATCTGCCATTTCAATAATATTTTCAGCTACAGCTTGTGTCGTTGTTAATCCTTTTCCTGTTAATATTTGGATATTGTGTTCTAAATCTCTTAATAGAATGGCATAAAAGTCATCAACATTTTTCATTACCCTTGCATTACTTACCTGTTGAGTAGTAAGGGCATCTTTATCTATCATTGCTTGTAAAATAGATAATTCTTTTTCATCTTCATTTTCTAGTAAGCCATCAAAAGGAAGGATGTAGTTACTAGTAAAGTATTGACTGTTTGTATTCTTTAATTCTAATAAGAGGGGTTTAGTCGCATCATAAGTTTCTAATAAGTACTGTCCTTCTTCTGTTAGGGTTAATTTAGATAAAAGTGTTTCTCTTGTATCTCCTTGTGAAAAAGTTACTTTAGCTTGAAGTTCAATGGAATCACAAAAACCATTACTGTTATCATCTTGACAAATATTAACTACGATACTTTGAGGAATCCCAACTAGTTTTAGAATTTTTTGTTGTAATTCTTTTGCCTCATCACTACTGCCTCCACAGGCACTAAATATTACAACCCCTACCATACTGAGTAACCAAAGTTTCTTTTTCATCTCTTTTCCTTATTAAGTATTTTACATTTTATTTTTTATAAGATGTAGAATAAAACTACGTAAAAAATTAAATGTTATAATTATTATAACATAATAATTATAAACTTAAAATAATATAATTAAATTTTTTTAGTATATAAATAAAGTTTATAATTATTTTTAAAAACATAAAGAAAATTATTTGCTTTGGTTCTAATATCAAGTAGGTTCTTGCATGGTCGTTCCATTTGTAAACTTCTTCCTAAAAACTTCTGATATTTTGACTTTTGAATTCTAAGAATATAAAAACTTTTCCACCCTTTTTTAATGGCAAGGTTAATGCTTTGTAATTGTTCGATAGAGGTACGGTTATGAAGGCTTTTTAGCCAAGATTTTAAATGGTTTTGGTTATAGGTTATCTTTTTTTTCTCACAAAACCCAATCCATTTTCCAAAGGCTAGGGGATTAACTTTATAACTCTTTTTAGAAAAAATCATAAATGTGAATGAAGAAAAAGATAACTATGTTATAATAACCCAAGTTATCATAAGAAAGGTTATTATATGAAGTTTTACAACAGAGAATCAGAACTAAACATACTTAAACGGGCTGACAAACTCAAAGAAAAACATGCCATTATGACAATGCTCATAGGGCGTAGACGTGTGGGTAAGACTACTTTAGCACTACAGCCATTTTCTACTACCAAAACAGTTTACTTTTTTGTGTCTAAAAAAAATGAAGCCTTGTTATGTTCGGAGTTTAGCGAAGAGATAGAAGCAAAACTAGGGGTGAAGCTCTTTGGAGAGATGCGAAAGATTGAAGATGTTTTTGCCTATTTACTAGAACATGCTAAAAATGAACCTTTTACCCTCATTATAGACGAATTCCAAGAGTTCTACAAGATAAATGACTCCATATACTCTAGCATACAAAAACTATGGGACAAGCACAAAGTACAAAGTCACATGCACTTTATAGCCTGTGGCTCTGTCTACTCTTTGATGAAAAAAATCTACGAAAACAACAAAGAACCACTTTTTGGAAGGGCTGATTTTAAGATAGACCTCAAACCCTTAAACGTTTCGGTACTAAGAGAGATACTTCAAGATTATGATAGCTACACGCATGAGAATCTTTTAGATTTTTATGTACTTACAGGGGGCATAGCTAAGTACATAGAGCTTTTTGTACTCTATGAAAGTTTAGATGCCAAAGCCATGATAGATGACATAATAGCCCCTCATTCTTTGTTTTTAGATGAGGGTAAAAATAGACTGATAGAAGAGTTTGGTAAGGAGTATGGGACATACTTTTCCATACTAAGCCTGATAGCCTCTTCTAAAACTTCTAGGGTAGAGATAGAGTCTATACTAGAGAAAAATATATCGGGGCATTTGAGCAGACTAGAGCATGACTATGCCATTATAAAAAGCATTAAACCTATGGGGGCAAAGCCCAATACAAAAGTACAAAAGTATGAGATAGTAGATAACTTTTTAGCCTTTTGGTTTCGGTTTATTTATAAATACAACTCTATAGTAGAAGCTGAAGGCTATGAAAGACTAAGAGAGATAGTGAGTAGGGACTTTAGTACTTTTAAAGGTAGGTTTTTAGAAAAGCTTTTTATAGCGTTACTAAAAGAGCAACAACACTATACGAATATAGGTAACTACTGGGAAAGAGGCAATCAAAACGAGATAGATATTGTAGCTGTAGATGAGATAAATAAAAAGTTGTTACTCTGTGAAGTCAAACTCTCTAAAAAGCGTTTAAATTATGAAGAACTCGTGAAAAAATCGGTGAATCTAATAGGGAAATACAAAGGATATGAAGTAGAGTATAGACTACTAAGCGTAGAAGATATAGAAAGCTTTTTTACTCAAGAGGGAAAGGGAATAGGTGCATTAAAATGACACCCTACGGTTTCATAACGCGTAGGGTGCAATTTATTGCATGGGCATTCAAAATTTTTTTGATTGTGTCTTTTTTTATCAAGCTGAATGGTTTGCATCTCAAAGTTTTATCTGATTGTTTTTATACTCTTTAAAAGCCTTTTTTAATTTAGGATATATTTCAGGTGGTCTATCTAGTGCTTCTAAAAAACGTTGAGAATCTTTGGCATTTAAACGGATTGTACTATAATATTTTCGATAATACCATCTTTTAGATTTTGAAGAATAGAGAGTAAAAAATCTATATGGTTGCTATGAACATTTAATTGTATTGTTTGCACTATCGACTTCTTTTAAGTTATTGATATATTCTAGCATAAGTGTTATAAAGATGTTCATTCCCAGAAATAAGGGGGAAAATACTTTTATTTCCTTAAATATAGTTACTCCACCCCAAACCGACCAAACAAAACCCCTACAGGTTGATTAACTGTAATGGTAACATTCTCAAAAACATAAACAAACTTATCTGCTTTGGTTCTAATATCAAGCAGGTTCTTACATGGGCGTTCCATCTGTAAACTTCTTCCTAAAAACTTCTGATATTTTGACTTTTGAATGCTAGGAATATAAAAACTTTTCCACCCTTTTTTAATGGCAAGGTCAATGCTTTCTAACTGTTCGATAGAGGTACGGTTATGAAGGCTTTTTAGCCAAGATTTTAAATGCTTTTGGTTATAGGCTATCTTTTTTTTCTCACAAAACCCAATCCATTTTCCAAAGGCTAGGGGATTAACTTTATAACTTTTTTTAGAAAAAATCTCGTTTATATCGGCTTGAATTAGGGCTATTTTTTTAGGGGTTACGCTTTTTTCTTCTAAGACTTTTTCAAAAATAGTTTTAGTTTTTGTTTTGGGTGGGGTAGGTTTTTTGGTTATCACCTGTTTAATCAATTTTTTCGATACCGAGATAGTAGAATCCAATATCTCCATTACTTTTTTTTTAGTGTAAATAAAATTGAGTTTGACGTAATAATAAACCCCTTTTTGCAACACATCAATCACTTTTAGCTCTTTTAAAATCCGTTTGATGCGTT
>CACVAZ010000219.1:0-7759 GCA_902727995.1 uncultured Sulfurovum sp.
AAAAAGAAAGACGATAAGAATAAAGACAATAAAGATGAGAAAAAGAAAGACGATAAAAAAGAAGAAGAGAAAAAGAAGCAAGAGAAGAAAAAAGAAGATCAAAAAAATAAAGATGATAAGAAAAAAGATTCTGATAAAAAAGAGGATGAGAAGAAGCAAGAGAAGAAAAATGATGAGACAAAAGATGATGAAGAGAAAAAGTCAGACGTAGATAAAAAGAAAAAAGAAGAAGAGGCTGAAAAAAAAATGACTCCTGAACAGAAGAAAAAAGATGAAATGAGAAAGAAAGAATTAAAACATATGATGAAACAGTTACAAAAGAATAAAATGCCTACAATGATGTATCAGACCAATCCAGAAAAAGGAGCTAAAAATGAACAAAATCCTTGGTAGTTTTCTTTGTGTTTTAGGTTTTCTTTCTGCTGGTAGCATTACAGCGACGGTAGACTCTACAGAGCTTACTGAAGGTGACTCGGTACTATTTACTTTAGCTGTAACGGGAAAGAATATTGATCATATTCCTGATATTAAAGAGATAAATGGTAAAAAAGTTTTTAATACACAACGTCGATCTTCAAGTAATTTTGTTTATGTTAATGGTACGAGTAGTATGGAAAAAACACAGATGATGATTATGGAGTTTAGACCTGATAGGAATATGACCATTCCCTCTTTTTCGGCTAAAGTTGATGGTAAAATTGAGAAAACAACACCCATTGAAATAAAAATTTTAAAATCAAGCACAGGAATGAAACGAGAGACTAAAGACTTTTCTTTAGACATAAAAGTTGAGAAATCCAAGTTTTATTTGGGTGAGTCAATTATTTTAAATTTATATTTTAAACAACGAAAACACATAGATGTTCTACAGATTGACTATATGCCACCAGCTTTTAAAGACTTTTTTTCTAAACAGATTGGAGAGGGCAGTACTTATGACAAAGGTGATTTCACGATTCAAGAATTAAATTATTTACTCATTGCTAAAAAGGCTGGAGCTTTGATCTTAGAACCTGCCCGTGCTAAAATTGCAGAGCGTTCACGTGAACAGCAAAGAGGTGGTTGGTTTACCGATGTACCAAAATGGACTAAAATTTCATCACCTTCATTAGAACTTGAAGTCATTGAAGCAAGTGAAAAGCATGATATTGTAGGACAGTTTACTTTGACTGATAAAGTTGACCATATGAAAGTTAAGGCAAACAAACCCGTAACTTTACGTATGGAACTTCTTGGAAAAGGTACTCTAGATGATTATGATGGTATAAGTTTTAACATCCCTTCCGTGACGATGTACAGTGATGATGCTAAGATAGAGAGTACCTTAATGGGTAAAAAACTTCAGAGTCGATATCAAAAAAGTTTTGTCTTTATTTCTGATCATAATTTTACCATTCCTTCTAAAGAAATACGAGTTTATGATTATGAAACAGGTAAAATAGAGGTCTTAAAAACAAAGGCTTATAGCATTGAAGTAGAAGGTGGTGTCAAGAAGCTAAGTCGACCTGTGGTACATACTCAAACAGGGGTTCAGACAGCACGTCCTTTATTAAAAAATCAATTTAAATGGTATGAAGATCCACAAAGTTTATGGGCTTTAGCCTTAGCCTTTGTTTTAGGAATTTTTAGTACTTACCTTGTTAAGTATCTACCAAGCGTGAGCTTAGCAAAATTTAAAGTACGAAACAATAAATATGATGAAGCATTAAAAGTACTTTACCCTAAAATGGGTGAAAGTGTAGAGGTTGAAGCGATGGTACGTCAACTCTATGCGCGTAAGGGTGGGGATAAAAGTATTAACATTGATAAAGAAGCATTAAAAATCTTGGTTGAAAAATACCAATGAGAGGCTTGAATGAAGTATCAGTATATTTATACAAAACAACATGAAGCTTTGGCAGGTTTAGCCATTGTTTACGCAAAAAGTAAACAAATTGACTTAGTCCCTACAAACATTGAGAAGCTTCATGAACTCAATTTAAAAGAAGAAGTGCATCTTTTGGTTTCAGGTAATTTAGAAGCTATTAAACGTGTTATGCATTTTGCTTCCAAAAAGAGTTTAAGTGTTGGGATTATTGCTGATGTGACACAAAAGGAGTTAAGGAGCACCTTTGATTTGCCACGTAGTTTAGAAGCGTGTGTCGATTTAGCTCTTAAACCTTGTCAAAGAAAACTAGACTTGCTTTATTGTGATGAGAATTTGGTTTTACAAGAAGTGGTCATTGGGGAAGTACCTCCTTTAGATTCTTTTTCAACAGCGATGTATCAACAAACATTTTGGGAGCGTAGCAAATCATTTTTTAGAATGTTAAGAAAAATTAAGTCCTTGACACATACCTCTTTTATCTTGACAACGGGAAAAGAAAAAGTCTTAAAATTTTCAGCCATTGGGGCTGTGGGAGTGGAGTATCATAACCGTACTTTTGCCTCTAAACTTATTGCTAAACATTTGAAGTTTAATGATTCACGACTCTCTTTAGTCATTCTTTCTCCCTCTTCTATTGTGGCGTATGTAGGCTATGTTTTTCAGTCACATATTTTAAAACGGACACCAAGCTCTTTACCTAACTCGGTAGGTTACGTACATAGCCATAAACTTAAGGTTGAAACAAGTAAAGAACTTTCAGTAATGCTTGACTCAGTAAACTCTTTACATACACCCATCACTTTAGAGACCAAAGAAGAAGCCTTAGCATTAAGTGTTGGTGCGAAGTTCTGGGAAAAAAATAATCCAGTCAAGGAGATCAAAGAGAGTATTCGTGTTGAACATTTACCTTCAGACAGTGAAATGTCAAGCTATTTAGAAAAAAGCATTCCTCTTTTTTCTCATGCTTCCCAAGAACAGTTTTTTTCTTTGTTTAAAAATTTGCGTGAAGAGAGTCAGTTAAATGCTATGTTTATGACTTTGCTTATACTTGCAACAATGATTGCAACTTTTGGACTTTATATTAATTCGGCTTCAGTTATTATTGGTGCCATGCTTTTAGCCCCACTCATGCAACCCATTGTTGGCTTAAGTATGGGTTTGTTACGGCAAGACATTGGCTTGTTTATGAATGGGGCAAGAGCTGTTTTCATGGGAGTATTGGCTGTTGTTTTTACGGCTATGTTGATTTCTTGGATACTTCCTTTAGAACAGTTAACTTCTGAAATGAATGGGCGTTTGTCACCAACCATACTGGACTTGTTTGTTGCCATTGTTTCAGGAGTGGCAGCAGCGTATGCAAAATCTAATGAAAAAATTGTTGGCTCTTTAGCTGGTGTAGCCATTGCCGTGGCTTTAGTACCTCCTTTAGCTGTGTCTGGAATTGGTCTTGGTTGGGGGGAATGGTCAATGTTTTCTTCAGCACTTTTACTCTTTATCACGAACTTAGTCGGCATTGTTTTAGCAGCTTCTTTGACTTTTTTGATGCTTGGTTTTTCTCCTGTGGCTGTGGCTAAAAAAGGAATTATGTATGCCAGTGTTTTGGTGGCAATTGTTACCGTGCCTTTGTCTTTGTCATTTATAAAAATGAAACATGACCTTGATATTCAAAAACAGCTTTCATCTTTTGCAGTAACGATTAATAAAAAAGAAATTCATTTAAAAAACATTGAAACTCAAGGCAAAGAAGTACGTTGTGAAGTAATTGCTTCGGATATTTTAAGTAAAGAAGAAAAAGAGATGCTGAAAAAAATAATTGCAGATAAAGTAGGTGAAGAGGTTCGA
Organism: uncultured Sulfurovum sp.; assembly: GCA_902727995.1. Classification (GTDB taxonomy): domain Bacteria; phylum Campylobacterota; class Campylobacteria; order Campylobacterales; family Sulfurovaceae; genus UBA1140. Next base: position 3,710 of record CACVAZ010000219.1, read on the forward strand.
GTATTTGCCTCCTTTTGGTATGAACTTTAAATGTTAAGCTTTTTAACGCGTTTGATTCTTATAGGCTTGGTTTTAATAGTAGGATATTATTTACTGCTTTATAATTATAAGCAAATGATTATAGAGACGAAGCCTTATATTTACAATGATGTGCAAAAAATTCCAATGAAAAGGGCTGCCTTAGTTTTGGGTTGTTCTAAGTATTTAAAAAATAAACGTATTAATTATTTTTTTAAATATCGCATGGAAGCTGCTGCAAAACTTTTTCATGCAGGAAAAGTCAAAGCCATTGTACTTTCTGGAGATAACGGAACAAAAGCTTATGATGAAACGACAGCCATGTATGAAGATTTAATGGCTAGAGGTATTCCTGCTAAGTATCTTCAGCGAGATTATGCTGGATTTAGAACCTTAGATTCCATTGTTCGTGCCAAGGCAATTTTTGACTTAGAAGATTATATTATTGTCTCTCAACGCTTTCATTTGGAACGTGCCATTTATCTTGCTCAAGCAAAAGGTCAAAAAGTACTGGGTTTTGTTGCAAAAGACTTTAAAAATACCCTTTGGGCAAAACGCATGGAACATAGAGAACTTTTGGCAAGGGTAAAAGCTGTCTTAGATGTTAATGTTTTTGGAACTGAGCCTAAGTTTTATGGAGATAAGGTAAAAGTTCACTATAAATAATTGTAATGAACTTTAAAGAGTATCATGCAATTTATTGGCATCATGCATCCATTGGTGGAGTTCATCCCATTTTTCTTCTTCTAGGAGTTTTTGACAGAGTTTCATTTCTCTGTTAAAAGCTTCGATTGATTCTAATAAGTTCTCTTTGTTTTGACGAAAAATATCTTCCCACATATTGGGGGAGGATTTCGCAATGCGACTCATGCTTTTAAAGCCTCCTCCAGCTAAGGCTAAAATGCTTTTTGGGTCTTCTTGTTTCATGACAGATTGGGCTAAAGCATAGGAGACAGCATGGGGCATGTGTGAAATAAAAGCAGCATGACGGTCATGTTCTTTAGCACCCATAAAGACGATTTTGGCTTGGATGTCTTTAAACAAATCAAGTGCAATTCCTTTTTGATAGGCAGCACTTTTTTCAATGTCACAGATAACCATGGTTTTTTCGTTATAAAGTCCTTCTATGGCAGCTGAAGGACCAAACTTTTCTGTTCCTGTCATGGGGTGTGCTGTGACAAAATTTTGGCGAATTTCTTGGGGAATACTCTTGGATATTTTTTCTTTACTGCTCCCAAAATCAATTACAGTACAGGTCTCTTGTATTTTTTTTAGATTTTGAGCTGTAGCAATAATGGCATCAACAGGAATGGTTAAAATAATGATATCACAGGCTTCTATTTGACTGAAGTCCGAACTAATACTGTCTACTAAGTTCAGGCGTAGGGCATCTGCTCTATGGGTTGGATTATGGTCATAGCCAAGGAGTGCATATTTGTTAGGGAATTTTTTTAAAGCTAAGCTCAATGAACCACCCATTAAACCAAGACCAACAATGCCAACATTCATTTTAAAATCTCTTTTCATAGGGTTTGTTTTTTGAAGATTATAGCACTTTTTTAGTGAAAAACAGATACACTAATAGCTATTTAATTAGCATAGATGCACAATCGAAGGAATAATTAACTTTATGAAAAAACTTTTTACTTTATCCGTTGGACTTAGTTCAATACTTCTTGCTCAAAACATTACTTCAATTCAGTATAACGGATTACTTCACCTTTCAAATGAAGTCGCGACAGAGATTTCTAAAATCAATGTTGGCGAACCTTTTGACATTAATAAAATAGATGTATCGATTAAAGAATTCTATCGACAAGGATACTTTTCAGACATTGTTGTATCGACAACAAGTGATGGTGGATTGGTTTATGAGTTTAAAGAGAAGTCGGCTATTTCTAAATTGGAAATGAATGGTTATAGTTCTAGTGATGAACAAGAGGCAGAATTTATTGCTGTAGGTTTACGTAAAGGTGACTTGTATGATGCCCGAAAAGTAGAGTCTGCAAAAAAGAAGTTAATTAAAAAAATTGAGGCAGAAGGTTACTATGATACGGTTGTTGAAGTTGATGTAGAACCAAAAGAAGAGAGTGTTGCCTTGGTTTTTAATGTTAACAAGGGTGAAAAAATTTACATTGAAAATATTAAATTTGCAGGGGTAGATAACTTAAACTCCGATGACTTAGAAGCTGTATTGGCTAATCAAGAAGAAGACTTTATGGGGTGGTTCCCTGGCTTAAATAATGGAGTGGCTCGTTTAGACGACTTGGCGATTGATGGAAAAAGAGCAGAAGATGTTTACATGCAAAATGGATACATGGATGCTACGGTATCAGATCCTTTAATGCGTATTGATTCAGGTTCATATAAAGCAGATATTACTTATCAGATTTCAGAGGGTGAGCAATATACGATTAATACGATTAGGATTCAAGGTGATGTGGAAGGTTTAGATTTAACTAAGGTAAGAGCAGAGCTTAAATCTTTGGAGGGAAAAGTATTTAATATTGATAAACTTCGTAAAGATAAAGCTTACATCGAGGAACAAGTTGCAAATCTTGGTTATGCTTTTGCACGGGTAAGACCTGATTTTAAGAAGAATGCTAATGATAAAACCGTTGATGTTTTATATACTATTAACGAAGGTAATAAAGTTATTATTAATGACGTTATTATTTCAGGAAATCATACGACGATTGATAGGGTAATTAGAAGAGATATTTACATGGCTCCGGGAGATTTATTTTCTTTAACCGATTTAAAAGATTCAAAAAATGCTTTAGGTCGTCGAGGGTATTTTGAAAAAGTAGATATTGAAAAAGAACGTATTGATGCACACTCTATGAATCTATTGGTTAAAGTGAAAGAGACAGCTACCGGAAGCATACAAGCTGGTGGAGGATATGGTTCTTATCAAGGGGTAATGCTTTCAGCATCACTTTCAGATAGAAATATTTTAGGATCTGGTATTAATGCAGGGGTCTCTTTTGATATTTCTGAAATTGCAACCAACTACTCTTTAAATATTCAGAACCCTAGAGTATGGGACAGTGATTATAGTATGGGTGCAAGTATTTACCAAAGTGAGTTCGAATATACTACTTATGATCAAAAAAGCGTTGGGGCATCGGTTAATATTGGTAAGCAGTTAACGCGTAATTTATTTGGTTCTTTAAGTTATTCTTTTAGTGAAAATAAAGCAACCGATGCAAACAACAGTGCTAACCCAGATACGCTTGTTGACTTTGGTCAGTTTATATTTGAACCAAAAGATTTAAATTATGCTAAAAGTACGTTTGCTTTAGGTCTAAACTATGATAATACGGATGACTTTTATACGCCTAGAGAAGGAATTGTTTTAGGGGGTAGTGTAGGGTACTCTGGTATTGGAGGAGATCAAAAGTTTGTGGATGCAAGTGCTAGATTTGGGGCTTATTATGGACTTGAAAATCTGATTGATTATGATCTTATTTTACGTTATAAGGTTCGTGCTAGATATTTAAGAGATCAAGGTAACATTGCGATTCCTGAGAAACTCTTTATGGGGGGTATTGGATCTGTTAGAGGATTTGAACCTTATAGTATTACGCCTTTTTCTGGACCTGATAATAATAGAACACTACTTGGAGGAACAAGCAGTTTAGTGAATACTTTGGAAGCAAGTATTCCTCTTTCTAAAGCTGCAAAAATGCGTTTAGCATTTTTTTATGATCATGGGATGATAGGTCGCCCAGGTACAGGTCTAGATGAAATAACTAAAGAGGGCTATGGTGTTGCCTTAGAGTGGTTCTCTCCTATGGGACCAATTAACTTAGTTTTTGCGAAAGCTGTAGCTCCTGAAAGTTATGATCAAACGGCATCATTTGAATTTACAATGGGACAGAAATTTTAAGCATTTTAATGGAACTAAAAGTTATAAGAGGGGATAACCTGTTGGTCAATAATTTTTAGTTTTAAGCCTTTGGGTCGTTCAATCTCTTTTATTTTTTCTTCGACAAGATAGAGAGAATCTTGTGCAATAATGGTTAAGGT
>CACVAZ010000219.1:7859-11584 GCA_902727995.1 uncultured Sulfurovum sp.
TTTTATCAAAGAAGAGTTCTTTTAATCTTACCGTACCAATATTTAAAGAGTAGGTTGAAATGACTTTTGAATTTTTTAGGAGTGCTAAATCAGAAGAACCTCCTCCAATATCGATGCTAATACCATTAGTAATGGGTAAAAGGTTTTTTGCAGCAATGGCACCGAGTAGTGCTTCTTGTTGACCATCAATAATTTGAATATCTAAGTCAAGTTCTTTTTTAATCCATGCCGTAAAATTTTCTCCATTAGGAGCATCACGTAAAGCAGAAGTGGCAACACATAAAATTTTATTGACAGGATAATATTGGGTTGTAGCAATAAACTCTTTGAGTGCCAAATAAGCACGTTTGATTCCTGCTTCTTGAAGGTATCCATTTTTTTCATAGGCACCCTCGCCAATTCTAACCTTAGACTTTCGTTCACAAATAAGATGAAAGCCATAGGCACTACTTTGTTGATATATGACAAGTCTTGCAGAGTTTGAACCAATGTCAATGACTGCTGTACAACTTTCCATAGTTGAGAATTAAAGTTCTAGTTCTAGTTGTGAGAACTTAAATTTTAACTCTTCAACACTTTCAACATTATCAGGGTCTGAACTAATGCAATCTACAGGACAAACAGCAATACATTGTGGTTCATCATAATGTCCTACACATTCTGTACAACGATCCGAATCTATAATATAGATAGGGTCATTTTCTTCAATAGCCTCGTTAGGGCACTCTTCTCTACATGCGTCACACGCTATACAATCATCTGCAATTAATAATGCCATTTATATACTCACTTATAGTTTATTATTTCTTTTGATTTATAACTTATCCAAGCTTACTCTTTATTTAAAAAGAGTATTTATTTACATAACTTTGTATAATTTTGCATTTAATTTATTTTATCTTGCTTTAAATTTTTAGTAAAAATCTATTTAGAGGGAATGAAATACTTGCAATTGCACCAGATTCATCTTTACGATTTTTTAAAGAAATGTTGACGCCCATAGACTCAGCAGCATTTTGGGCTAAAAAAAGTCCTAGTCCTGCACCTGTTGATTCTAGGGAACGCTGAAAAGGTGCAAAAAAGTCTTTAGTCTCATCTATCCCTTCTCCTTCATCTTTTATTTCAATAATAAAATTGTTTAAGTCCATACGAGTACTTAAACTAACCAAGCCATTTTTTGGGGTAAATCTTAATGCATTTTGTACGAAGTTTTGAAAAATTTGCATAAAGAGTAGGGGCTGAACATTAATCCTAAAGTGAGGTATATCAAAATGATAAATAAAATTTCTATTTTGAGAATGAGCTAAGAGTTCATATTCTTCACATTTATTCATCATAAGCCTAATGAGGTTGAGTCGTTGTGGTTGTTCAAACTGTGCTCCCTCAGCACGACCATATTCTAGTAAATTATGAATCATTGCATTGAGTGTATCGATAGATTCTATATTTTGATTAAGCGTTTCTCTAATCGTATCGTGCTTTTTATATTTCATTAAGGTAATTTGGTTTTTTAGACGCATGACAGCTAATGGTGTTTTTAATTCATGTGCTGTCCCTATGTATAACTCTTTTCTATAATTAATAGAAGTACTAACTTTAGTAATGAGTAAGTTAATGGAGTCTGCTAAGGAGACAAATTCAGTAGGAAGTTCAGTTGTTTGCATTTTGTCTAAAAGGTTTTCATGCATAGCAGAAAATTTTTCTGTCAATTTCTGTAGAGGTGACATAAGTTTTGTTGAAAGGTGATTAGAATAGAAGAAAATTAAGATAATACCAATAATAATCAATCCTAGCATGACATTATAGGTTTTAGAAATTAAGATTTTTTCATTGGTAATATTTTTTTTAATTGTATAGTAGAGTTTATTATGTTCATAGTATTTACTTAGTGAAAGATATTCTTGATTATCATGGATATGAAAGTTAAATTTAAGAGAATTTTTTGTTAAATCAAGTTTAGGAGAAATGGTGATTTCGAGATGGGATAACTCTTTGAAGAGTAGGGTGTCAATGTGGTTTTCATACTCTTCTTGATCAACAAAAAAAGTTTGTACATAAGTAATATGGTTTTTCATTTCCTCTTTAATATTACCCATAAGATTATTGGTAAGATAAAATGAGAGAATGAGAGTGGTGAAGAGAAGCATTGCCGTCATAAAGATGGCAAGTTCAATGCTGAAGCGTTGTCTTAAGCTCCTTTTGGAAAGCAAAACCTATAACCTCTTCTTCTTACTGTTTCAATTGTTGTAATGTTTAATGGTTTATCCATCTTTTGTCTAATTTGATTAATAGCAACTTCAATTACATTTGGTGTTACCAATTCTGGTTCTTCCCAAATGGCATCAAGCAGTTGTTCTTTTGAGACAATTTGGTCTTTATGCATTGCAAGGTGTGTTAGAACTTCGAATGGTTTACCTTTAAGTTCAATTTCTTCACCCTCATAAATGATTTTTTCTTCTTCAGGATTAATTATTAAGTCATCAATCTCAATAATATTTGATCCCCCAAAACGTAATTTTGCTTCAATTCTTGTGGTTAAAACTTCAAAGTCAAAAGGTTTTCTTACATAGTCATCTGCACCAGCTTTTAATGCTTCAATTTCACTATTTCTGTCATCTCTTGCTGAAAGAACAATCACAGCCGTTTTAGGTGCTTTTGCTTTAAGTTTTGTAATCATGTCGATACCATTCCCATCTGGTAACATCCAGTCGAGTAATACTAGATCATAGTTTCTAATACCTAAAAAGTATTCACCATCTTTGATGTTCCCAGCTACATCATTTTGGTATCCAAACTCTTTAAGCCCATCAGATAGGGTTTTACTTAGTGTGACTTCATCTTCTATTATTAAAATTCTCATGTTATTTGAAGTTCCTTATTTATTATAATTTTTAATATTATAACACAAAAAACTCATACTTTAAAGTTTTTTTAAATATTTATAGACAATTTTTAAAAAATCTTAAGAAAATGTTATTGTTTCTGTGTGTTTCTGTGTGTTTTATGGTGTTTAAACTAAAGGCTTATACTTTAGAGGTTTGAAAAGTTTTTAGAAAGAGAAACTTTTGCATTATTTATGATGTTTGGTTTGGTAATTTTTAGAGTGAAACGTTTAATTTGAGGATAAGTAGAGAGTAGTTTTATTTCAAGTTCATTAAGTGCTGTTTCAAGAAGCTCATACTTATTGTTAATCATATCCTTTTGCACAAGTGCAATGACTTGGGCATAGTTTATAAAAAAGTTATTATAATAGTGATAATCGATGCTAAGATCAATAATAATTTTTTGAACTTCTAGACGCTCAAAGTCTAAAATACCTATGATACAATCAAAAGTAAGTTCCTCTATATGTATGGTCATCATCTTTTAGATAACTTTTGTCTCTTCTTTATTAATTAGTCTCATAATATTAGGAATATGTTTGTAAAAGATGATAAAAGAGATAATCCAAATAGGGGTATGGGTAGCAATGCCTTCTATATTCGGATTGATAATATAAGAAGCAATAAGCAACGCAATCAAACCAATAAGTGATGAAAGCGAAGAAATTTTTAGAACTTTACCAGCAATTAACCAAACAATAATGGCAATTAAAGCAGGAAGAGGTTGCATTACTAAAAGTACGCCAAATCCAGTAGCAACACCTTTTCCCCCTTCAAATCCTAAAAAAGGACTAAAACAGTGACCTAAAACAGAGAGAACAGCAATTGTCCAAAGAACAGATG
>CACVAZ010000220.1 GCA_902727995.1 uncultured Sulfurovum sp.
ATCATGGCTTTGGCAATGTTAGATAAGTCATGCTCACCCAAAGACTCCATAACCCCTATGGCTTCTTCAATCAGTACTTTCGCTTCAGCATAAGATTTTTCTATAATATTATATTTTTTCATAGCAGTTTTAATCCACATACCTTCATCATCAGTCAAATTCTTTCGATGTAAAGAGACTAAAAAAGATCTATCTTCCTCAGCTAAAACCTCATGCAAGTACATATAAGGTAAGGTAACTTTTCCTTCTACAAAATCATGAAGTGCTGGTTTTCCCAAAGTTTTAGAATCTTCTGTAATGTCTAAAATATCATCTATCATCTGAAAAGCCAAACCAAGATTACGACCATATTGACGATAAGCTTGACGATTTTTACCCACTAAAATAGCAGCCGATTCAGCAGAAGCCTCCATTAATGAAGCTGTTTTTTGATAAAGCATTTTCAAATAAGAATCGCGATTACTATGAAACTTTTGAGAAAGCCGTACATCGGCTAACTCACCAAGACTCAACTGCACAACAGCATTTGAAATCACTTTAGCCACTTCAGAAGAAATACTATTTAATTCAAAAAAAGCTTTTGAGTAAAGTATGTCTCCCATCATGATGGCTATCTTGTTTCCTTCAGAAGCATTAACTGAAGTTTTACCACGTCTTGTATTGGCATCATCAATCACATCATCATGAAGTAAACTCGCTGCATGTATCATCTCTACGGTTGCAGCAGTTTTCACAACTTTCAAGGAAGAACCAGCAATTTTCAAAATAAGTTTTGTTCGCAATCTCTTACCATGAGGTAAATTTCGATAAAGCCCAGAGACATATGAGTCACCCAGTTCACCTAAGTACTGTTCTATCTTTCTTTCAACGGCATCTACCACCATTCATCCTTAAGAGTGTTTCTCTGTTTATTATTGGGAAAGATTATACCTTATAGTCACTAAAATCTATATATTTAACGTATTTAGATGTTAATAGATGGGATTTTCTGTAAACATTTAATCATTTTTTATGGTCTTTTTTATCTTTATTCATAATTTTTACACAATTAAGCTATACTATTTAGCTAGGTCTTGACCACATCTAATAGTAATATTAAATACATTGTGTTTAAAAACTTTTAAATCTGGTTAAGTACCAATCTAAAAATTACGGAGAAACAACATGATTAAACAAAGCATAATCACAATCGCAACACTAGGTCTACTTTCAGTAACAGCATCAGCATTTGACACAGCGTCTTGTGTCGGATGTCACGGAGCTAACTTTGAAAAATCTGCACTGGGTAAATCAAAAATAGTTAATGAAATGACTGCTGAAGCAATTACAACTGCACTTAACGGATACAAAGATGGTTCTTATGGTGGTCCAATGAAAGCAATGATGAAAGGTCCAGCTACAGGTATGGATGATGCAGCAATTAAAGCATTTGCTGATGCACACGGAAAAAAAGCAGACGATAACACAACTGAAGCAGACAGTAACACAACTGAAGCAAAATAATCATTCTTCATCTTCCCATCTTCTTTTGATGGGAAACACTCTTTTCAACTTCATGCTAAAAGTATCCCTCCTTTTGAAATAACATGACAATTTGACATATTTACACCCTTCTTAATTTGTTTAGCTTATCATTAGTATGAGAATAAATTTTAAGGCTAAAAATGGCAAAGAAAAAAATAATATTTGAATGTCAAGCATGTGGGTTTCAAAGTCCAAGGTGGTTAGGTAAATGTACAGGTTGTGAACAATGGGACACGATGACAGAACTTACAGCCCAACAAGTGAAATTTGTCGAAGAGACCAAAAGTAGTTCACCTACCTCTAATGCCATAAAAGCCATCCCAATTACTGAAGTTAAACAAGAAAATATTGAACGCTTTTCGTCAGGAAGTAAAGAGCTTGACTTAGTACTCGGAGGAGGTATTGTTCCTGGTTCCTTAACCCTTATTGGAGGAAGTCCTGGAATTGGTAAATCTACACTATTACTTAAAATTGCTGGAAATCTTGCCAAACAAAAAAGAAATGTACTTTACGTTTCAGGAGAAGAATCAGCTGGACAAATAAAACTTAGAGCCGATAGACTTGATGCCAATGAAAAAGAAGTCTATTTATTAGCAGAAATAAATTTACATAATATTTTAGCTGAAATTAACTCTAAGAATTATGCTTTTATTATCATTGATTCCATTCAAACCCTCTACTCTGAAGAAAGTACTTCAGCTCCGGGATCTGTTACTCAGGTACGTACGGTTACTTTTGAGCTTATGCGTTTGGCAAAAAGTTTAGATATTCCCATCTTTATTATCGGTCATATTACCAAAGATGGTTCCATCGCTGGTCCTCGTGTTTTAGAACATATGGTTGACACGGTACTGTACTTTGAGGGTGATCCAAACTCTGAATTAAGACTGCTTAGGGGTTTTAAAAACCGTTTTGGCTCAACCAATGAAGTGGGTATTTTTGAAATGTCCAAAAATGGACTCTTAGATGCAGAAACCATGGCTGGAAAATTTTTCAACAAAGAAAAGCTCTCTTCAGGTTCAGCACTCACCGTTATGATGGAGGGAAGCCGACCCATCATCATAGAGATTCAAGCCTTAGTTTCAGAAGCCTATGGACATCCTAAAAGAAGTTCTACTGGTTTTGATAATAATAGATTAAACATGCTTTTAGCCCTACTCGAAAAAAAACTTGACTTACCATTAGGGACTTATGATGTCTTTGTCAATATCTCAGGAGGCATAAAAATCAATGATCCAGCAGCTGACTTAGCCGTTATTGCTGCGATTTTAAGCTCTTATCGTAACCGTGAACTCTCAGCTGAGACGCTCTTTTTAGGAGAAGTAAGTTTAACAGGAGAAATCCGTGAAATTTCAGCCCAAGCACAACGACTCAAAGAGATAGAAATGCAAGGATTCAAAAAAGCCATTGTTCCCATGAAACCTTTAGAAAAAACAAATATTAAATGTTTTATTGCCAATGAAGTTTCTAAAGTTGTGGAATGGATGTAAATATAAATAATATATAACAATAATAACACAATAAATTAGATATACTAAATAAAAATTCAAAGGATTATCCATGATAAAAAAAATTTCTTTATCTCTTGTTACGACCATGTTCTTAAGCATAAGTACTCTTAATGCTAATGATTTAAAACCAATGATTCAATTTGGTTATGATTTTGGTGGGAAAACATTAGCAACTGTTGATCAGTTTAACACTTATAATGGCTACGATTCATCCAACATACGTGCTGGTCAAGGATTAAGTTTTGAGGCAGGAGCTGCCGTCGATAGCCCACAAAGTGATCTTGAGTTTCAGTTTTTAATAGGATACAAGTTTGACCGAGAAAGTGCTTCCAATGGTTCTGTAACTTGGGACAGAATTCCTTTTACAGGAGTGGCTATGATTAAAAATAGAAGATGGAAGCTAGGAGGAGGAATCACTTATCACATGAACCCTGAACTTTCAGGAAGTTTCTCTGGTTATGATAACAATAATAACTACTTTAATGACACGGTTAATGATGAATATGACGATGCCATAGGAGGTGTTATTCAAGCACAATATATGATGACTGATGCATTTTCTATGGGTCTAAGGGGAACATTTATTGAATACCAACTTAAAAATGATGCCTCTGTCACAGCTAGTGGAAACAGTGTGGGGATTAACTTTGCTTACACTTTTGGAAATTATTCAGAATTTAGATAGCTTAAACCTCATCGAAGAGATAACGTCCAAGAAGAAATACCCTCATTCCATTTGAGATCATAATATTTTCTGTCATCATTTTGAGAAGTCTCAGCAATGAGTGTATAGGAAAAAGGAATGCTCTGAAGTTCAAGTACGTTCTTAGAACGTACTTTTATTTTACGAATGTGTTCATGGCTATCAGCTAAAGAAGCTAAAGTAAGAACTTTAGAAGAGAGCTTTTGAGCCTTAATTTCAAGTGCATTCAATTCATTTTTTCGAGCATTTCCTACTAACAAATACTTAGCTTTGTCACTACGCACAACCTGAAGTGTTAAAGCATCAATTCCATTAAGCGTTTGAAGGATTTTTTTTGTTTTTATCTCTATGTGATAAATAACCCCAGCATTCTCTTTATAACTTGTTTCATCAATTGCAGATACCCACAAAGTATGGTCATCACAATCATAAGCTAAAGAGATAATCCCAAAAGGATTATTTGAACCTGCATGAACATCTTCTAAGGTCATCCAAACAGAGAGTTTACCAGAGTTTGTATCGAGTTTATAGATATTTTTTTGAAAATCAAATGTTTTCTCTTTAACAGAAATAAAAGGCATGGGCGTTAAAAACATATTCCCTTTAGAATCAAGAGCATAAGTAGAAAAATAGTCAAATTTCTCCCATGTTTTTAAATGTAAAGAGTGACGTAAGCCTTGCCCATATAAAAAAGCCAATCCCTTATGCTGTTTTTGAGAAAGGTCAATGGCAATGGGTTGAGGAATTTTCAATTTTTCTAAAAACCTTGGATGTCTTGCACAAGAATCTTCTTTTTGAAAACTCCCTATATTCTCAACATTTTTATCTTTCTTATCTGTCGTTTTTTCTTTTAATGTCTTCACATAAAAGAAAGTAAAAACGACGATAAGAACTGAGAGAAAAATATTTAAATACTTTTTCAGTTTAAAAACCTTACATGAATGCCAACAGAGAAGCTGTGACAGCAACATTTAAAGACTCAACTCCACGATTCATAGAAATACTAATAGAATCCGTACTCATAGCCCCTACTTCTTCACTTACTCCCTCACTCTCATTTCCCAAAACAAAAATAGTTTGCTCTGTATAAACTGTCTCTTTATAATTATTTTTCGCATGAGATGATAACGTATAAACTTTCGCATTTTTACTTTTAAAGTTCTCTAAACTCTTCACTAAACTTTTAGTCTTGATAATAGGTAATTTAAAAATAGTTCCTGCTGAAGCTTTGATTACCAAAGGAGAAATTTGTGCTGCATTTTTTGTAGGAAGTAAAATAGCATCTATATTTCCTGCTGCTGCTGAACGGATAATCATGCCTAAGTTTTGAGGGTTAAGTACCCCATCGAGTGCTAAAAGTCTAAATGAAGTGTTCTTGGCTAAAAACTCTTCTTCATTTAAAGCCTGTTCAAGGACAATGTCTAACGCCACACCTTGATCTTGCTTTGCATTTTTAGAAATACGAGAAAGTACTTTTTTATCATGATACGCTATCTCTATTTCTCTTTTTTCTGCAAGTACCAGCATCTCTTTGAGTTGTTCGGCTGATTTATTTGAATCTGCAAAATGCAATTTATACACGCTAATGCTCTCATCTTCTAAAGCTTCCATCACAGCATTACGTCCATAAATAGTAATAATTTTGTCAAAGAAAGCTTTTTTTGCTAAATATTCTGCTGAATCACTCTTCGTATTGTTAGGCACTATTTTTCGCCATTCCAAGCAATGGTTTGTTTACCCTCTTCGTTGAAAGAAACAGCAGGCATCCCCATAATATTAAACCCAGCATCCACATAATGAACTTCGCCCGTTACCCCTGAACTTAAATCTGAAAGCAAATACATACCAGAGTTTCCAACTTGATTGATGGTCACATTCTTTTTCAATGGTGCATGGGCTGCATTCCATTTTAACATGAATCCAAATTCACCAATTCCAGCAGCTGCTAAAGTTTTGATTGGTCCTGCAGAAATGGCATTGACACGAATTCCATCACGTCCTAAATCTTCAGCTAAGTATTTGGTCGTCATTTCAAGTGCAGCTTTAGCAACACCCATTAAGTTGTAATTTGGAATATATTTTACCCCACCATAATAAGAAAGTGTTAATACCGATGAATTTGTTGAGAGTACTGGCTTTAACTCTCTTACAATTTCAATAAGAGAATAAACTGAAATGTCCATTGCTATATCAAATGCTTCTTTTGAAATGTCATAAAAACGTCCAGAAAGACCCTCTTTTGGAGCAAAAGCAATGGAATGTACAATAAAATCAATTTGACCCATGTCTTTTTCAATCGACTCTTTTAAAGCTTTAATCTCTTCTGGTTTTGAAACATCACAAGGATAAAGTCTATCAGCACAGCCTAAATCTTCTGCAATGGGTGCTAATTTTTTTTCAAAACGTTCACTTAAAAAAGTGATGGCAACTTCTGCACCTTGTTCTTTACATGCTTCTGCAATTCCATAAGCAATCGATTTTTTATTTGCAATTCCAAGGATAATTCCTTTTTTGCCTTTCATTATCATTTAGTTCTCCAGTATTTTTATAATTGCATATTTTAACACGATTGAGGTAGAATATAAGTTAAACTTAAAAATCAAAAAAAGGGAAATCATATGAAAAAAATATTAATTATTAATACAGGTGGTACTTTTAATAAAGTTTACAACCCACTAACAGGGGACTTGGAGATTGAAGCAAGAGGAAGTGCCATAAAATCAATTGCCAAAGCTTGGTTAACAAATTTTAAAATTTTAAATATTATTGGCAAAGATAGCTTAGAAATGACCCAAGAAGATCGAGAGATTATTGTTAATAAAATTCAAAAAGTAAAAGAAAAAAACATCATTATTGTGCATGGTACAGATACAATGGATAAAACAGCAAAACATCTGGCTTTATCTAAATTAAACAAAAAAATAATTTTAACAGGTGCCATGGTTCCCTATAGTATAAACCCCACAGAATCTACATCTAACCTATGTTCCTCTTATGGATATATACAAGCGTTAAAAGAAAAAGGAGTGTTTATTTCAATGAATGGTGTGATTAAAGACTACAAAAGAGTGGTTAAAAACAAAGAAAAAGGATATTTTGAAAAATCAAAATAGTTACTCTTTGTAGCCTTAGGTACAACGACATATTAAAAATATATTCTTAATATATGATAACTCTAGACAGTTTTAGAAAACATCCTCAAAAGAGGACATAATACTAATTCAGGAAATAGGGGAGAGCTAGAGCATCACCTATATGTCGTTGGAGTACAATTATAATAGACTTTAACTTAAAGGAACATAATATAATTAAAAAAAAACATATAAAAACAATATTTCTTCTATTATTCTTTATATATTGAATTTTTATTAATAGATTTTTCATTTTATACTCACTTCATCTCCTTATTTTCAAGCATTCACAATAACATCATTTTAACCTCTCATTGGCTATAATCCATGCCATTACTACAATACTAAAAGAGAAAAAATGCCAAAAAAACATTCCTTATATGAAAAAATATATATACCCAGCCCTAGCCCACATGATCCTGATGATAATGGTCATTTTGGTAAAGAAGCAGACCAACATCGCTTTGGTGGACGATTTGTTCCTGAAACGCTTATGCCAGCTTTAGAAAAACTACGCCTTGACTATGAAGCTGTACGTTTTGACGAAGAGTTTTGGAAAGAAGTTGACTACTACTACAAAAACTATGTCGGTCGTCCCTCTGCTCTTTATTTTGCTCAAAACCTATCAAAAGAACTCAAAGCAAAAATTTATCTCAAACGTGAAGATCTTAACCATACAGGTGCCCATAAAATCAACCACTGTGTTGCACAAGCTGTTTTAGCCAAGCGTTTAGGAAAAAAGAAAGTTATTGCTGAGACGGGTGCTGGTCAACATGGTGTGGCAACGGCGACTGTGGCTGCTCTTTTTGGATTAGAGTGTGAAGTTTTCATGGGTGCCAAAGATGTTAAACGTCAAGAACTGAATGTTTTTCGGATGAAACTACTTGGGGCTAAAGTACATGCTGTTGAATCTGGAAGTAAATCTTTAAAAGATGCTATGAATGATGCCATTCGTCATTGGGTAACCAATGCGAGAGATACTTACTATATTATTGGAACCGTAGCTGGCCCTCACCCCTACCCCATGATGATACGTGATATTCAATCAATAATTGGTTGGGAAGCAAAAGAACAACTTGAAGTTGTTGAGGGGTGTTTACCTGACAAAGTAATTGCTTGTATTGGTGGTGGTTCAAATGCTCTTGGTATTTTTAATCACTTCTTAAAGAATGATTCTGTTGAATGTATCGGCATAGAAGCTGGTGGTCTAGGTCTAGACTCTAAACATGGATGTTCTTTAGAAAAAGGAAGCCCAGGGGTATTACATGGACAACTTACCTACCTACTTCAAGATGAAGATGGGCAAATTCAAGAAGCACATTCTATTTCAGCTGGTTTAGATTACCCAGGGATTGGTCCGGAACATGCTTACTTTAAAGACAACAACATTGTAACTTATGACCACATCACCGATGATGAAGCGATGGATGCCTTTGTTTGGTTGTCACAAGCCGAGGGAATCATTCCTGCTTTTGAATCTTCTCATGCCATTGCTTATTTAAAAAAGATGAAAAAAGAAGACATAGAGGGAAAAACAATTTTACTAAACCTCTCTGGTCGTGGCGACAAAGACATGATCCAAGCACAAGATATTTTAGCAAAACAATTTAAATAAGGAAAAATATAAATATGAATTTCGAACTAACCATAAGCCCAATCAACGAAATAAATGCCTCAATAGAACTCATAGTAGTTGTCAACAAGAACTTAAAACATGATTTTATACAGGACAAGAAACTGCTCAAAAAAGCTGGTTTCAAAGCTGAACAAGATGAGACTTGTTTACTAATCACCAAAAATAGACTCTATGTTGGTGTTGACAGCATTAACGATGAAAACCTTAGAGTCGCCATGGCAAAAGCCATTCAAGCACTCTCTTCTACTAAGTACAAAACACTTAAAGTAGCTTCTTACCTAGAAAATAAAGATTCAAGTTCTACTCTTAGAGCGATGGTTGAAGGTTTACTTTTGGGTTCTTATGCTTTTGACACTTATAAAACAAAAAAATCTAAACAACCAATTAAAGACATTATCATCTCTTTAGAAGAGTACCATGCTTTTGAACTTGACATGGAAGCTTGTGCCAATGCCATTGAGTTAGGGCAAATCACAGCCGATGCCACCAACTTTACCCGTGACATTGTTAACACCACCCCTGATGACTGTTACCCTGAAACTTTGGCAAACATTGCTGAAGGTCTTTCTGAAGATTTTGAACTAGAATGTAAAGTTTTAAAACCTAAACAACTTAGAAAAGAAAAAATGGAAACCCTTTTAGCTGTTGCCCGTGCTTCACGTCATAAACCAAGGGTGATTCACTTAAGCCATAAACCCAAAAAACCTAAAGCTATTATCTCTTTAGTTGGTAAAGGACTTACTTATGATTCAGGTGGATTAAGTCTTAAACCAGGGGCTTCCATGGTTAACATGAAACTAGACAAAAGTGGTGCCTGTGCCGTCTTAGGTATCATGAAAGCTGTTGCTGAAATGAACTTAGACATTGAAGTTCATGGATTCATAGGAGCTGTTGAAAATATGATTGGTGGTGATGCTTATAAACCTGATGATGTTTTAGTAGCCAAAAATGGAAAAACCATTGAAGTGCGAAACACGGATGCAGAGGGACGTTTAGTTTTAGCAGATGTTTTAGGTTATGCACAACAAGAAGTCGAAGCAGACTATATCTTTGACTTTGCCACACTTACAGGGGCTTCTGTGGTCGCTGTTGGACATTATACTTCAAGCATTATGGGAAACTGTGATGTACCCAAAGACTTAGTCATAGAAGCAGCAAAAGCTTCTGGAGAATTAGCAACCAAACTGGACTTTAACAAACACCTCAGAAAATGTCTAAAATCGAATGTTGCTGACATTTCAAATGTTTCAAATACGCCTTATGGTGGGGCGATTACAGCTGGTATTTTCTTAGATTCATTTATTGATGAAGAAAACAAAAACAAATGGACGCATATTGACATTGCAGGACCTGCTTATGTTGAACACACATGGGGAGAAAACCCAATTGGTGGTTCAGGAGCTGGTGTTCGTATGATGATAAGACTACTTGAAAAACTAGCAGACAAATAAAATGAGTAAGTATCTCCACTTACTCAGTAAAAACCAATTTAAGGTGATATTTTTTATCACTGTCATTGTCATACTTTATAAAGCATTAACCCCCTCAGGAGAAGATCCATTTCTTAACTTTTATCATGCTGATAAAGTAGTTCATGTATTTGCATTTTTTGTTCTCTCTTTTCTCTTGAACCGTTCTTCTTCTAATATTAGCAAACGCATTAGAAACATGCTTTCTTTACTTGCTTTTGGTATCTTAATTGAAATTTTGCAATCATTTACAGGCTACAGAGATGTATCATTAGGTGATGTTTTAGCTGATTTATTGGGAATCTTACTTTTTCAAGCAACGTACTCTACTTTAAAATTTTGGCAATTAAGTAGACGAAAAAAACGTCTATAACCCTCTTTTCACGAACATTTAGCTAAAATCCCCTAATTATTTAAACTAAGGAATATCATGGGATTAAGCATCGGACTTGTAGGATTACCCAACGTTGGTAAATCAACCACATTTAACGCCCTAACCAAAGCACAAAATGCAGAAAGTGCCAACTACCCTTTTTGTACCATTGAACCCAACAAAGCAGTTGTACCTGTACCTGATAGTAGAATTGATGAACTGGTTAAAATTGTAAAACCTCAAAAAGTTCAATACTCTACTTTAGACTTCGTAGACATTGCAGGTCTTGTTAAAGGGGCAAGTAAGGGTGAGGGTTTAGGAAATAAATTTCTTTCTAACATTCGTGAAACAGAAGTTATTTTACATATTGTAAGATGTTTCGAAGACGAAAATGTTGTGCATGTAGAAGGTAATATTGACCCCATTCGTGATGTTGAGATCATCGAGCAAGAACTTTTATTTGCTGACCTTGATGCCATTGAAAAACGCATATTAACCCTTGGTAAAAAAGCACGTGGAAATGACAAAGAAGCCAAAGAACAATTGATTATTGCCGAGGCATTGCTAGAGCATGTTGGCGAAGGAAACCCTGTTTCAACTTTTCCAGATGTTCACTCAGATGAGTTCATAGCCATGAACAAAGAGTTACGTCTACTTACTTCAAAAGAAATCATGTACGGAGCAAACGTAGATGAGGACTCTTTAGAAGAAGACAATGAATTTGTGAAGATTTTAAAAGAGTATGCCAGTGCAAGAAATTCCGAAGTCATCAAACTTTGTGCCAAAATGGAAGAAGAGATGGTAGACTTTGATGATGAAGAAAGAAATGAGATGTTAGCTGACCTTGGTGTTAAAGAGAGTGGTTTAGAACAGATCATCCACAAAGGTTTCGACAAACTCGGTCTACAATCTTATTTTACAGCTGGAGTGAAAGAAGTAAGAGCATGGACAATCCGTAAAGGAACCACAGCCCCAAAAGCTGCTGCTGTTATTCACAATGACTTTGAAAAAGGTTTCATTCGTGCTGAGGTTATTGCCTACGAAGACTACATTGAGTTTGGTGGAGATAATGGTGCGAAAGAAGCTGGTAAAAACAGACTTGAAGGTAAAGAATACATCGTTCAAGATGGTGATGTAATGCATTTTAGGTTTAATGTTTAGTCCTAAAAAAACATCCCGAAAGGAACAGCAAAGTTCCTTTCATCTATTTCTA
>CACVAZ010000221.1 GCA_902727995.1 uncultured Sulfurovum sp.
ACCTTTGAAGATTCTCCTTTGATTGAAACCAAGAATGCTCTTTATTTGGGAACGTTTATCTCTTATGTTTTTTATGAGGGATGAAATTTTATGGAGTACTTGTACTAATATTTCTTAAAAAGCTGTTGATTTATTCCAAGTCTAGCAAATTTATAATGTCTCGTAATGCGTCTTGAAGCCTTACGCTATTTTGTTTTAATTGACTTGCTGTAATCATTTGCATCTTTTATCCTTATTGTCTATTTAATACATTAAAAACTTTTTGTCTTTAATGACTACTAAAAGCGTAACATCAGTTATTTATTAATTGGTACTAATTTTAATTTATGTATAATCCATACAAAAGGAACTCCAATGAATAAATTTAGGCATCTAAAAATCTTAATTACTGTCCAACTTGTTGCATTTATTTTACTAATAGTAGCTATTACCTATCCAGTTGACTCTTTATTAGACCCCTTATTACAAGAGTATCTCTTACAAGAAGAAATATTTGATGAAAACCTTTCAACAGCCTTACTTACTTTTTGGATATTTGCTTTTATTTTAGTACTTATTAATTTAATAGCATTCATAAGTCTTCTTTTCAAAAAAATATGGGCAAAAAAAGCTTACATCTATACCACTTTTCTCTTTTTACCTATGTCATTATTTGTAGGAGCTACCGTCGACCATGCCATCATTTCAACACTTGATGACATTATGATCTTTACTTCAGGTATGATTGTAGCTCTGTTGATGTATACGAATGTTTATGAGGAATAAAGTTTTATTCTTCATCTGATTGAAAAACAGCTAAAATAGAAGCTAAAGCAACCATAATAACAAGCCCAACAATAAACCAATTGGTCTCTTTTTCTTCAGAACTATTAAGCTCTTTCGATGTTGTTGTAACAGCTCTAAGGCTATGGCTTATTGCTACCAAAATATCTATTAGCATATCTGATTTACTTATTTGAATAGTTTCTGTATATGAGTTCTGACTTACCTCTGTTATTTTTGCCATGAGTAGAGGTTGAAAACATAGAGTTATGAGAATAGCTATTATTTTTATTTGCGTAAAGTGTTTCACTTTTAATTCCTTATATCAATTTATTTAGGGTATAAGAGGGTCATCAGAACTTGAAGATTTAAATCAAATTGTTCCAGTAAATCAAAAGCTCGATACACCTTTAAAGATATAAAAGGGAACAAAAGTAGCTTGTCCCTTTTCTAAATTTATTCCAACTCCAAAACAATCTTAACCTGTTCATTTACCTCTAATAACTCCTGTAAAGTAAATCACTACGATTGGTATCTAATGATTTAACCATATCGTTAAGCATGTTAAAAAAGTCATTGTCTGATTTTAAAGTAATCGTATGCATGGTGTATCCTTTGTTGTATTTTTTAGTCTAATAAAGCCATACTATTTTGAATACTCTCATCTATAAATTTGAAAAACTCATCTTTGTCATTAATAGTGGTTAAATATTCAATTCTATGTTCATTTTCAATTAATGGTGGAACAATATTATTTTGTATGGCTTGAAAAGCCATTATCAATCTTCCAACTCTTCCATTGCCATCAGAAAATGGATGTACTCTTTCAAATAAAATATGAAACTCTGCAATATCTTCTAAACTCATATTATTACTATTAAATCTATAAAGTAAATTTTCAATATCGTTTGATATTTTATTAGGTGCTGATAATTTTATATCTACACCTTTTATATATCTTTCATCTAGTCTATATGCCCCAATAGGTTTAGATACAAACTGTGAAGAAACTTTTAAAGCATCTTCAAACATAATGCTATGTATATCTTTTATAAAGCTACTGTCAATAATATTTTCTTTATTTGTAGCTTCACGAACTATGACATCATAAGCCTTTGCAAACCCTAAAATTACAAGCTGTTCATGTAATGGCTTATCTCCTGCCGTATTTCCATGTTCAAGTAACTCTTTTGTCTCACCAAAAGAAAGAGTTGTGCCTTCCATGGCATTTGAGTGATGAGTGATAGAAATACGAAGTTGTCTAAAAAGTTCTTCTCTTTGTTTTAGTGTTAATTCATTTAATTTATACATAAATACACTCCTAGTATTGTTCAATCAAAAAGTTAGTAATACTTATTTGTAAGTTATTTTAGCATTATTTTATATATACTTCTATCATTTTACTCTTTGCCATAAAATTTGTGGCATAGCTTAGTAGTTCATAAAAATCTTTATCACTGAAATCAGCATCATAAAGTTCTTGTAAGTCTTCCTTACTGAAATTGTCTGTATTATATATAGCATATATAACTTTTGAGAATAGTAGTTTTTGCTTGATATCAAATGAAAGCTTGTCTATATTTAAACAAATATTACTAAGTATTTGTTTATTAACTCCATTTTTCATTAATAATTTAGTATTAAAGTCCACACAATACTTTCTACACTCTTTTTGCGCAATACACAATCGCAAAAAAGGTAATATTTTAGCATCAATTTTTGGATGTTTTGAAAAATAAAGATTATATTCTATAAAATCTTTTAAAGACTCTCTGTCTATCGTTGCAAAAAGTTCAAAGTGTGGAGGAACAAAGCTCAAAGTCTTTTCTATTTTCTGATAGAGTATTTTTAATTCTCCAGTTGCATTTACAACTTTTATTGGGTTAATTATAAACATATCATTTCCTTATTTTCAAAATAGACCTATTGGTCTGTTTTGAAAGTATATTGGAAATAAACTTTAATTAGACTGAATGGTCTATCTTAATTTTTTAAAGATTTTAAATAGTCAATAAGATAAGAAATAGTATCTAAATACCTTTTTTTTGAGGACTGAGTAGGGCTCAAAGAGAGTGCACCCCATACATTTGCTATCACAAATTCTGAAAGTTTTTCAATATTAATATCTTTTTCTAAGTTTGATTTATTTAAAAGTAGCACAATTTTTTCTCTAATATGATTGTATATCTGCGTTATAGCACTTTCAAAATCTTTATCAATGGAACTCATTTCTTGATTAAGTCTATTAAGAGGGCATCCATATTTTATGAGTTGCTCTTTTTGTGAAATATTTATTATTGTATCAATAAGAATATCAATTGAATGTTTATTTTCATTATCAGTAAAATTATAAAATTTATCCATACGGGGTGCAAGTCGTTCTTTAATTACTGCTAAAACCATCTCTTTTTTAGATTTAAAATAGTGATAAAGTGAGCCTTTTGGAATATTACACTCTTTAAGAATCATAGACATACTAGTACCATTATATCCATTTATATAAACTAGCATAAATATTGCATCTAAAATTTCTTCACGAGTTGACTGCTTTTTTTTCATATTTTATATCCTCATATCAAATGCGTATTTTAGTAAAATTATAATATATATAATATGGAGTACAACGCATGACTTAAGGGACAATGACCCTCAGACAGTTTACTGATTTCTTTTTATAACCACTACATTTTAGTTAGTTTAGGCTTAAAAATTCCATGGGTCACTTGTTCTTTTCTAGGTTTTATTTTTCCTCGTTCCACAACTCCAGAGACTGCGAAAGAACCAAACCTTTCCAGTTTCAATATCCTAAATAATAACATTTTTTTTCCTAAAACGTACAAGATTCATAGTTTGAAAAATATAAAGAAAATAAAATCTAAAATAAGCAATATAAGCCACTATTTCAGCTTTTATATCATCTATATTCCCATCTTTTAAGGCAATTAGTACTTTTCTAAACAGAGCTATCCCTATAAGATTAAGTAATCTTCTAAAGTTATAAGTAAACATTATCAAAGCATTCTCTCCTTCAACTTTTTCATAACCTCTAACTAAAAAATGTGTCCAACCTAAAGATTGTTTGATTGTTCCAAATGGATGTTCTACAATTGAACCTCTTTTTTTAATAAGCTTTTTAGCCCCATAAGTTTTCATCTGGCTTGCATGAGACTCAACGAGTTCAGCTAACTCAGTACGACTAACTGTTTTACACGCAGTTTTTTGAGGAATACATTTATTTCTTAATAGACAAGTGTTACAAGTTTTACTTCCTGCTTTATAAAAAAAGTTTCTAATATTATTATTGCGTACAGTTGATGATTTTGTTTGGGTAAGTATCTGTTGATTGGGACAAATATAATGGTTATGCTCTTTATCATAAGTAAAATCATCTTTAGAGTAGAAGCCTTTATCTTTTTGAACTTTTCCTGTATTGGGAACGGGAACAATAACTTCTATCTTATCCTCTTGACATTTTTTTAATTCATTAGCACTGTAATAACCTGCATCTGCTACAATGGTTGTATCAACTTTATCTCCAACAACTTTTTTAGTCTCCATTGCCATCTTATGTAGTTCTTGCATATCATTACCCTGAGGCGTTATCTCTGTAGCTACTATAAACTTATAGGTATTATCTACAGCTATTTGGGAATTATAAGAGAGTTGACTATAACCATATTTTCTCATTATTTTTGCATTAGGGTCAGTTCTATTATATTGGGTTACTCCCATCTCTTCAAGAAGAGCTAAATCTTTGTCTAGTTTTGCTTTTCTTTTTTTCATTTTAACCACATCATTTATTGGAGGTTTTAACTTCTTCTCTTTTTTATTTTGATTATCTTCAAACGCCATTGTTTCAAGATAGGCTTCTATCTTTTTATCAATTTTTTCTAAATCTTTAACAACACTCTTTTTACTTATCAGTTGGTTCTTTGAAGCATTTGCTCTCATAAATGCTCCATCTATGGCTACGAGTTCCCCTGTTATTAACTCTAACTCTTTACACAACAACACAAACTCTCTAAAGACTTTTTTGAGGGGTTTTGCATTCTCTTTTCTAAAATTAGAGATGGTTTTAGAGCTTGGTATTAATCCTGCACATAACCACATCATCTCTATATTTCTTTTTATCTCTTGTTCTAGTTTTCTTGAACTTCTAATTTTATTAAGGTATCCATAAATATAGATTTTTAATAGTAGTTTTGGATGATAAGCTGGTTGTCCATCTGCTGAGTTTAAAGCAGATTTAGTGAATCCTAACTCTACCATATCTAAAAGTTCTACATAATCCTCTATAGCCCTTACTGGATTATCTTGGTTTACATACTCATCTATACTTGGAGGGAAAAACATTTGCTGTTTTCTATGCTCACCCTCTTTATACATATTACTCATCAAAAAACCTCTTTAAATACCTAAATATAGGTGTTTATCTAGCAGTATTGTAACATTCTTATGGTTTTTATTTGATGATTTATTAGAGTTTCTTACGCTTTTTCACCTACCTATTTAAGTTCCATTTTAGAATGTTCTTTCGCAGTCTCTCCAGTTGTGGAATGCCCATTAGAATAACAACTCACCATAACCTCTCTACTTTCAATAATCCCTCAATCCCAATATAATCTTTAGCAAGTAAAAGGGGACAGGCACTAAAAGAAGGGTCGAAAAGAGGGGTCGTGTCACAAATGTAAAGTCGTTTAAAACCTATACCCTATTCTCTAACTTCTTATAAAAATTCTCTCGTGTTGCAACCATATAGTGAAACACAATTTTATCATCTTCAAGCACTTCATAAGCGATACGATATTGAGTAGAGTTTTTTTGAAAATGGTATGAGTGAAGATGAGAGAGTTTGCCTTTTAGTCTGTCGTAAATCGTTGGGTCTTGCAAGATAATATCAAGATGTTTATCTTTTATCTCCTTTGCCACACTCTTATCTATCTTTTTCAAATCAGATTTGAATTTTGGATGAAAAGATTCAGCAAATATCATTAAAAGTTTCTTCTCTTGAGAGTGGTTTTACCTTATTGTATCTAATATCATTAACACGGTTTAAAAGCTCTATCTCATCAAAATTACAATTTTTATCTATATTTTCACTATCTACTTTTTCTGGAATCTCTTTTTTGATACTCAACAGATTTTTTGGAATATTTTCAAGAAAGAACATAATATACTCATATATTGAGTTGTTAATCTCTAAGGTAACTTTTTGCATTATCAATACCCCTTTTTTTGATTATTATAGCACAACGGAGATTAGAATCTCACTACTCCAAATATATAAGATAAAGGGGACAGTTTCAATGGCGTTAAGTTAAGGAAATAATCAATTCTTCTAAAATATAAACCGTCCTAAATTAGGGACTTTAAAGTTTGAAGATAATTTATAGAAGTAGATAAAAATGCTTAACTTAACGCCATTGGGGGACAGTTTCCACCTTTAAAAACCTTAGACCCACAAAATTCATTTCTTTTTTTTCTTATGATAGTGATATTTTACCCCCGAAGCCCCAACAAAACCTTCTCGCATTCTTCAAGCCCAAAAACAATTGCCTCTCCCTCTCTTGAAAGTACGGATATTTTGTTAGTGTCACTACTTTGTATCAAAACTTGTACCCCCTCTTTGAGCTTTTCAATTTTATGAACTTTAAATTGACTCTCTTTTAAAACAATGCCCATTTTGACATAACGATTATTGAGTTCCTCTATGTCTAGCTTTTTTGTGAAATCAATCACTTTACCGATTTGGTGTCTGTTTTCAACTTTACACCCCAGTGATTAAATCTCCACTTATTTCAATACCTTAAACTATAGGTCAGGCGTTGAATAACCACTAACTATTCACAAGACTCATCAGACTTACACCCTCCCCTTAAATCTCCACTTTTAATCAAAAAAAGAACTTTTAAAATCTTGACAAAACGGTAATATTTGCCTACAATCAAGGAAAAAGAAGTACCCATGACCCAACAACAAATACAAAAACTTCTAAATGTTCCTGAAAGAACCTTACGAGACTGGAAAAAAGGAAACAGAGAAAAACTCTATCAACTCTTAGAAACCTTAGATTATGACCAAGCAGAACAGTTGCTAAATATGACCAATAACAATGACCTCAAAAAACTGCTAGAGAATGAAAAATATTTTACCTCTTTAAGAGATTTTGAAAAGAGTCTCTATCAACTTCTCGTATCAGGTCGAGATAGCTCTGTATGGTCAAAGTTAGCAAAAGATAATACACTTTCTAAAGAGGCAAGAGCTAGAAGTGCCTATCTCTATAGCTTTTTAACCGATAGATTGGTAGAACTCTCTTTTAAAACCAAGGTTAATGTAGGTTTTTATCATGGTAATAAAACCGAAACGGGGAATGGATTGGCTAGACTTTATGGTTTGACTAATGGTATAGATATGGCACGATTTAACCAATTTAAAATGACAGGTAGATTTTAACCATGATAGCCAAAAGTTTTAGTGAAGCCATTGTTCAGATGATGGAAGAGATAGCCAAGCAGATACCCGATAGCCATAAACAAGAACCCGTTAGAGCCTATCTTACAGGTGGTGGTGGAGCTGTTCACTACTACTGTAATGCTAGTGTAATAGGGGTCAAGTGAACGTAATCGTTTAGCTCGTTCCTGCGTGGGAATGCATACGGGAGTTTACTGTTCTATTGGGTTTTGATATTCTTTGGTAGTTGTAGTTCTCGTATACGTATCCTACCGAGGATGCTGGGAACGAGTTATACTTCTAAAGTGCATACACACTCCCAAACACAGTTTGGGAGCGAGGAAAAGTAGATTTGTGTATTTTAACATTTAAGTACCCAAATGATATAATCAATTAAATTAAAGGAGTTATTATGCATACTTATCAAATACGTGTTAGTGATGAAATCATTACAAAATTTTTATGGTTATTAGAGTATTTTAAAAAAGATATTGAAATCATAAAAATTTCTACAGATAATGACTTTATAAGCACTATGAATGAATCAAAAAAAGATATAGAAAAAGGGAATGTAAGTCCATTTAACTTTGATGATTTTGAAAGAAAAATAGGTTAAAATGTATACAATCAATCAGACAGATACATTTGAGAAAAAATCTGTAAAGTTTTTTAAAAAACATAGAGACTTAGTTCCGAAATTTAAAGAAATAATTGAAAAACTTATAACTCGTATAATACAAATACACTCTAAAGAAGCAATTAGGATAAAATAAAAGTGAGAATTCAAGATATGTTGGAAACACAGGAGCTGTAACAGCGAAAAAAGAGCCAATACATGGACGAGATTATTCGATTACTTTGACATTGCCACCTCTTGGGGTGTTGTATTTGAAGAGGGTGATTGAGGAGTAGGGTTTATTTGTTTTAGAGCTTTTGGAAGGGTTATGTTTAGGGAGGGTGAATAGAATACTGTTAATGATAGACCCCTTTATTTTAATCCGATTCTTGTTGATGCATTTTTAGAAATACGTGGAGAGTTTAATACAATTGCTGACCGTTGAAAAGACAAAGAGCCAACCTCTGATACTATAGAATCTAATTCTGGAGATAATAGTAAACAACAAATAGCTTAGCCCCTGACTTTAATTTGTTACACAATTGTTATAATTTTTACTTATTCTTTGAAATTAACTTCAAAGGATTCATAAATGAAAAAGACGATTATTTTAAGTACAGTGACCTCATTACTGTTGGCATCAGTTATTTTTACAGGCTGTGGTGATAACAACATTACCGTTGTAGACGATGTAAACATTACAGGTATTAGCAAACTTAGCTCATATGAGAGTAAAAAAGAGGGTGGTAGTGAGATAGTTGCTTTTGATAAAACATCAAAAAGAATGTTTATTACCAATGGTGCTGATAATAAATTGGACATTGTAGATATCTCAACAGTGACTACTCCCACATTGGTTTCACAAATTGACCTTTCTTCTTATGGCACAGGAGTTAATTCAGTTGCTTCTAAAAATGGAAAAATAGCTGTAGCCATGGAAAATGGTGATGCTATTGTTGGTAAAAAGCAGGGAAAAGGTTCGGTTATTATTCTTGATGCTAATGGTAGATTGCTTAGAAAAGTAGTGGCAGGGTATTTACCCGATATGGTAACTTTTAATGAAGATGGTACAAAAATAATTGTTGCGAATGAAGGTGAACCAAATGGTGCTTACACAACAGACCCTATTGGTTCAATTGGCATAGTAACCGTAGCTGATGGTTCCTATCTTGATCTTGATTTTTCAAACACTACTTTAACCAAAGCGAGTGATGGAACAGAAGTAAGACTAGGAGCAACACTGAGTAACAACCAAGCCCAAGACATTGAGCCTGAGTATGTTACGGTGAGTGGAAATTACGCCTATGTAACCCTTCAAGAGAATAATGCCATGGCAAAAGTTGACCTAACTAGCAACAGTATTGAATATGTGAAGTCATATGGTAGTAAAAGTTATGAGACAGGAAACAGTACTATTGATATAGAAGAGAATGGTAAAATTGAAATGAAAAACTTTGCTGGACTTTTTGGCTTTTATCAACCTGATTCTATTGCGTCATATATTAAAAATGGTGTAACTTATTTGGTCACAGCGAATGAAGGTGATGGTAGAGAATATTGTTTAGATAGTGACCCAAAATGTGATAATCCAACACATATTGATGAGAGTAAAATTAGTAAACTTGATTTAGCAGATAGTATTAAAGCCTCTTATGAAAACGATAATGATTTAAAAGTTATGACCGATTTGGGTAAAAATTCTGATGGTAAATATGAAAAGCTCTATACGTATGGGGCTAGAAGTTTTTCTATTTGGGATGACCAAGGTGATCTGGTTTGGGACAGTGGTGATGCCATTTCTAAAAAGGTAGCAGAAATTCAACCAAGCTTATTTAATCAAGATGATGGTGACATAGATGGAAGAAGTGGAAATAAAGGTGCTGAACCTGAAGCCTTAACCATTGGAACTATTGGTAATAAGGTCATTGCTTTTATTGGATTAGAGCGTCAAAATGCCATATTACTTTATGACATTAGTAACCCTAAAGCACCAACATTTATTTCGTATCTTGATATAGGGAGTAAGGGTGATGTTTCACCTGAAGGTATGAGATTTATTGCTGCATCAGAATCACCAAATGGTAAAGATTTACTTTTGGTTGCCAATGAAATGAGTGGTTCAACGGTTGTGTATGAAATTAATAAAGTAATAAATAAATAGTCTCTAGTCTACCTCACTTGGGGTAGAAGTTTTAACGTTTAAATACCCCTTAACTTGAAGAGGTATTTAAGGGTAAATGTTTATGCAGCTTGTTTAATTGCTTTTTTAACAATTTTTCTTGCAGTTTTTTTCTTAGCAGGTTTTTTCTTAAGTGCTGTTTTTGTTACAGTTTTCAAAACAGACTTAGCTGATTTTTTAGCCACTACTTTTTTAGCTACAGCTTTTTTTGTTAATTCTTTAGCTACTTTTTTAATAACTTTTTTCTTTAATGTTGTTGGTTTAACTTTTTTCGTTGTTGATTTTTTTACTGTTTTTGCCATTTGTATTCCTTTGGCTTAAATTATTTTAACATAAAACTTACTTTTAGTAATATATTATGGTAATTATATATAAAATATTATGTAATGTCAATAAAGTAAAGAAATTTGCTATAATATATTCTATCTTATGAAGAAAAAGGAGTGAACAATGACTTTTATAGACTTTAAAAAACAATTACTTGATGCTGAGATTAGTCTACCAAAATTTAGTAGATTGATTAAAGTGAGTGAAAAAAACCTACAATCATATAAGAAAAAAGGTGCAGTTCCCAATGCCGTTGCTGTGGTGGTCAGTTGTTTTGCCACTATGCAAAAGGAAGGTATAGACTATCGAAGCAATATAGAAGCTTTAGAACTAACAGCAAAAACAAAGAAGGGAGCTGGTTTTGGCAAAAAAAAAGATAAAGAGGGAGAGAAAAAAGAGGTTAATAAAAAGCAAGAGTTTTAAAACTCTTCTTTTAGGCAACGTTAGACTCCATATAAATAAGACGATAATAGACTAAGTTAAAAAGGTCTTTGTGACGGCACTTTTGAATATATTCTAAAACAGTTCTGTTATTGTTGTCTTTTATGTATAAATTTGCACCTCTGTTTATAAGGTATCGAACTATCTGAATAGATTCTTGTTCAATAGCTCTCATCAATAGACTAACTCCACTTGCATCTTTTATATTAACATCGATGTTACTCAGTGTAAAAATATGCATAAAAATTTCAATATCTTTAGATTGAATACTATGAAAAATAGCATGAGTTTCATTTGTAACCATTAAATTAATATTGTATTTAAGTAAAATTTTTACATTATGGCGATTACGGTATTTGATTGCCCAATAGAGTGCATTCTTTCCCTCTTCATCTCGAACTAATATATTTGACTTTTTTACTAAAAATTCTTCTAGCATAAGTGATGTGTCAACCCAATATAGGACAAAGAAAGAATATCTAAGCACCCAAGTTTAAAAGTAACATATTATCTTCAAATTGAGTTGGAGATAAATAGTCATTAAATGAGTGCAACCTCTTACGATTGTA
>CACVAZ010000222.1 GCA_902727995.1 uncultured Sulfurovum sp.
GCTTGTTCCTCTTCTGCTTTATCAACAGCTGTATAAGCAGCACAATTGATAATAATATTAATAGCATTTTTTTTAATAAAACTTTGAATTTCATCTTGATTTTTAATGTCTAATTCATCTCTATCTGTAAAAAAAAAGTTATAAGCATAGTTATGTGAAAGCTCTTTAATCTCTGAAGCTACTTGTCCTTTCTTTCCTGTAACTAGAACATTAAGCATAGTAATTAACTCCATAATCAAACAATTCATTAGTTTCACTCAATTTAGCTTGAACTCTGTCTTTAGCTGAAAGATTTAATTCTTCATTACTTAAAATCCAATCAATGCCTAAATCTTTATCATTAAAAGCAATACCTCTATCACATTCAGGATTATAATAATTGTCCACTTTGTACGCAAATACTGTATCATCTTCTAAAACCACAAAAGCATGTGCAAAACCTCTTGGTACAAGAAGTTGTCTTTTGTTGTCAGCACTTAATTCTACAGCTACATGCTGTCCGAAAGTTGGACTATTTCTACGAATATCTACAGCCACATCAAGTACTCTACCCTGAATAACTCTTACTAGTTTTGTTTGAGCATAAGGGGCTAACTGATAATGGAGTCCTCGGAGAACTCCTTTAACGCTTTTAGATTCATTGTCTTGACAAAAGTTAATCTTATACCCTAAAAACTCTTCTAGCTTATCAGCTCTAAAAGTCTCTACAAAATATCCTCTATCATCTCCATGCATCACAGGTTCACAAATCACGACATCAGCAATTTTTGTTCTAATAAACTTCATCGCAAAAGCCCTTGTTCTTCAGAAGCTATACGAATTAAGTATTGTCCGTATTGATTTTTTTTAAGAGGTTCAGCCAAAGATAAAAGTTCTTCTTTAGAAATGTACCCCATTTCATAGGCAATTTCTTCAATACATGCTACTTTAAGGCTTTGTCTATTTTCAATGGTTTGAATAAATTGGGATGCATCAAGAAGACTTTCATGTGTTCCTGTATCTAGCCATGCGTAACCTCTTCCCATCAGTTCTACCTTTAAACGTTTTTCATTTAAATAATCTTGATTTAAAGTCGTAATTTCAAGCTCACCTCGTTCACTCGGTTTAACTTCTTTTGCTTTTTTAATCACGTCATTTGGGTAAAAGTAAAGACCTACCACAGCGAAGTTACTTTTAGGGTGACTAGGCTTTTCTTCTAAAGAAGTTACTTTTCCATTCTTATCAAATTCAGCAACCCCATAACGCTCAGGGTCTTTCACATAATAACCAAAGACCGTAGCAGCATTTTCTTTTCTAGCATTTTCAACGGAAGAAGCCAGAAGTTCAGTTAAGCCGTGTCCATAAAAAATATTGTCTCCAAGAACTAAACAAACATCATCCGAACCAATAAATTCTTCCCCTAAAATAAATGCTTGTGCTAATCCATCTGGATTAGGCTGAACAACGTAGGAAAACTTCATCCCAATGTCAGAACCATCTCCCAAAAGTTCTTCAAATCTTGGTAAATCTTTTGCTGTCGAAATAATAAGCACTTCGGTGATTCCTGCTAACATTAAAACAGATAATGGATAATAAATCATTGGTTTATCGTAAATTGGAACCAATTGTTTACTTACTCCTTTGGTTATGGGGTAAAGTCGTGTTCCACTTCCTCCTGCTAATATGATGCCTTTCATCCTTCAATCCTTCTTTTTAAATTATTTTACCATAAACCAAGGATTCAATAAATCCTTTTTATTATAAGTTAGAGCTTCTTTAGTTTCAAACTGTATAACTTCTTTACCCGACTCCAAAACTATTGCATGAGCTGCAGCAGTATCCCACTCCATTGTTGAGGCAAGTCTAGGATAAATATCGGCTACTCCTTCAGCTACCATGCACAATTTCAAAGAACTTCCTTTTGAGACTTGTTCAATGCTTTTTGATTCAAGCGAATCTATAAATTCTTGCGTTTCTAAAGAAAGATGTGATTTAGATGCCACCACAAAGATTTTTTCTTTTAAATTATTATTTTGAATTAAAGGTAATTTTACACCATTTTTAAAAGCACCCTCACCTTTTTTAGCCACATACATTTCATCAATGGCTGGTGCAAAAACAACCCCAAGAACAGGGATTCCTTTTTTAATTAAAGCTATGTTGATTGTAAACTCATCATTCTTTTTAATAAATTCTTTGGTCCCATCAATTGGGTCAATTAACCAAAAGCACTCCCATAGTTTTCGCTCTTCATACGCTACAGTTTTATTCTCTTCTGACAATATAGGAATATTAGGATAAAGTGCCATTAAAGCATTACAAATAATCTCATTAGATTTTAAATCAGCTTCTGTTAAAGGGGAGTCATCAAATTTATACTCTACTGAAAAATCTTTTTGATAAATTTCCATAATTGCACTAGCAGCTTCTCTTGCAATAGTAACAACTTTCTCTAAATCAACTTTTTCAAGCATTAAAGTATCCTCTATTTTCTAAATAATTAATAATCTTCTCTACCGATTCTTCGAGTGTCATTTTATCGGTTTCAATATGAATTTCTGCATAAATAGGAGCTTCATAAGGAGAAGAAATACCTGTAAAATTCTCAATAATCCCTTCTCGTGCTTTCACATAAAGTCCTTTAGGGTCTCTCTTCTCACAAACATTTAATGGAGTATCTACAAATATTTCTATAAATTCATCTTTGTCAAGTAATGCTCTAACGAGCTTTCTATCTTCCATAAAAGGAGAGATAAAAGCTGTTAAAACAATCATGCCACTCTCTACAAAAAGTTTAGAGACTTCCCCAATTCGTCTAATATTCTCAACTCTATCTTCATCAGAAAAGCCCAATCCAGTGTTGAGTCCTAACCTAATGTTGTCTCCATCCAAAAGATAGGTATGTTTCTTTAACTCAAAAAGCCTCACCTCCAAAGCATTAGCAATAGTAGATTTTCCACTTGCACTAAGACCTGTAAACCATAAAACACAAGGTTTTTGTCCTTTTAATTCTGCTCTGTTCTCTTTGGAAAGTTGATGTTCATGTTTTATAATATTTGTATTATCCATTAGTTAATATATCTCTTTTTTATATAATCAACTATTATTTGACTGGCTTCATCTGCTGAAACTTTATCTGTATCAATAATGATTTCAGCATCTTTGGGTTCTTCATAAATATCATTTACTCCTGTAAAGTTTTGGTATTTTCCACTTAAAGCTTTTTCATACTTTCCTTTGTAGTCACGTTTTTTACAAGTCTCTAATTCGGTTTTAACATAAACGATTACATTATTCTTAACCATCTCTCGAATTGCTTTTCGTGACTCAGTATAAGGAGATACAAATGAAGCAACGGTTGAAATTGAGTTATTTTGCAATGTTTTAATAAGATGACCAATACGATGCATGTGTCTGTTTCTCTCCTCTCTTGAAAAACCAATATCAGGTATAAGATTTCGCATTTCTGAAGAGTCTAATCGCTCTAATGGAATTTGGAGCTTTTCCAACTCTTTATAAACTTTATCTGCAATGGTGGTTTTACCTGAAAGAGGTAGCCCTGTAAACCAAAGATTAAAAGGCTCTATTTTTTGTTTTCCCCAACGAACTTTATGCCACAATCTCTCATGTGCCCAATAAAGACCTACTTTTAAAATTGTTTCAATCATTCCTGCTATGATGGCTAGATCTAAACGTCCAAAGAAAAAATAAACAATAATAACCGTTGTCGTTGTAGCCATAAGACGCCAACTAATACCTTTCATAATGGAGCGTAAATTGGTCTCTCTAAACACCTAAATAACCTTACAATCCCACTCAGGATAATGCGTTCTAATAAAAAGATTAAGCTCTCGTTCTGTATGAGAATATTGCTTTTTAGTTAACTCGGGATTTCGTCGACTCAGTCCAACTATCATCCCTGCAGCAACGGTATTATTGGTCATACGATCAATAACGATAAAACTTCCTGTTGTTCTATTCTCTCTATAAGAATCGACAACGATTGATCTATTTAAAACCATTCGACAAGAAGCAATATCATTCAGTTCTAAATGCTCAACTTCTGTTTTATGATAAGTATTAACATCTATTTTATAATTAATCTTCTCAAAACTTCCAGAAAGAAGGGATGAAGCCTGTTTAATATCATAAGTTTTATCAATACTCATCAAGTTCTCATCCATCCACACCAACATAACTTTTAAATGATTAGAGATATTAGGAAGATTATCGCTATGCACAATCATATCTCCTCTACTAATGTCCACTTCATCTTCCGTTGTAAGTGTAACAGCCATATTTGCAAAGGCTTCATTGCTATTTCTCTCTTTACCTGTTTCACTAATCTGACTGGAATCTATAATACTTTTAATTTTTGTTGTTTTCCCAGAAGGTAAAATCGTTATGTTTTCCCCTACTTTTATGCTACCACTGGCAATTGTTCCACAAAAACCTCTAAAGTCAAGATTTGGACGATTAACATACTGAACAGAAAACCTAAATGCTTGAGCTAAAACTTCTTCTCTAATGTCCATCGTATCCAAAAGATTAAATAAAGGTTCTCCTTTATACCAAGGAGTATGCAGACTTCTGTTTACAACATTGTCTCCATCTAAAGCAGAAAGAGGAATGTAGTAGGCATTTTGAATTTTAAGTTCAGTTAGTAAATCTTGATAGTCTTGCTTAATTGCATTAAAAACTTCTTCATTATAATCTACTAAATCCATCTTATTAATAGCCACAATAACATGTTTAATGCCCAAAAGAGAAACAATAAAACTGTGCCGTCTAGTCTGAGTTAAAATCCCTTTACGAGCATCTATCAAGATAATAGCCACATCAGCTGTCGATGCACCTGTAACCATATTTCGCGTATATTGCTCATGTCCTGGCGTATCAGCTATGATAAACTTACGATTTTCAGTTGAAAAAAAACGGTATGCCACATCAATGGTAATCCCTTGCTCTCTTTCGCTTTGTAAACCATCAACCAAAAGTGCCATATCAAGCTTGTCTCCTGTGGTACCATACTTTTTACTTTCACTTTCAATGGCAGATAACTGATCATCAAAAATCATCTTAGAATCATAAAACATCCGTCCAATTAATGTACTTTTTCCATCATCGACGGAACCACAAGTCAAAAACCGAAGCATATCTTTATGTTCATGTTGTTCTAAATATGCCTCAATATTCATTAAAAATACCCTTCCATTTTTTTCTTTTCCATTGCTCCAACTTGGTCATTATCAATCACCCGTCCTTCTCGTTCACTGCTTGTTGAGAGGAGCATCTCTTCAATAATTTGAGGTAAAGTAGTCGCCCTTGAATTAATGGCTCCTGTTAAAGGGTAACAGCCTAAAGTTCTAAAACGAACCATCTCCATCTTTGCTTTATCTCGTAATTCTTTGGGCATACGTTCATCATCAACCATGATTTTTGTACCATCAATCTCAATCACAGGTCGCTCTTTTGCAAAATAGAGTGAAGGAATCTTAATGTTCTCCAAATAAATATATTGCCAAATATCCAGTTCTGTCCAGTTCGAAATAGGAAAAACTCTTACACTTTCCCCTTTTTCAATAGCTGTATTATAAATGTTCCAAAGCTCTGGTCGTTGATTTTTAGGATCCCAACGATGTTGTTTATCTCGAAAAGAAAAAATTCTCTCTTTGGCTCGACTCTTCTCTTCATCTCGTCTAGCACCACCAATAATTGCATCATATTTACCCATATTTAAAGCTTGTTTCAAAGCTTGTGTTTTCATAATGTCCGTATGGAGTTTAGAGCCATGTTCAAAAGGAGAAATGTTCATGGCAATACCCTCAGGATTAGAATGTACGATTAAATTAAAATCTAACTCATTCGCTCTCTCATCTCGAAATTCTATCATCTCCTTAAATTTCCAAAGCGTATCAACATGAAGCATAGGAAAAGGTAATTTCGCAGGAGCAAAAGCTTTCATAGCTAAATGAAGCATCACCGATGAATCTTTTCCTACAGAATACATCATTACAGGATTATCAAACTCTGCTACAACCTCTCTTAAAATATGTATAGATTCGGCTTCTAGTTGTTTTAGGTGGGTTAAGGTTTTTTTATTTATCATTAGTTTCCTCTAATCTATAGTCATGTATTTTAACCTCTCCTATATTCATTAGCGGATCTATACGAAGTCGATTTCCTAATATAATATGTTGTAAAGAAATTGTAATAGTATTCATTCCTTCTAGTACTTCTTTTTTAATACTATTTCTCTCACTAAATTCTGAACTTTCATTTGTTGTATAAAAAAGTTGAAATATAGAATCAACATTTGAATAAAACTTAATACTAAATATATAATTCTTATTTTTATTAATACATATATCATTAAAAATGATACGAGAATCTACTCCTGTTATACTAAATAGTGAAAACTCTTTCTCTTTTTTATCTAAAACTATATCTTTACTTAATCTTTTTATAGTTAGATTTAAAGGATTACTGTAAATATCTTTAATTTTTTCTTCCCATTCTTTATATATATGAGGATAATAGTAAGAAGAGAGTTGAGCTTGAAATGCGTCTAAATATTCCTTTGAAGGAGAGTATTTATTGTCACCATACTTTGTCATTAAAAAATTATTTGCATTTTTTTCTGATTTTACATTACTAAGATATCTCTCAGCATTTCCTGAAATCACCATGTCAGGATTAAATGATTTAACAATATCATAATGAATAAATTGACTACGAATATACATAATATCTTTAAAATGGAATGAAAATATTGGTAACATATCTTTCAAAAAACTATCTCCAAAAATTAATAATCTTTTATTTTCTTTAATATTGGCATTATAATAAATTGTTACCTCATCACCATTTCCTGTAAGATGACTCCTATTCCCTATAGTATAAAAATTACAATTTGAAATTTTTAATACTTCTTCTAAACCCTTACCTTTCAATATTTTTTTAGACAAATCATTACTGGCTAGTCTTTTTTGGAACATACTATCAAGTTTCTTATTATAAGCGATATTAAAAAAATCAAGTATATATTTAGCAATAGCTAAATATCCTCTATCACTTATATGTGTATCATACTTAAGAAACGTAGAGTATTCATTCTCTAAACTAATTAATAAGTCTAATGCATAAAAAATATTATCTTCATAGGACGTACAGTTTTCTTTATAATACATATTATATAAACTATCTATATTAGCATACCCTTTTGGTAAAAATTTTCTTTTTACCAATGGTTTAGATGGAAAAACAATATGAATATATTTTATTTTATTTTTTTCAAAATGACTGCTTCGTCTTTTAATATTAAAAATAAAATTTTTTATATTAATAGGTAAAACTATTTTTCTTTTTAATAAATAATCAAATTGTCTATGCATTCCTTGAAATAAAAAAAGATATTCTTCTTTACCTAATAAAACATCATTATGCACTTCGTTCATTCTATTTATACTCCCACTAATAATTCTTGAACCTTTATATCAAGCTGTTGTTCATTTAATGATTCAATAGCTAAACTATCTATATATTTAAAATTTAAAGATTTTAAAATCTTTAAATTAGCTTCACTTAAAATTTCTTTTTTAATAATTGCAAAAGAAAGTTCTTCAAGTTCAATGGCTACTATAAGTTGCTTAAATGTCAACCTAATATAAATAAAATCTCTTTCCATCGAGTTTCTTACTTTTTCTAAAATATTTGTATTGCTTGAATCAATTACAATAGCTATTTTTGCTTTTAAAGTTTTATCTTTTATCTTTTTAATAAAAGTTTGTTTCTGATTTAATGACTCTGTCATAGCCTTATAATATACTTGCATATAACTAGATGCCATGAATGAATTTGTATGTAATACACCTCTGGTCTCTTGCCACTTTTTAGTTGATATAAGTGCTTGTGTAATACTATCTTTATCTGTTAAATCCTTTATAATTTTACTATAAAGTTGTTTGATATCACTATCATCATAAACCCACCCAGCACCACTTTCATTAACTCTTTGGGCTACAGTTCCATAGTTTAATACCATAACAGGTAATCCAACAGACCATAATTCAGTTAAAGTATGACACCAAGTTTCATCCCATATTGAAAAAACAGCTCCAACGGTTGGTCTAACTTTCTTTATTACTTCTGAAAACTCTTCTCTTTTATATGCTCCATGAAATGTTAAACGAGGATGTTCTAAATATTGATTGCAATTACCTATAATATGAAAATGTAATTTTTCAAAAGAATCTTCTTCTAATAGTCCAACTATAATATTCCAGCCTTTTGCAATTGTAATATTACCTGGTACTAAAATATTAAAAGTATTATTATTTAATGGAATCTGTTGAAATAAAAAATCTCTACCATGTGGAATCACATAAAAATTATCAGTTGAAATAGTAGGATATATATCCAAAATTGTTTTTCTTGCACTTTGAGACGTTGTGATATAAATATCACAGTACATTAATGCTATTAAAAACTTTTTTCGCCATTCATAAATCCAACTATCTTTAAGTAAAGGTAAAGCATCTTGATTCCATAACTCTATTTGACACTCACCAACACCATTGGTACATTTCCCATTACAATACGTATACTTATTATCTAATAATTTAACGGTAGGACATAGCGTATAAAAATCATGAAATGAATTAATAACCGTTGAACCAGACTCTTTTGCTAATCGAGGTAAAGATAAACTATGCCATGCAAGATGACGAATATGAACCACATCAAACTGATAATCTCTTAACCAACTTGATACAATATTATCATATTCCGATGAGATATGTGTTAAAGGTTCAACTGCTTCTTTTAATGAAATTCTATGAACTATAACCGTATCATTCCGAGTATATTTTGATAAAATCAACTCTTTACTATCGGATTGAAGAGTCCAAGTCTCAAAATTTTCTTGTAAAGAACTCATTAAGTCACGATTTGTTTGTGGTGTTCCACCAGTTTGAGTCGCAACAACATATAGTGCTCTAGGAAGTATACTTAATGGCAATAAACACTCTTTTAAGGCCTTCTTAGAAAAAAATCTAGCTGTCTGAATTAAAGGAGAAGTAGTAAAAACTTCAATAGCTTTTTTGTAATCTTTATATCGTTCATCAATTACTTTACGACCAGATTTTATCAGTTCATCTTTTGAATTACCAAAGCTTTTAGTTCTATCATGAAAAACATATGTACTATCATCAATAATATTTTTCCATCCATGTAATCTTGCCCTCATACAAAAATCATTTTCTTCACCATATCCCCTTGGAAAAGCTTTTTCATCTAAAGAGCCAATGGCATTAATAGTTTTTCTACGAATATAAAGACAAAAACCATTTCCAGTTGGCACAGTTGGATATAAGCTTTGAGAATTTCGTTTAAATGCTAACGCGTACTTCTCTTCTGATATCCCATGGGGAAGATCATTACTATTACCAATTTTAGGTGCAGAAAATGCTCCTGCACGATCAGACATAGGTGTTACTGTTGCAATATTTAAATCAGAATTTATAGCTTTTTGTAATCCCTCTAGCCAATACTGTGTCACTCTTGCATCAGAATTTAATAAAATTACATCATCATTCCCAGCTTCTTTAATTCCTCTTTTTACTGTTCTTGTAAACCCTAAATTTTGCACATTATGAAGTACTTTAATATTTTTTGAATTAGATGGTATATTTGAAAAAATTTCTGAAATTCTTTTATCTGTACTTGCATCATTAATTAAAATAAGTTTTGCTTTACTGGTAGTATGCGTTAAAAGGCGACCAATACAAACCTCTAAATCATCTGCTGCATTATAAATTGGAACAATAATGGTTACATCATTAGTATAAGATAGTGTAGGTTTAACACAATAATCAATATTTGTTGTCTCATTTTCAATAAAAGTTTCAATGGTTGTCTTATCAGGTAATAATAGAGTTATCTTATGTTTTTTTTCTGTCAGTAATTCTTTAGGAAAAAGAATTTCAAATCCACCTTTTCCTGCTGAAAGTTTATGTTTTTTTAAGTCAGAACGATTTTTATCATTAGAACATGATATATATTCTATATCATCAATATATAAGATTAAGTTAAATATATCATTTGGCTTTTTTAAATTTACAATCCAACCAACTATTTTCTCAGAATTTACTTTTTCTAAATTAAATTTATAGATAGTTGAAAAATTTTTAGGTTTAACTTTACGAATATTTTTTTTAGTACTTACCTTTTCTACAGATTTTATTTTAGAAATATCCTTCTCAATTTTTTTTTCCTCAAAAGATTCAATAATTTTTAATTTATTCTGTTTTTCTTCAGTAGAATTCATGAAATGAGTTTCAGAATTTTCAATAAAATGAATTAATGGAGAAACATAATATTCTTTTTCATTCAAATATCTTTTATTATACCAAACTAAATCAAACTTATTATTTGCTTTTCTTCCTTCAGATTCTCCATACCTAATATAATGTAAAAGAAAATTATAATCTTTTTGTTGTTCCTTTAAATCATCATATTGAGTTTTATAAAAATTTTCATCAAAAATTCCACTAAGTTTTATTTTTTGATATTGAGATTCTTCATTTTTATTTATAAAACGATTTTCAACATTACCATATAATATAAAGTGTATTATCGGTACAACATTCGCTTCTGCTATATCTTCATAAAAATTCCTATACCAAACAGGATCAAAATTTATATTTGGTTTTCTATCTTCTATCATACCTATTTTGATATAGTGATCTATCGCAGAAAGTTTTGAAAGTCTAGCATCTCTATTCTCTCGTAAATAAAATTTTTTATCAAAAAAATTACTTCTTTCTAATTTTCTTTTAAATTTTTTTTTAAAAAACATCATATTCCACCTTTAATATTTTTTATAAATCTAATAGGATTTATAAGTTGTAAATTTCTCTTTTCTTTTATTTCTATAAAATCATTAAGGAGCTCATTATTCTGCTTAGATAATTGTTTCATTCCATTTTGTTGTTCTTGCAATTTATATTTTTCCTTAATAAGTACTGATTCAGTATTTTTCAATTTTAAACTTAAATTATTTTTTTCACTTTGAATTTTTTCTATATCTTTTTTTCGTTTCCTAGCAATAAATTCAGCATGTTTAAATTTTTTATTAATACCCCTTTTCTCTTCTTGCAATCTCTCTATATGCT